>JALFCG010000015.1 GCA_022771265.1 Prevotella sp.
TTCTCAATTCTTATTCTCGCATCCACTGCCACAATGTCGTCACCGTCGGCAAGCAGCGGGTTGATGTCGAGTTCCTTTATCTCGGTGGCAAAGCGGAGTAGGGTGGAGAGACGCACTATTATCTCGGTGTATTTCTTCTCGTTGATGCCCTGCTGACCACGTGTGCCACGGATGATCTTGTAGGCACGCAGTGAGTGAATCATTGACGTGGCTTCCTCGTAGCTCAGTGGCGCAAGTCCGCTTGACACGTCTTTAAGTACTTCGACGAAGATGCCGCCCATGCCGCACAGTACCACGTGGCCGAAGCGTGTCTCGTATTTTGCGCCGATGAAGAGCTCCTTGCCACGGAGCATCTTCTGCACCATTACAGAGTGGGCGCCATCAATTTTCATCATGCGGTCGAACTCGAGAGCAAGGTGTTCCGCACTGCGGATGTTAAGAGCCACACCGCCAACGTCGCTCTTGTGTATTGGTCCGACTACCTTTGCCACAACAGGATAGCCAATCTTTTCGGCAAACTCCACGAGTTGCTGCTTGTCGCTGCTCACCTTCTCAGGTACCATTGGGATGCCTGCGCTTTCGAAGAGCTGGCGCACTATGCTTGGCTCAACAAATCCGTCTTCCTCAACACTGGAGATGATATCGCGTATGCGTGGTACGTCAACTCCAAACAACTCAATCTCCGGACGAGCAGGGCTTGGGGTTGAGATGATTCTGGAGAGCGACACGGCAAGCGTCACCTCATCGCTAAAGTTTACATGGCCTTTTTTTAGGAATTCCGCAACTTCCGGTCCTGCTGTATGCAAACAAGGTAGTATAGGGAAAATAGGCTTCTTACATTCGAGGATTTTCTTGTGAAGCACGTCGTAGGTCTCAAACAGTTTCACCAGTCCCGGTGTGCCGAAGATGACCATGATGGCATCTATCTCATCGAAACGGTTCTCACAGTAGTCGATAGCTGTTGCAAGGTGCTCGGGTGTGCCTGTGGCAAGAATGTCTATAGGATTAGCTACTGACGCTCCGGGGTATAGCTTTGACTTCAGTTCCTCAGCTGCCTCGCCAGTGAACTGCGGTACTTGCAGGCCTCCTTTAGACAGCGCGTCGGTAAGCATCACTCCGGGACCTCCCGCATGAGTCACAATGGCGAAACGTGAGAGTGAGGACTTAGAGGTGAGGTGTGAGGTAAGCGGAGGCAGGCAGGTGAATATGCAACCTACGGTGGTCAGTTCCTCGCGTGAGAAGCAACGTACAATGCCCGCCTTTCGGAACAGGGCCTCCACTGCAGAGTCGCTGGTGGCAATGGCTCCTGTATGTGACGATGCGGCACGGCTGCCACTCTCGCTCGAACCGCTCTTTATGGCAGCTATGCGGCACCCCTTGCGTATGAGTGAGCTCGCATGGAATAGAAGCTTGTCGGGGTTGGATATGTTTTCGATATATAGAAGCTTTATGGTGGGGTCGGTCTCAGCGTTGAAGTTCTCGTCCATATATTGCAGAACGTCCTCAATGCCTATCTGCTTTCCGTTGCCTATCGACCATACGGAGTTGAACTGCAGGCCCTTCATCACTGCTGACTCAAGGATGAACACCGCAGTGGCTCCAGATCCGCTTATGAAGTCAACTCCTCGCGGGTTGAGTTGTGGAATGGGCTTTGTGAACACGCTGTGGTGATGGTTGTTGAGCAGGCCGATACAGTTAGGACCTATCAGTGCGCAGTCATGTTTCCGACAGATGTCAAGTATCTCAGCCTCAAGCCTTGCGCCCTCCTCGGTTTCCTCACCAAATCCAGCCGAAATGATGATGAAGGCCTTCACTTCTTTCGTCTCCGCCAGTTCCTTAACGGCACCGGGACACATCGGCGCTGGAATGACGAGAACTGCCATGTCTGTCGGTGGCAGCTCGCTGATGTCGTGGAACACTTTTATGCCCTGTATCTCGTCCTCCTTAGGGTTGACGATTCGTAGTGTCCCCTTGTAGCCTCCACCAAGGATGTTCCTTACTATGGCTCCTCCAGGCTTGTGATAATTGTTGGAGCCACCTATAACAACAATAGATTCTGGTTGTAAGAGTTGTTTGTTTATCATAGCTTTTATTTTGGCTGCAAATATACTCAAAGTTGCAGAAACTACAAAATAAATCGACAACTTTTTATAAAAAAAAAGGCAGACCACAAAAGGCCTGCCTCCTACACTCTAATATTCACATTAGTTTCTGAAAACTAAACGTCCTTCTTCGGCATCTATCGTTATAGGTTTCTCTCGAGACACTTCCTCGGAAAGAATCTTGCGGGAAAGGTCGTTGAGAACCAGACGCTGGATAGCACGCTTAACCGGACGGGCTCCAAACTCAGGGTCGTAACCCTCGGTGGCAAGTGCCTCAATGGCTGCCTCGGTGACATTCAGTTCGAAGCCTTGAGGCTCGAGCATGCGTCGTACGGTATTTATCTGCAGACGAACCACATCGGCTATTTCGTCCTTCCTCAGAGGCAGGAACATTATCGTCTCGTCTATTCTGTTGAGGAATTCCGGACGTATCGTCTGCTTCAGCATATCGAGAATCTTGTTCTTCAGCGAACCGATGAACTCTGGGTCGAAAGCTGAGTGTTCATTCTTCATTCTTAATTCTTCATTAATCATCTGACTACCAAGGTTTGACGTCATGATGATGATGGTGTTCTTGAAGTTCACTGTTCGGCCTTTGTTGTCGGTCAGACGACCGTCGTCAAGCACCTGAAGCAGGATGTTGAACACGTCGGGGTGAGCCTTCTCTATCTCGTCGAAGAGAACCACGCTGTATGGCTTGCGCCTTACAGCCTCAGTCAACTGACCGCCCTCGTCGTAGCCCACGTATCCTGGAGGTGCACCGATAAGACGTGATACGCTGAACTTCTCCTGATACTCGCTCATGTCGATACGTGTCATCATCGTCTCGTCGTTGAACAGATATTCTGCCAACGCCTTCGCCAACTCGGTCTTACCGACACCAGTGGTACCGAGGAAGATGAACGAGGCTATAGGTCGCTTGGGGTCTTGCAGTCCCGCACGACTACGTCTGACGGCATCGCTCACAGCGGATATAGCCTCCTCCTGGCCTATCACACGCTTGTGCAGTTCCTCCTCAAGGTGCAGGAGCTTTTCGCGCTCGCTCTGCATCATTCGTGTTACAGGGATGCCTGTCCAGCGGCTAACCACCTCGGCAATGTCGTCGGCTGTTACTTCCTCGCGTACCATTGCCTCACCGTCCTGTGTGGAGCGCAGTTGCTCCTGAATATTCTTGATGTCGTCCTCAAGCATCTTTAGTTTGCTGTAGCGTATCTCTGCCACACGCTCGTAGTTACCCTCACGTTCGGCACGCTCCGCCTCCAGCTTCAGGTTCTCCATCTGTTGCTTGTCGTCCTGAATACGGTTGACGAGAGCCCTTTCGCCTTCCCATTTAGCCCGATACTGTTTCTCCCTGTCGCGCAGTTCGGCAATGTCTTTGTCGAGTTGGGCAAGTTTCTGAGTGTCGTTCTCGCGCTTTATGGCCTCACGCTCAATCTCGAATTGCTTCAGTCGGCGTGTTATCTCGTCGAGTTCCTCTGGCACGGAGTCATGTTCCATGCGCAGCTTGGCGGCAGCCTCGTCCATGAGATCGATAGCTTTGTCGGGCAGGAAACGGTCGCTGATATATCGTTCTGAGAGTTGGACTGCAGCGATACAGGCATCATCCTGAATACGAACCTTGTGGTGGTTCTCATAGCGTTCCTTCAAACCTCTTAATATTGAAATTGCACTCAGCTCGTCAGGTTCATCGACCATGACGGTCTGGAATCGTCTCTCAAGTGCCTTGTCCTTCTCGAAATACTTTTGGTACTCGTTGAGTGTAGTGGCACCGATGCTGCGCAGTTCGCCACGCGCCAAGGCAGGCTTAAGTATGTTTGCCGCATCCATGGCACCTTCGCCGCCACCTGCTCCCACGAGAGTGTGAATTTCGTCGATGAAGAGAATGATGCGTCCTTCGCTCTTCGTAACCTCGTTGATTACGGCTTTCAGTCGTTCCTCAAACTCTCCCTTGTATTTGGCACCTGCCACAAGAGCACCCATGTCGAGCGAGAAGAGCTGCTTGTCCTTAAGGTTTTCAGGCACGTCACCTCTTACTATTCGTTCAGCAAGTCCTTCGACGATGGCCGTCTTTCCTGTTCCCGGTTCTCCTATGAGTATAGGATTGTTTTTTGTTCTTCGCGAGAGAATCTGCAAAACACGCCTTATCTCGTCGTCACGCCCAATGACCGGGTCGAGCTTTCCCTGACGAGCCTCCTCGACGAGGTTCTTGGCATATTTAGAAAGACTTTGGTAGTTGTCGTCAGCCGACTGAGACTGCACCTTCTGTCCTTGTCGCAGTTCTTCGATAGCCTTTTGCATCTCCCTTTCCGAGCATCCCGCGTCCTTGAGTATCCGGCTTGCGGTGGTGTTTGTGTTAAGGATAGCGAGCAGCATTGGCTCGACGCTGACGAATTGGTCACCCATCTTCTGCGAGATGTCAACGGCTTTTTGAAGAATATTGTTTGTGTCGTTGGAGAGATAAGGCTGCCCGCCCTGCACTCGTGGCAGGTGGCTTATCTCTTGAGTAACGAGCATATCCACCTGGTTGGCATTTACTCCGATTTTTTGGAAAATGAATGCCGAAACGTCTTTTGCCTTGGTCATGATGGCTTTTAACAGATGGACAGCCTTGATGGACTGTTGACCTGAACTCTGCGCCAGGTTTACCGCCTCCTGGACGGTTTCCTGAGCCTTGATTGTGAATTTGTCGAATGTCATAGTTTTGACTCCTTTCTTTAATGCTTTCACTATTGACACAGCAATCCCCATACCATAGAGAACAATTCTGTCAAAATGGCACGGGGACAGTCAAAATGGCATTAATAAGCAAAAAAAAACCGCCGAGCTTGGCTCAGCGGAATTTTCTCTCTTTAGGTTCGGTGTTGCACGAAATTACTCGGCAGCAGCTGAATCAGCAGGAGCAGCAGCGCTATCAGCAGCAGCTGAATCAACAACTGCGCTATCAAGAGTAGCTACAGAATCAGAATCTACAGGAGCAGCCTGATTTGTCTTGTTACCACATGATGCGAAAGAGATAGCTGCAACAGCTACGAACATAAATACTAATTTCTTCATTTCTTTGCTTTTTTAAATCTGTAAAACAATCATTTGTTTATTAAAACGTTGCAAAGGTAGCTATTTTTTTGATATGTCGTTCATTTTTTTATGTTTTTTTTTAGTGTGTTTTTGTAACTTTTTTGTAAGTAGTTGTTTATCAAGTGGTTTCTAAATGTTAAAAAAACTATACGCTATTCAGTTCTTGCACAAAACAGTTGATTTGCGCATTTTTTGCACACAAATTTGTTGATGATGGCAGTCGTAAGTATGCCGGTTGTTAATAGTTAATGTGAGACTGGGAGTATTATTCCATTGAATTATTTGTTTGCATCATTTTTTTTATGTACTTTTGTGCCATTATTAATATAATAAGGTAATATGATGAGAAAATACTTAATTTCTGCAATGCTCATGGCGGGAACCTATGCCATGGCATGTACCAACTATATTGTTGGTAAGAAGGCTAGTGTTGACGGTTCCGTGATGTGTACGTATAGTGCTGATGACTACGGAATGTTTCAGCCTTTGTGTCATTTTACAGCCGGAAAACACGCGGAAGGTGAAATGCGACGTATCGTTGACTGGGATTCGAATGAGTATCATGGTGAAATACCAGAAGCTCCAGAGACGTATAATGTCGTCGGAAACATCAATGAGTGGCAGGTTACTATCGGAGAGACAACCTTTGGTGGACGAGAAGAGATGGTTGACTCTACTGGAATCATGGACTATGGTTCATTAATTTATGTTTCACTTCAGCGTTCAAAAACTGCAAGGGAAGCAATAAAGATCATGACAACGCTGGCTGAGACTTATGGATATAACAGTGGTGGAGAGTCATTCACTATCTGTGACCCTAACGAGGCATGGATTATGGAGATGATGGGATGTGGTGCTGGAAGCAAGAAAGTAGTGTGGGTGGCACTGAGAATTCCTGATGAAGCAATATGTGCACATGCCAACCAAAGCCGAATACGCACGTTCAACGTGAAAGACAAGGAGAACTGCATGGCATCGAAAAACGTTGTGAAGTTTGCACGTGAGAAAGGATGGTTCAACGGAAAGGATTCTGAGTTTAGTTTCTGCGACGTCTATGCAGAGCCGGACTTCGGAGGCCGTCGTTTCTGCGAGGCTCGTGTATGGACATTCTTCAATAAGTATTGTGACTATATGGACAACTATGTGGATTATGTAGCGGGAAGAGTTAAGGACGCAAAACCTATGCCGTTGTGGATTGTGCCAAACCGCAAGTTGAGTGTCAAGGACTTGGAGATGGCAATGCGTGACCACTATGAAGGAACTCCGTTTGCACTTGACAGCGACATCGGTGGCGGACTTTGGGAGATGCCTTATCGTCCGACTCCACTGCAGTTTGAGGTTGACGGAAAGAAATATTTCAACGAGCGACCGGTCAGCACACAACAGTCCGGATTCGTGTATGTAAGTCAGATGCGTTCGTGGTTGCCGCGTGAGATTGGAGGGGTTCTGTGGTTTGGTAACGACGACGCAAACATGGTGGCTTACAATCCCGTATATTGTTCTGCGACAAAAATTCCACATTGTTTTAATACTCCTGGGGCTGATGCAGTAACATTCAGTATGGACAATGCGTTTTGGGTATGCAACTGGGTCAGCAATATGGTTTATCCGAGATATGCACAGATGTTCCCGAGTCTTGAGCAAGTTCGTGACTCGTTGGATAACTCATACCTCTCACTTCAAACTGAGGTAGAGACAAAGGCGCAGCGGATGAGTAATGAGGATGCAGCGAAGTTTCTTAATGATTATTCATGTAAGAAAGCAGATGAGATGATTGCCCGTTGGCGTCAGCTTGCAACTTATCTCATAGTGAAATACAATGATATGGTGGTAAAGAAAGAGAATCCTGATGGTAGTTTCATGCTTTCAAAGCACGGAATAGGTGAGCGTCCAGTACGTCCCGGATATCCGAAACGTTACGCTAAGGAACTTGTGAAACAGACAGGTAACAAGTTCTTGGTTGAAGAATAGTATTTTGGGGAGTTAAGGAATCGGTTCCTTAACTCCCCAAAATATATTATTGTACTACTTTGAACCTTATTCTAAAAGCATGCGTCATCTCATCCCAATTTGTGCCAAGTAGCTCGAAATGTCCTATCTGAGATGTTGAACGGACATGTTTGCCAATGCACGGACAAACATCGTAGTCGCCAATCCTTACTAACCTTATCGTTTCTGAAACGTCTTCCGGGAGACGTTCGGTGCTCACTTCAGGTGGAAGGTTGTCGCGTGTGACATATTCGAATGTGACGGGGAGGTCATCGGCAATCAACTGGTTCATCGTGTCAGCAATATCTTTTTCTTCCTTACGAGAAGGCTTGTGATCAACAATAAACGTGATTTTGCTCTTTTTCCTCTCAATGTGAGCGTTTCTTGACCGTTCGCAGCCAAACATGCGTTTCATAGTTTGGTTAAGTAGATGTTCGGCTGTGTGAGCCGGAGGAAATTCTTCCTTGTTGTGGGTATTAAGAATCGGTTCGTCCATATTGTTTGTTTATTAGAACGTTATTTTGTAAATAGATACTCCGTAGGAAGGAGTAAATACCAAAACCTGGGAATCTTTCTTTAGACTGATGTCCTGTCTTGTACCACAGAGAAGCTCAGTGGCAGTGTGGATTCCTTCAGGTATTTTGAGGTAGTCGAAGGCATGAGCAGGAATGGTGACACTGACTTCTGCCTCATAATCGTCGAAGTTTGCAACTACGAGAAGCATTGTCTTGCCTGCGCGTCGGATGAATGCATAGTGCCGGAACGGGTTAAAGGAGGGTGAAGCAGGATTGACATACATGAGGTCGAAGAACTCTCCTTCGCTGACTGCCTTTTCTTTTCTTGCAATGTCAATGAGGCGGGTGTGTATGTCGGCAAGTCGTTGTTCTTCTTCTGTTAGTTGGAACTTTGCAGCACGGCAGAGAGTGTCTAAACTCCAGTAATCGAAAATGGTGGTGCGTCCGTCACTGCCGCTGAATCCTTCGGCATCCATACCATTCTCGCCATATTCCTCTCCTTCGAAAAGCATAAAA
This sequence comes from Prevotella sp., assembly GCA_022771265.1. Lineage (GTDB taxonomy): Bacteria > Bacteroidota > Bacteroidia > Bacteroidales > Bacteroidaceae > Prevotella. The sequence goes on from JALFCG010000015.1 coordinate 8,198, forward strand.
GGATTGCGGCGAAGGAGAAGAGACACTGCAAGTGCAGGCACTGCCTTGAATGGGCAGGAGGCGAAGAATGTACTTGCTACACGTTGTTCATCGTGGTTCTCAAGGAAGTAGAGCATGTGGTCGGCGATGTCATCAGTTGCTTGCCATGCACCTGTTATAGAAGAAGCGGAGTTGTAGCCACAGACGATGGAACGAAGAGTGTCATACATTCCGACCTTGTCGTAGAGATAGTCGAAACCGCAGGATATGTAGGTGCGGTAAAGCGAAGGATTGTAAACTTCCCCAATTATTTTCACTTCAGGATATTCTGACTTTAGCTTGCCTAATGCCCACGACCAGAAAGCTGGTGGCACCATTTCCGCCATATCGCAACGGAATGCGTCAACTCCCTTTGAAGCCCAAAAGCGGAGGATGTCGAGCATTTTAGACCAAGTGTCGGGAATGGGGTTGAAGAACCCAATGCCGCCGGCATAGTAATCAACACCATAGTTAAGTTTAACAGTCTCGTACCAGTCGTTGATGCCCGGACGGGAGTCAAAGTGGTCGTTACCGGTTGCTTTGGCTGGATGTTCGATATACGGTTCGGTTTCTCCGGAGTAAAGGTCGAAATAAGGTGAGAACTGTTCACCGGGGCAATAATAGAAATTGTTTTGGGGAGAAAAACCTTGTGTGGTATCATCATCATCGCCGAGACCTTTGATGCCATTTGGCTGGAAGAGTGACTTGTATTGTCGCGCTACATGGTTTGGTACAAAATCAATGATTACTTTCATTCCTTGCTTGTGGGTGCGTTCCACAAGGGACTCGAATTCCAACATGCGCTTAGTTACATCAACAGCCAGGTCAGGGTCGATGTCATAGTAATCGGAAATGGCGTAAGGTGAACCTGCCTGCCCCTTGACTACTGCGGGATGGCATCGAGGAATGCCGTACGACGAATAGTCTGTCTTTGTGGCATGGCGTATGACTCCAGTGTACCAGATGTGGGTTATTCCTTTCTTTTTTATTTCTTTCAACTCTTTGGAGGAAAAGTCGTTTAGCTTACCGCAACCATTCTCGTTCAATGTGCCGTTAGGCTTGTTGGTAGTATTGCGGTTGCCGTAAAGTCTGGGGAGTACTTGGTAGATGATAATCTTGTCCATGGAAGCGGTTTGAAAAAATGAGTTATTGGTATTGTTGAAAAAAAGCCCGACAGGTTGTTGCCGGGCTCCAAAATAATGTGCTTATGAGATGCCGCAAACAGCGACGTTTTTGTCTATTCGACCAATCATTCCTTGGAGTGCCTTGCCTGGACCACATTCGGTGAAGTCGTCAGCACCGTCGGCAATCATGTTCTGTACGCAAGTGGTCCAACGTACGCTACTTGTAAGTTGGGCAATGAGGTTTTGCTTAATCTCTGCCGGATTGGTGTGAGGCTTACCATCAACATTTTGGTAAACAGGACATCTTGGAGTAGCAAACTCTGTACTTTCAATGGCTGCCTGAAGCTCGTCCTTTGCCGGTTGCATGAGAGGAGAGTGGAATGCGCCACCGACCTTGAGTGGCAAGGCACGTTTAGCACCTGCCTCTTTCAGCTTTTCGCAAGCTGCATTGATAGCTTCAACACTACCGGAGATAACGAGTTGTCCAGGACAGTTGTAGTTGGCGGGAACAACGATTGGAGTCGTCTGGCTTACTTCTTCGCAGATGGTCTCAATTTTGTCGTCGGCAAGTCCAACAATGGCTGCCATAGTTGAAGGTGTCTTCTCACAAGCTTTCTGCATGGCCATGGCACGTGCATAGACGAGTTTCAGACCGTCTTCAAAACTCAGCGCCCCGGCAGCCACAAGTGCGGAAAACTCTCCAAGTGAGTGACCTGCAACCATTGAAGGGTTGAATTCTTCCCCAAGGCTTATTGCCTTGATTACGCTATGTAGGAAGACAGCAGGTTGTGTTACCTTTGTTTGCTTTAGCTCATCGTCAGAACCTTCAAACATGATGTCTGTTATCCTGTAGCCCAATATTTCATTGGCTTTCTCGAAAAGCTCCTTGGCCTTTGGATCATTGTCGTACAGGTCTTTGCCCATACCTGTAAATTGTGCTCCCTGTCCTGGGAAAACGAATGCTTTCATTTCTTTTCTTTTTTTATTCGATATTCTTATTGCTTGAGTAAAATAATTTTCTAAACAGATTCTGCTCCTTCTTTCAATAATGGTACTAATACACTGAAGGTACTTCCTTCTCCGAGTACTGACTCAACCATCACGTCACCACCGTTTTTCACTGCGAAGTCCTTGCACAGCTGTAGTCCCAGACCGCTACCTTCCTCGTTATTGGTACCGTATGTTGTTTCTCCCTTATGGAAGAGTCCCTCTATGCGGTCTGCTGAAATACCTACTCCGTGGTCACGAATGCTTATTTTTGCGAATTCGTCCTTTTGGTCAACAACAATTTCTATTGCGCTGCCCTCTGGAGTGAACTTGATTGCGTTGCTTAGGAAGTTGCGAACAACGGTGTTGAGCATGTCTTTGTCTGCCCTTACTTTAAGACCTTTGGCATTCTCTTCCATGGTGAGTGCAATCTTCTTTGTCTCGGCTATCATGGTAAAGATACCATAAACACCGGTCACTACGTCCATAACCTCAAAGTTTTGGTATGCAACTTTTAGTCGTCCTGTTTGGCTCTTTGTCCATTTCAGAAGGTTATCAAGCAGGTCGTGTGTTTCTTCTGTCTCCTTGTTCGCCTTGTCAATGAGGTAGTACATTTCTGGACCGATGGCATCCGGAGATACTGTTTGCACGACAAGGTTTAGTACCATGCGAATACTTGCCATTGGCGACCTGAGGTCGTGGGCAATGACAGAGTACATCTTATCACGGTTGTTGATAGTGCGGCGTAGCTCTTCGTTTTGTCTTACGATAATTCGTTTTGCTGCAACAAGTGAGATTTGGTGCATGACACGCATTATAAGTTCTTCCTTGTTGAAAGGTTTGGTCAGAAAGTCGTTGGCACCCACCTGAAAACCATGAACAAGGTCGGAAGGGCTGTTAAGTGCGGTGAGAAAGATGATAGGTATATCTGCTGTTTCCGCATCCTTCTTCAAGATGACAGCTGCATCGAAACCACTAATGTCAGGCATCATAACATCAAGTAAAATCAAGTCAGGCTGATGAGTTTTAGCCATTTCAATACAACTTGTACCATTATTAGCCGTCAATACTTGGAATTTTTCGTTCGTCAGCAATATCTTGAGTAACAAGACATTGCTGACTACATCATCAACCACAAGAATCTTATATTCACTGCGGTTTATCGAAGATTCAAAGTTTTTTCCTAAGTCCATAAGCTAGTATTCTTACATAAACAGCTGCAAATATACATTATTTTTTTCATCCGCACAACTTTTTGGGCTTTTTTTTGTTATTTTTCTATTTGTACTCTGCCCAGCTCTTAATGCCAATTCCGTCTTTACCAACAGTACAGAAGGCATAGATGAATGCAGATGCAAGACGGCTGTTGGTTATCAATGGCACATTGAGATCAATGGCGGCTCGGCGAATCTTATATCCGTTGGAGAGTTCTCCTGCAGTCAAATCCTTTGGAATGTTGACCACCATGTCAATCTCGTGGTTGTGGAGCATGTCGATGGCCTGCGGAGTGCCTTCTTCCGATGGCCAATATACAAGTGAGTTCGCAATACCGTTGTCGGACAGATAACGTGATGTGCCACCTGTAGCATACAGTTTGTAGCCGTGATTAACGAGCATGCGTGCGGCGTCAAGCATTTCTGCTTTCTGCTTAGCACTTCCTGTCGAAAGCAGAATGTTTTTTTCGGGAATGCGATGCCCAACGGAGAGCATTGACTTCAGTAGGGCGGTACTTGTATCGTCGCCGAGACAACCCACCTCACCTGTTGATGCCATATCGACTCCTAACACAGGGTCTGCTTTTTGAAGACGGTTGAATGAGAACTGGCTTGCCTTGATACCGACATAGTCTAGGTCGAAAAGGCTCTTGTGAGGCTTTTCAACTGGAAGACCAAGCATCACTTTTGTTGCAAGCTCGATGAGATTTATTTTCAGTACCTTACTAACAAATGGGAATGAACGTGAAGCACGGAGGTTACACTCGATGACCTTGATGTCGTTTTCCTTTGCAAGGAACTGGATGTTGAAGGGACCGCTGATATGCAGTTCTTCAGCTATCTTCTTGCTGACACGCTTGATTCGGCGTACTGTCTCGCAATAAAGTTTTTGCGGTGGGAACTGGATTGTAGCGTCACCGGAATGGACTCCGGCAAACTCGATGTGCTCGGAGATGGCATAAGCGATAATCTCGCCGTTTCTTGCCACTGCATCCATTTCCACTTCCTTGGCATGCTCGATGAATTGGCTGACGACAACTGGATGGTCTTCGCTTACGTTGGCTGCCAGTCGAAGGAACTTTTCCAACTCCTCCTGGTTAGAGCACACATTCATAGCTGCTCCTGAAAGTACATAAGATGGACGGACGAGAACGGGGAAACCAACCTCGTCGATAAATTTGTTGATGTCGTCCATCGATGTTAGGGCGCTCCAAGCTGGCTGGTCGATGCCGTTGCGAGTTAGCATCGAAGAGAACTTCGCGCGGTCCTCTGCATTGTCGATGTCTTTTGCCGATGTGCCGAGAATAGGTACATTTTGGGCATCGAGACGCATTGCAAGGTTATTAGGTATCTGTCCTCCAGTAGAGACTATAACACCATGAGGATTCTCAAACTCTATGATGTCCATGACACGTTCAAAAGTGAGTTCGTCGAAGTAAAGGCGGTCGCACATGTCATAGTCAGTGGAAACGGTTTCTGGATTATAGTTGATCATAACCGAACGGTAGCCTTCCTTCCTTATAGTGTTGAGAGCCTGAACTCCACACCAGTCGAATTCTACTGACGAACCTATGCGGTAAGCACCAGAACCAAGGACTACGATGGAACGCTTGTCGTTCTCGAAATTTATGTCGCTTGCAACTCCAGAATATGTGACATATAGGTAGTTGGTCTGTGCAGGATATTCTGCAGCGAGGGTGTCGATTTGTTTCACGACAGGCAAAATTCCGTAGTTCTTACGAAGGTTTCTTACCACAAGTCCTGCCTTTGCCATACTCTGCAGTTCGTTTTCCAATCCTACAGCGCGTGCTATTTGGAAGTCGGTGAAGCCATAAACCTTAGCCTCTCGCATTTGTTCCTTGCTGAGGTTGTTGATGTTGCCGACTGCTTTCATGCGCTCATCGATGTCGATGATATGTTTGAGCTTTTCAAGGAACCACTTGTCAATCTTTGTGAGATCATGAATCTGGTCGATGGTATAGCCTTTATGCATAGCCTTCGAGATGATGAATACACGCTTGTCGGTTGGCTCACGCAAAGCTGCGTCGATGTCGTGAATCTGAAGCTCCTTGTTTTCCACAAAGCCATGCATGCCCTGGCCAATCATTCTTAGTCCCTTCTGTATGGCTTCCTCGAAGTTGCGTCCGATGGCCATAACCTCACCCACTGACTTCATTGAAGAACCCAACTCCTTGTCAACACCACGGAACTTGGAGAGGTCCCAACGCGGAATCTTGCAAACTACATAGTCCAGAGCTGGCTCAAAGAAAGCACTTGTTGTCTTTGTAACGGAATTCTTAAGTTCGAATAATCCATAGCCCATGCCCAACTTGGCTGCAACGAAAGCAAGAGGATAGCCAGTGGCTTTTGAGGCAAGTGCAGAGGAGCGGCTAAGGCGTGCGTTGACTTCGATGACCCTGTAGTCTTCGCTCTGCGGGTCGAAAGCGTATTGGACATTACATTCACCGACGATACCTATATGGCGAACAATCTTTATCGACAATGCACGGAGCTTGTGGTATTCGCTGTTGGTGAGGGTTTGTGATGGAGCGATTACAATGCTTTCGCCAGTGTGGATTCCTAGGGGGTCGAAATTCTCCATATTGCAGACAGTGATGCAGTTGTCGTACTTGTCGCGCACTACTTCATACTCAATCTCCTTCCATCCTTTAAGACTTTTCTCAACCAGTACCTGTGGAGAAAAGGAGAAAGCCTTCTCTGCGAGTTTGTTCAGCTCTTTTTCGTTGTCGCAAAAACCAGAACCAAGACCACCGAGTGCATATGCAGCACGAAGGATTACCGGATAACCCAGTTCTGCTGCTGCTTTGCGTGCCTGTTCTATCGTTTCGCATGCCTCGCTCTTTATGGTCTTGACATCGATTTCATTGAGCTTTTCTACGAAGAGTTCACGGTCTTCTGTATCCATGATAGCCTGTACTGGAGTACCAAGAACTTTTACACCGTATTTTTCCAAGACACCATTCCTGAATAATTCAACACCGCAGTTAAGTGCAGTCTGTCCGCCGAAGGCAAGAAGAATGCCGTCAGGACGTTCCTTGGCGATGACTTTCTCAACGAAATACGGTTGAACAGGAAGAAAATATATTTGGTCGGCAACACCTTCCGATGTCTGTACTGTCGCGATATTTGGATTGATAAGAATTGTTTCCACTCCCTCTTCACGAAGAGCCTTGAGAGCTTGTGAACCAGAGTAGTCAAATTCGCCTGCCTCTCCGATTTTCAAAGCTCCCGAGCCGAGAAGCAGTACTTTCTTTATTTTATCGTCTTTCATTGTCGTAAGTTTATTAATGGTTGAGTAGGGTGTTAATAAAGCGGTCGAACATGAACTCAGTATCAACTGGACCAGAACATGCTTCCGGATGGAACTGGCTGGTAAACCAATGGTTATCGTTATGGCATATTCCTTCGTTGGAACCGTCGTTCATGTTTACGAAAAGCTCATGCCACTCCTTACCGAGTGTCTTTGCGTCAACAGCATAGCCGTGGTTCTGACTTGTTACGTAACAACGGTTAGTTCCTACCTCACGCACCGGTTGGTTGTGGGAACGGTGTCCGTATTTCAGTTTATAAATAGTGGCACCTCCTGCCTTAGCAAGAAGTTGGTTACCCATACAGATACCGCAAATTGGCTTCCGGCTTGCAGACATTTGTTTCCGTATGATATTTACAGCATCCTCGCACATGTCTGGGTCTCCAGGTCCATTGCCCAGAAACAACCCGTCGAAGTCCATTGACGTATAGTCATAGTTCCAAGGAACACGTATTACCTCTACCCCTCGGTTGACGAGACACCGTATGATGTTGTTTTTTACACCGCAATCGACAAGTATCACTTTTTTTCCAGCACCTTCGTTGTATCGTTTGATCTCTTTACAGCTGACGCGGTCAACCCAGTTTACACCTTCGTATTTTGCCTCCGGAATGATGTCTGGCTGATCGTCAAAGATGATTTTCCCCATCATCACTCCATGTTCGCGCAAAACCTTTGTGAGCTGACGCGTGTCTATCCCGGTTATTCCGGGCACTTTTTCTCTTATGAGCCATTCGGAGAGACTTTCCTTCGCATTCCAATGAGAGAATTTTTCACTATAATCGGCGACGATAATTGCAGAAGCATGAATCTTGTCGCTTTCCATGAAAGTGGCTATACCGTCAGGTTCAATGGAAAATGGGGGAACTCCATAATTGCCGACAAGAGGGTAGGTGAGTGTCATCAACTGTCCGGCATACGAGGGGTCGGTGAGACTTTCTGGATAGCCCATCATGGCAGTGTTGAACACAACCTCTCCTGCTACTGGCGCTTCATATCCGAATGATTTCCCTTGGAATTTCGTTCCGTCTTCGAGAACTAAAGTTACATTTTTCATTTATGTTGTAAATTAAAACTTCTGTTGGTACTGATATACGTTTTCAATATAGTTTACGAAAGCTTTGTTGGCCAGTTTCATGCCTCCCGGCGTAGGGTAGTTGCCAGTGAAGTACCAGTCTCCCTTGTGATTAGGAATCGCTTCGTGGAGGCCTTCAATGCTTTGGAACACTATCTCTATAGGTGTGGTAACGCCTGTCGGACGTAGCATCTCGACCATCTGGTTGTTAAGCTCCTCGACGGAAAAAGGTTTGTAGATAGCCTTAACCTGACATGTCATATCTTCTTTCGCCTTCTTCAACTCGCGGATGCAGTTGTGGTAAGTATCCTCTATGAGTGAGTGCATGCCGCGCTTCTTGAGCAATTCAATGCAGGCGCGGAATGCAATGAACTCTTCCAGACGAGCCATATCAATGCCATAGTAGTCAGGGTAACGTATCTGAGGAGCAGAGCTGACAAGCACAATCTTTTTGGGATGAAGCCGGTCAAGAATTTTTATGATGCTTTCGCGAAGGGTAGTTCCCCGCACAATGCTATCATCAATGATGACCAGATTATCTATATATGGTTCCAACACCTCATAAGTGATGTCATAGACATGTGATGCAAGGTCGTTGCGGGAATTTCCTTCAGTAATGAACGTACGCAACTTAATGTCTTTCCAGGCTACTTTCTCTGAACGGATATATTTGTTGAGTATGGTTTTGAGCTCTTCATGTGAAGGTTTGTGGTCGAGAGTTTCTATTTCCTTGATTTTTTCTTCGTTTAGTTGCTCTTTGAAGCCGCGTAGCATTCCGTAGTATGCCACTTCTGCAGTATTGGGAATGAAGGAGAAAACGGAATGGTTGATGTCGTTGTCAATAGCCTTAAGAATTGGCTTCATGAGTAACTCGCCGAGTTTTTTGCGCTCTTGATATATGTCGCGGTCTGAGCCTCGGCTGAAATAAATACGCTCGAAGGAACATGCAGATTCGCCCCTTCGGTCTAGAATTTTTTCAATCTTTGCTTCTCCGTCCTTATTGACTATAAGGGCATGGCCAGGCTGAAGTTCCTTGATGTCGTCACATTCGAGATCAAAAGTTGTCTGCAGTACCGGGCGCTCACTTGCCAGTACGGCAATTTCGTCATTAATGTAATAGAAAGCAGGGCGTATTCCCCATGGGTCTCTCATCGAAAACATCTCTCCGCTACCGGTAAGTCCACAAATAACATATCCACCGTCGAAATCAGGCATTGTCGTCTTCAGTACGTTTGCCATATTCACATGGTTATCAATGTAGTCGGTAATGTCAGTCCCCCTTAGACCTTGTTCTTTGGCATCATCAAAGTTCCTTTCCACTTCTCGGTCAAGACGATGCCCCATCCATTCAAGCATGATATAACTGTCGCTGTAGATTCTTGGACATTGCCCCATGGCTGTGATTTTGTCAAAGATTTCATCGACGTTGGTCATGTTGAAATTACCGCATAGACACAGGTTCTTTGCCTTCCAGTTGTTGCGTCGCAGAAATGGGTGAACATACTTTAGCCCGCTCTTTCCTGTTGTGGAATATCTAAGGTGTCCCATGTATATCTCACCGGCAAAAGCAAGGTTTTTCTTCGCATATTCCGGATCGGCAATTTGTGTGGAAGAGAGGTTGGAAAACCCTTTCTGAGCCGATTTGAAAATCTCCGTAATAGCGTTAGCTCCCTCGGCTTTTTCGCGGAACATGTATTCATTGCCTGGCAAGGTGTCAAGCTTTACGCAAGCCATACCGGCACCCTCCTGTCCGCGGTTGTGCTGTTTCTCCATCATAAGATAGAGTTTGTTCATACCGTACATCCATGTTCCGTACTTACGTTGGTAGTAGCTTAGTGGCTTTAGCAGCCTTATCATCGCTACACCACATTCGTGTTTTAATTGCTCCATTCTTTGTGTTGTATGTTATTCCTTTGTCTATATAGTTTTATGTCATTTCTAAAAACATCGTTATTCCACAGTGACTGATTTTGCAAGATTTCTTGGCTGGTCAACATCTTTTCCTCTGCAAACAGCAATATGATAAGCAAGAAGCTGGAGTGGAATGGTTGCAAGAAGAGGTTCAAGACATTCGATAGTTTGAGGCATCTCTATCACTTCATCGGCAATGCGGCTTATGGTTTCATCGCCTTCGCTAACGATGGCTATGACCTTTCCTTGTCTTGCCTTCACTTCTTGTATATTGCTCAGCACCTTGTCGTACATGGCGTTATGGGTAGCTATAACTACTACTGGCATATCAGAGTCAATAAGGGCTATTGGTCCATGCTTCATTTCTGCAGCGGGATAGCCTTCGGCATGGATGTAGCTTATTTCCTTTAGTTTCAATGCGCCCTCGAGAGCTACGGGGTAGCTGTATCCTCGGCCTAGGAAAAGGAAGTCGCGAGCATAAGTGAACATGCGGCTTAGGCTTGCGATGCGTTGATTCAGCTTTAGCACTTCATACATCTTGCCTGGGATTTCATGTAGCTCCTTCACTATTGCGAGATAATCGTCAGACTTGATCGTTCCACGTTCCTTTGCTAAGGCAAGTGCAAGCATAGTGAGAACAGTAACTTGCCCTGTAAAGGCTTTTGTGGATGCTACACCTATCTCCGGACCAACATGGATATAGCTTCCTGTGTTGGTGGCACGTGGAATACTTGAACCGATGGCATTGCAAATACCATAAATGAAAGCGCCACATTTTTTTGCTAACTTGACCGCAGCTAAAGTATCAGCAGTTTCACCAGACTGTGAAATGGCAATTACGACATCTTTTTCAGTTATGACAGGATTGCGGTAACGGAATTCCGAGGCATATTCAACTTCTACTGGAATGCGACAGAGGCTTTCTATCATTTGCTTGCCGATGAGTCCTGCATGCCATGACGTTCCACATGCCACAATAATAAAACGGTTGGCATTTAATAACTGTTTTTTGTAGTCGATAACTGCACTGAGAACGACGTTGTCGGTATCGATATTGACACGTCCTCTCATACAGTTTGTGAGACATTCGGGTTGCTCGAAAATCTCTTTAAGCATAAAATGAGGATAACCACCTTTCTCTATTTGACCGAGACTGATGTCAACGGTCTGTATCTCAGGATGGAGCTTCCTGTTGTGAATGTTCACAACCTTAAGGTCTTCGTTACGGTTTATCACGGCAATATTGCCGTCTTCAAGATAAACCACTTTGTCTGTGTATTCAATGATTGGACTGGCATCAGAACCAAGGAAGAATTCGTTGTCGCCAATACCCACTACAAGTGGGCTTTGGTTTCGTGCCGCTATGATGGTATCAGGGGTGCGCCGGTCTAAAATGGCTATGGCGTATGCTCCGATAACTTCACGTAATGCGAGCTGGACTGCAGTGAGGAGGTCAATGCTTTTGCGCTCTTGAATATATTCAATCAGCTGAACTAATACTTCTGTGTCAGTGTCGGAAACGAAACGTATCCCCTTTGCTTGAAGTCGGTTTTTCAGTTGTGCATAGTTCTCAATGATACCATTATGGATTATTGCAAGGTTTTTTGACTGGGAATAGTGTGGATGGGCATTGACGGAAGAAGGCTCGCCATGGGTTGCCCATCGGGTATGTGCGATGCCGACCGTACCTGTGACATTTTTGTCATTACAATAATCCACAAGATTATCAACTTTCCCTTTCGTCTTAAAAACGTTGAGGTCACCATTGTCGTTGACTAGAGCTACTCCAGCACTGTCATAACCTCTGTATTCGAGTCGTCTCAGACCTTTGATAAGGATTGGAAACGCCTCTTTTTCACCTATATATCCAACAATACCACACATAATCTTTATGTTTCATTAATTAATTGGTTGCAAAATTACAGTTATTTTTCCAATCATGCAAGAAAAACAGTTTTTTTTTCTTCCTAGACCATTGATTCATTGTCTTGATTCGTCGGTTCGTATTGTTACCGAGATGGGGAGATGGTCGCTGCATCCTTCGTTGTCATAACGCCAACCGTAGAATGTACGTCGTGGTTTTACTCCGCCGTATCGTTTGTCCTTTTCCAAAAGCATGGGCATATCGTGCAGTGTGAAAACAGTTCCTCTTTGGTTTAGGCGTGGGCTGAGGAAAATGTGGTCGATGGTTTCCCATACTCCTTGATATTTGTAGCTGCCTATAGCTCCGTAGGTTCCTTTTTTGCCAATTCCACTGTTTGTCATTCCGTGTCGAGCCAATTTTTTCAGTGACAGTTCGGAAGATGATGCGTTAAAATCACCAGTGACGATAATGGAAGCGTCAGGCGACTTGTCTGTAATCGAGTCAATAACATTGCAAATTGTATTGATTACTGCCGCGCGTTTTGGTTCAGACTGCTTTTTCCCGCCTCGGCGGCTTGGGGAATGGACTACCATGACGTTAAGCGTATCACCTCCTGTAATAATGCCTTTGACGAAGAGAATGTCTCGTAATGGCGTATCATCGAAATTCCCTTCAATCCCTATGCTTCTTTTCTCTACAGGCTTGAATGTCAGTCGGCAATATATAAGTGCAACGTCAATGCCACGAGGGTCTTTGGAGTCGGTCATGATGTAGTCGTAGGCACCGCCTTTGAGAGGTGAACGGTGTGTAAGGTCGGTAAGCACACTGTCGTTTTCTACTTCGCAGAGTGCAATAAGGTCTGGTATTCTGCCATCATTGCCACAAGCGAGAAGTGCCTTGGCAATGTTGTTTATTTTTTTATAGTATCTGAAGCTCGTCCATTTTCGGTTGCCTTCTGGAGTGAATTCGATGTCGTCTTTCCCGGTATCATGCCGGTAGTCAAAAAGGTTTTCACAGTTCAGCTCCACTATGGTGAACAATGATACAAAGAGCATAATTGCTGTCATGAAATTCCTTTCGTTAAAAGAGCAGTATATATATAATAATGTGAAAGAAGCCGCAGGAACAATGATAGTCATTGTAGTCCGCGGCTTCTGTCTATTTCTTTTTCATAAGTCATTTATCTTATTCTATCAGCTGCTCTGACGAGTTTTTCATCTTTCCATATGGCCTTGTAGGAAAGGAAATACATCGCAAGTGCAAAACAGGGAGCTGCTGAAGCAAACTCCAATTCGAACTTAATATTGCTTCCACCAAGGATTTGGCTAAACACAGTAAACAATATATACCATCCAATAATTAGGAACATGTTCAGTACGCATAAGCGAGCTTGGAAAATCCTGTTATGGAAAGCAAAAATGCTATATAGACCCAAGGCGGAAGAAATCAGTAGAATAATGAACAAGGGCATCGTAGTGAAATCTTTTGCCCCTTGCATGGTGTAAATCCAAAGATTATATTCTGTAGCCATGCGCATTCCTTCCGCATAGAATGTTCCTATTGGTAGGCAAAGGCATAGAATAGTCAGTGCCACAGCTACCAACATGAACAACGTCTGTTTACGCTGAATCATTTCCTGTTAATTGATGTTTTGTGAATCCTTTTGCTGGTCGCGCCAATACACCTTGTGCTCTACAAATTCCTGTGTTGCAAGCAGTGATGGCTTGGGCAACTTTTCATAATAGCGTGAGATTTCAATTTGCTCGCGGTTTTCAAACACCTCTTCTAAGCTGTCGTTGTATGAGGCAAACTCTGCCAGCTTTTTGCTGAGGTCTTCTTTAATCTGCACGGAAATCTGATTGGCACGCTTGGATATGATAGCTACGCTTTCGTAGATGTTGCCAGTGTCATTGCAAAGATCCATGATGTTGCGGGTCACGGTATTCACCGGAGCCTTTGATTTCTTGTAATCCATTGTCCTTGTTTATATATTAATGTATTTGCTAATTATCTACCTTGGGGGTGTTCAGTCTCCCGTTACCTTTTTGCATTTAGCGATAAACTTCTCGGCAGTCTCGCGTTCTTTGCTTTCTGGAAATTCATTGATGAAACCATAACACTCGTCCTCTGCCTCTCGATACCTGTCTATTCGTTTTTCTTCAACACTCTGTTGCGCTAGTTCGAACTTGCTTTTCATTATGAGAATAGCGAAGTCTTCTCGCATAGATGTAAAAGGATAGGTCTTGAGAGTGTTCTCGGAAGTGACGATACATGCCTCGTAGTTTGAGCCTCCGTTGGTGCAGTTGCCGAAGTACTCGCCGAGATTGTAATAAAGTTTGGCAGAGAGGTATTCCTTAAGTATCAACTTGTCCTGCAGTTCGTACATACGCTGTTGCGCCCTGTCCTTGTAAGATGATTCCGGGAAATAGTCCATAAATTCCTGATAGGCGTTGATGGCACCTACAGTGGCTGTCTGGTCGAGACGTGGCTCTGGGGTGGACTGGTAAAGAGACTGACCTATATAAAAGCAAGCCTGTTCTGCGTATATCCCTTTTGGATAGGAGGAAAAGTATTTTTTGAATGTGGCTGATGCACTTTCATAGTCACGGTCGCAAAACTCTGCCATTCCAAGCATATAAAGGCACTCTTGTGCCTTGTCAGTCCCTTTCTGTATAGTGACAAGTTCCTGTAGTAGCACTACTGCCTGATTAAATTTGCCATTGGCGAAACATTCCTTGGCAAATTCGTACTTGTAGTCAATGTCGTTTGACTTATATACACGATTGAATTCTGCAGCGCAACTGCAGAGAAAAATGGTGCATAAAAGTGGTATGATATATGAATACTTCTTCATGCTTTTTTCTTTTGAGTGTGCAAAATTACTGATTTTCTTTCATATTCCAAAGCAAAACAACCATTTTTTGCAAAAAAGTCGGCAAATATAACGTTTGTTACGTCGAAATTGTGTAATTTTGCATTTATGAGCAAATATAAATTGACTTCTAAGTACAGCCCGACAGGTGACCAGCCTGAAGCAATAAGGCAATTGGCAGATGGGGTGAGGCGCGGTGACAAGTCACAGGTCCTACTCGGTGTGACTGGGTCTGGAAAGACGTTTACCGTTGCAAATGTCATCGCTAGTGTTGAACGTCCAACTCTTATCATCAGTCATAATAAAACTCTTGCTGCACAGCTGTACGAGGAAATGAGGGGCTTCTTTCCGGAAAACGCTGTGGAGTATTACGTAAGCTACTATGATTATTATCAGCCAGAGGCTTACCTGCCAGCAAGCGACACTTATATTGAAAAGGACCTGGCTATTAATGAGGATATTGACCGATTGAGGTTGCGTGCGGTCTCATCGTTACTTTCAGGACGGAGAGACGTCATCGTTATTTCTTCGGTCAGTTGCATCTATGGTATGGGAAGTCCCATTGCCCTTTCGGAAAACGTTATTCAAGTAAGGCGTGGACAGACAATGGACCGCAACGTCCTGTTACGCAAACTTGTTCAGGCTCTTTATACTCGTAACGATATGGAACTGGCAAGGGGGAACTTTAGGGTGAAAGGCGATGTGGTGGATATCGCTCCCGCCTATAGTGAGACTGTCGTTCGCATTTCTTTTTGGGATGATGAGATTGACGCTATTGAGGAACTGGATGCTATGACCATGTTGCGGATGGCGCAGTTTGACGAATATCGGCTTTATCCCGCCAATCTTTTCATGACCACACAGGAACAGACAAATATTGCCATACGTCAGATTCAGGATGATCTCGTGAATCAAATCGCATATTTCCAGCAGTTAGGCGATCCTGTCAAAGCTGACAGAATCAAGGAACGTGTAGAATATGATATGGAAATGATAAAAGAACTTGGTCATTGTTCGGGAATAGAGAATTATTCGAGATATTTTGATGGAAGAAAGCCTGGTGAACGACCTTATTGTTTGCTTGACTTCTTTCCTGATGATTATTTAATGATAATTGACGAGAGCCATGTCAGTGTGCCGCAAATTAATGCCATGTATGGAGGTGACCGTGCAAGAAAAAGTAATCTGGTGGAATACGGTTTCCGTTTGCCTGCCGCTTTTGATAACAGGCCCCTAAAGTTCGATGAGTTTCAGGAAATGACCAATCAGGTCATATATGTATCAGCTACGCCTGCAGATTTTGAACTATCTGAATCAGAAGGTGTCGTGGTTGAACAGCTGATTCGTCCCACTGGTCTTCTTGACCCTGAAATTGACGTTAGGAGTAGCGAAAACCAAATAGATGACTTGACTGATGAAATACTCACTCGCACACACCGCAACGAGCGTGTTCTTGTAACAACACTTACAAAACGCATGGCAGAAGAACTTACGGAATATCTATTAGAACACAACATAAAAACTGCCTATATTCATAGTGACGTGGCTACTTTGGACCGTGTGAAAATACTTGAAGACCTTAGGACCGGAGTGTACGATGTCCTTGTCGGTGTTAATCTTCTTCGTGAAGGTCTTGACCTTCCAGAGGTGTCGCTTGTCGCGATTCTTGATGCTGATAAAGAAGGTTTCCTGCGTAGTAAGAGAAGTTTGACACAAACGGCTGGACGTGCTGCACGAAATGTCAATGGAAAGGTAATAATGTATGCCGACACCATAACAAGAAGTATGCAGGAAACCATAGATGAGACTAACAGGAGAAGAATAAAACAGTTACGCTATAATGAAATGCATGGAATTGTACCTAAACAGATTAAAAAGAACTCGATTAGCAGTTTGCGGAGTGAAGCAGGCGTTGTTGACGATAAAACGGTTGTGTCCCCTGTTCCATACACAGCTTCTGCTTATTCGGGATTTGAACCTGGAACATTTGCCGCAGACCCAATCATTCGCAGTATGACACCTGAACAGCTAAAGAAGAGTATCGACAATACCACAATACTGATGAAAGAGGCAGCTAAGAACCTTGATTTCATACAGGCAGCCCAGTATCGTGACGAGATTATTAGGCTGAAAACAATGTTGGGAGAATAGTAGGGGCTTAATTGCTAAAAAAGCGTAAATGTACTGGTTATGCAATTGAAATTGAAAAAAATATTGTAACTTTGCAGATAATTCAAATATAAATACAATATAATGAAAAGAATAGCAATAATAATAATGTGCATGATGCCAGTGTTTGCTGTCGCACAGGATAATACTTGGGAACGTATTGAGTTGGAGGAAACCACTGAACAAAAAGCCAATCCTGACCAGAAATATCTAGAAGGGGCTGTGCCAATGGTAAATGGCAAGGTGGAGTTTTCGACTGTTATCAATGCGCCAGGGAAAAGTAAGGCGGATATTTATGATATTGCCAAGAAATATTTGGTAAAAATGACCAAGGAGGCAAATCAGACAGAATATAGTCAAGTGGTCATTGATAATCCTGAGAAAGGAGAACTCTGTGGGGCTTATCAAGAATGGCTCGTTTTTAAGAGTACGGCTTTGGCACTTGACAGGACTCGATTCTTTTACAATCTTGTGGCAGAGTGCTCAGACGGTAAGTTGCTTTTGCGCATGATACGTATCCATTATCTTTATGAGGAAGAACGTGACCCGCAGAGTTATACCGCAGAAGAATGGATAACCGACGAGAATGCCTTGACGAAGAACAAACAGAAACTTGCGAGAATTAGCGGGAAGTTCCGCAGAAAGACAATAGACAGAAAGGACTTCCTGTTTAATAAGTTTAATGTACTGCTTAATGCAAATAAATGATGGTTGATAACAATCAGAAAATAGACCAGATGGTGGAAGACCAATTGCGTCATCATCATCGGGAGAACATCAACGACAAGGAAAGAATGATGTTAAGAATACGTAATGTACTTAATCTCGTTTTCATGATTCTTGCTGTTGTTGGTGCAGTCGTATATATCAAGTTCGACCTTGAAACTGGCGGATGGATTATCGGAACGGCTGTAGTAATTAAGACTTTTGAAGTTGCCATAAGATTATTCAAAGTTTAGATGAAAAGAACACTGTCAGTTTTTTTTGCAGCTATTGTTGCGCTTTTTGCCAATGCGCAAGGCTATGACCGTATTGACACTAACGGAAATGGTACAATGATGGGTGACAATGGCAATACAAACAGAAACTTTAACAAACACAACAATGACACCACTAAGAATAAAGAGGTGCCAAAGGGGTTGCGCGTTTGGACTATCGACAGGAGGTTTGGTGATGTAACGCCAGCCAAACCAGACACGATGCAGTATTTGTTCATGAATACCATATTCAATACAGGGCTCTACGGACAATATAACACTATAGGAAACAATTATACCCCACGTATAAATAGAATAGTAGCAGACAGGCCGCTTACTAACCAGTTTGCTTTTGTCCAACCGTATGATTATTTGACGTTCGAGCCTGATACATATCATTTCACCAATACCTTGTCACCTTTGACCAATATCAAATATGACAATTGTGGTAATAAGACAAATGGAGAAGATCACATAGATGCCAAGTTCGCCGTTAATGCGAGCAAAAAAATGGGTTTTGGCTTCGACCTGAACTACTCCTATGCAAGAGGTTTTTACAGTAACCAAAGTACTTCTCATTTCGGAGCATTGCTTTATGGCTCCTATGATGGTGACCGCTACAAAATGCACACAATGTTTACGACTTATCATAGAAAGGCTGCCGAGAATGGTGGACTCGCTAAGGATGAATATGTCACAAAGCCTGAGATTTTTGATGACAGATATGCAACGGACGAGATGCCTACTATACTTTCGCAGAACTGGAATCGTAACAATAGCATACATTTTTTCCTTACGCACAGGTACAGTGTCGGTTTCTATCGAGACGTGAAAATGACAGAAGAGGAAATAAAGGCAAGAAAGTTTGCAGAGCAATCAAAGAAGGAAAACGAAGAGAAAAGGGAAATGCTTGCTAAGGGTGAGCGACAAGACGACAAGGGTGGTATGAAAAAAAAGAGTGTAGGCAATGCTCCTAAAGGACGCCCTGACGGAGCTGTAATTGCCGGTGAAGAGCCAGCTCTTGACAATTCCATATCAGACTCTACTAGGGTGCAGGTAGATAGCAAGGAAAAAATGGATAGCCTTATTGCTGCAAAAGCATTAGAGGACTCCATTGCTGCCACTATGAAGAAAGAGTATGTCCCTGTGACCAGCTTTATCCATACCCTTGACTTCAACAACTATGACCACATCTACCAAGCTTATCAGTCTCCTGAAGGATATTACGATAAGACCTATTACGATAGGAATGCCGATAATGCTTATGCCGGCGATTCCATTTTTGACCAAACAAAGCTGACTCAAATCAAGAATACATTAGCTATAGCCATGCTTGAAGGCTTCAACAAATGGGTTAAGGCAGGCTTAAAACTGTTTGCTACACATGAATTGAGAAAGTTTACTATGCCAGACCTGATAGATACAGGGAACGAAGGGGAGAAAATGGTTGTTATGGGCAAATGGAATGAGAACACTGTCAGTGTTGGAGGACAGCTCGTAAAGTCGATGGGAAAGACCTTGCATTACAACCTGACAGCTGAGACATGGCTTGCAGGAGAAGATGCAGGGCAGTTGAAAGTCGATTTTTCAACAGACTTGAATTTCCCTCTTTTCGGTGACACAGTGTTGCTAGCTGCAAAGGCTTGTTTTTATAACCTTCATCCTACATTCCTACATAGGCACTATCATTCAAAGCACCTGTGGTGGGATAACAACGATTTGAGTAAGGAAACGCGTACAAAGATTGAAGGACTTTTTTCATACAAGAAGACGAATACAAGATTGCGTGTTGCGGTAGAAGAAATACAAAACTACACTTATCTTGGCATTAATTACAATCGAAGTGATGCCGGTGTAAGCAATATGACAGCTTCAGTAAGCCAATGCGCAAGCAATATTAACATTATTACAGCTCAGGTAATGCAGGATTTCAAAATAGGACCCTTGCATTGGGACAATGTCGTGACTTGGCAGAACAGCAGTCAGAATGACGTTTTGCCTGTTCCGTCACTGAATGTCTTCACCAACCTATATTTGAGGTTTAAGATAGCTGGAGTGTTAGCCTGCGACTTGGGTGCAGACGCTACATGGTTTACAAAATACTTTGCTCCAGACTATAGTCCGCAACTTAGTCAGTATGCTATCCAGCAGAATAAAGAGAGCCGTGTGGAACTGGGAGGCTATCCGTTTGTTGATGTATATGCTAACATGCACCTTAAGCACACGAGATTCTTCATAATGTTTAGCCATATAAATGCAGGCAGCGGTAACAGAATGCAGTTCTTGGCACCTCATTATGCTCAGAATAACAGTATATTTCGTTTTGGCTTGTCGTGGAACTTTTTCAACTGATGTGTTGATTTAGTTTCCCGTCAGCTTGCGAAGAAGCACTTTGTTGATTGCTTGTATTCTGCGTCCTTGTTTTTCTAAGTCTTCGCGTACATTATTAATATTATTAAATAGCATGGAGAAAACCGTAAGCATCTGATTGGGTTGGCGGGGGTCTTCAGTCTCATCAGGATTTGTGATTATGCGAATGCCTTTAGGCTCGATATGAACATCAATGTCGCAACCCGTCATAATTGGATCCCCGTCGAAATGTATGGCACCTGAATTGTTGCGGTGTATGTGTATGCTTTTGGCACGGAATGTCTTTATCTTCGAGTTTTTGTCAAGAGTGCGGTTCATTAGGTCAATGCTTATTTGTGGCGCATCGAAAGCAGTGAACGGCTCCATGACAATTACATCCATAAGACCGTCAGTCATGGTTGCTTTTGGAGCAATATAGGCATTGTTTCCGTATTGACTTGCATTAGCACAAGCGATAAGGTAGGCCTTATATTTCTTTGTGCCAGTTTCGTCTGCCACTTCGTACGTTTCTGGTTTGTAGGTCAACCCTTCCTTTAGCACATTCTCTAAATATGTAATAGGACCTCTTTTGCCTGCTTCTGCGAACTTAAGCGATATGAATGCGTCAAATCCCATTCCGCAAGTGCAGAAAAAGGGTATGTCATTGATTACTCCGTAGTCAAGGGATTCTATCTTGCACTTGTTGATGATGTCTATTGCTTTTCTTGGCTCCAATGGGATGCATAGATGACGTGCGAGTCCGTTACCAGATCCGCAAGGTATAATGCCTAAGGCTGTAGATGAGTGTACGATGGAACGTGCTACTTCGTTAATGGTTCCATCTCCTCCAACAGCCACTACAATGTCAATATTGTCTTTTGCACATTGACTCGCGATGGTGGCCGCGTGGCCAGGATGTTCCGTAAATACGACTTTATGACAGAACTTTTCTTTATTGAGAGTACTGTCAATCAGTTCTGGCAATTTCATTTTGCTTTGGGTGCCAGAATGTGGGTTCAAGATGAATACTATACTTTTCTTTTTCTCCATTTAACTGCAAAAATAGCGTTTTTTGTGCAATTTCATAGTCAAATTTGGACTAAAAATGCCTAAAAGCTGCATTTTTTTCAAAAAAAGTACATTATTTGGCAAAAAATTAGTAACTTTGCCGCCTATAAACAAGAAAAGATAAAAGAGACCTTTATAAAAATGGGACAATTACAAGAAAGATACAAGAGTTATCGCGAGCCACAGAAATTTATGGCGGCGGGTGTGTATCCCTACTTCCGTGAGATTACAGGAAAGCAAGGTACTGAGGTAGAAATGGGCGGGCACAAGGTGCTGATGTTTGGCTCCAATGCCTATACAGGGCTCACTGGCGATCAACGCGTGATTGATGCTGCTAAGAAAGCTTTGGACCAATATGGTTCTGGTTGTGCAGGAAGTCGATTCTTGAATGGTACTCTTGACTTGCATGTCAAGTTGGAAAAGGAATTGGCAGAATTTGAACATAAGGATGACGCTTTGTGTTTCTCAACAGGTTTCTCTGTTAATGCGGGTGTTATCGCAATGGTTGTTGGACGTAATGATTATGTAATTTGTGACGACCGTGACCATGCCAGCATTGTTGACGGTAGAAGGTTGTCGTTTGCACATCAGTTGAAGTATAAGCATAACGATATGGAGGATTTGGAGAAAATTCTTCAAAAGTTGCCTTATGATGCCATAAAATTGATTGTTGTTGATGGAGTGTTCTCTATGGAAGGTGACCTTGCAAACCTTCCGGAAATTGTCAAGTTGAAAAAGAAATACAACTGCTCTATCATGGTTGATGAGGCTCATGGTCTTGGCGTCTTTGGTAAGGAAGGTAGAGGAGTATGTGACCATTTTGGTCTTACCGATGAGGTCGATTTGATAATGGGAACTTTCTCCAAGTCATTGGCAAGCATTGGAGGATTCATTGCTGGCGATGCAGACACAATTAATTATTTGCGTCACACTTGCAGAACCTATATCTTCAGTGCGTCAGATACACCAGCGGCAACGGCAGCAGCTTTGGAGGCATTACATATAGTTCGTTCTGAGCCTGAAAGGATTGAGGCTTTGTGGAGAGTTACCAAATATGCTCTTAGGAGGTTTAAGGAAGAGGGCTTTGAAATTGGTGAGACAGAGAGTCCTATTATCCCTCTTTACGTAAGAGATGTGGAGAAAACATTTACTGTTACAGCCAGGGCATTTGATGCCGGTGTGTTTATCAATCCTGTTATTCCCCCCGCATGTGCTCCACAAGACACTCTTGTGCGTTTCGCCCTAATGGCTACCCATACTGAGGAGCAGGTAGAACGTGGCGTACAGATACTGAAGAATGTGTTTAAAGAGCAAAATATTGTTAAATAATAAACGGATATTTGCAGGAGTCAAAAAAAGTTCGTACCTTTGCACTCGCAAAAACGGAGAGGGATTTTCCTTGAGTCTTGCAAACGAGGTGTAGCGCAGTTGGTAGCGTTCCTGGTTTGGGACCAGGCTGTCGCAGGTTCGAGTCCTGTCACCTCGACAAAAAGAAGAATCTTCATGGTTCTTCTTTTTTTTTTATCTTTTTCTTTGGTAGTTTACTGTTTATTATGTACCTTTGCAAAAGATTAGTCAGTAGTAGTGGTAAGCTTTAAGCAATGAAGTTAAGGTATAGACATATATACACAAGCGTTTTCTTCATATTTTTGATGTTGCCGCTTGTAATTACAGCGAAAACGGGAGATCGCCGTTTCCGTGTAATTAATGCTGCTAATGGTTTGGCTGACAATAGTGCGCAGACACTTGATTGTACTTTTTCTGGCCGTATGGTAATATGTTGCCTTGGTCATATAAATATTTACGATGGCGGATACTTCTTAAGTATTCCTGATAAGGAAACAGATGTAAGCTACTATTTGTCAAAGTATTCTGGTAATTATCATTTGTATTTTGACAATGAACATCACATGTGGCTCAAATCCAAACATAAGGTCAAGTGTGTCGATATGTTGACAGAGACTTATTTGGACGATTTGAAACCCATTTTTCGTAGTCATGGTGTCAGCGGAATAGTTGATGATATGTTTGTTGACTCCAGTGGGCGCTTGTGGATTTTGTCTGAAGGACGTTTGAGTGCAAACAGGAAAAAATACCAGGTGTCAGTTAAGAATGATAAGGAATTGCAGGATATTGAAGTTGTGGATAACACTTTATTGTTGTTCTATAATGACGGGTCGATGGATTCATTTGATTTAGTATCTGGGAAATTTAAATCCACATCTGTTGCATATGATAAAGAGTGCCAAAAGACATATTGCAACTCTACAGTTTTGTTAAGGACACAGA
Source organism: Prevotella sp. (assembly GCA_022771265.1). GTDB lineage: Bacteria > Bacteroidota > Bacteroidia > Bacteroidales > Bacteroidaceae > Prevotella. The sequence goes on from JALFCG010000015.1 coordinate 31,446, forward strand.
CAGGAATATATCAGATAAGAAACGGTAAAGGAAAATCTATTCTTTTGAATTATGATTTTTCTTCTGGAATATGGTCAGAAGTGATGAGGCTGGATTATAGTCTCAACAATATGGTCATAAAAGACAATATTCTTTATATTGCCAGTGCTTACGGTTATTGGACTTATGACACAATTAGTCGCCAACTTGAACATTACGAGGAGATAATGCTTAACGATGGACGTACATTGCTGACAGACATTAACGTGTTGGAGTTTGATCGTCAGGGAGGTTTGTGGGCTGGCACTGAAAAACGTGGACTGCTTTATTCCAAGCCTCGAACGTCTCCTTTTTCTGTATATACATGGGATAACCCTAGGGCGCTGGAGTTGTCAAGATTGATGGATGACAATATTGGCACTTCTAGTGAAGTCTATGAAAGTGGGGTATATTGTCGCTACACAGACAGCCGCGGATGGCAATGGAAAGGTAGCAGGAATGGCGTCTTTTATGTAAAACCTGGTGACCCCAAGGAATATTTTCTCAGTAAGGATGTTGGACTTCTTAACCATATTGCGCATTGCATTACTGAAGATAACAATCATAATATTTGGTTGGGAACAAGTTGTGGCATTGCCTTAGTGAGAATCAGAAACGGAAAGGTTGATTATGCCATGAGCTTTGATGCAAATGACAATGTTCCAATAGAGTCATTTGCAGATGGTAGGTGTTTGCGTCTTCCGAATGGAAATATTGTGATGCAGTCAATAGACCATATCGTAGAGTTCCGCACAAAGATGTTCATCACCTCCGATGACAATTTTATCTATCTGCATCCCAAATTTGTCAGGCTAATGGTAAACGGCAATGTAGTATCGGCAGGCGTGAAGGTTGACGGTGAAGTGATGATAAACGAGGCAGTGTCACGTATTCGTCACCTTGACTTTGACTATCTTGCAAAGACAATAAAATTAACTTTTTCGGCTTTGAATTTCTTCCGTCCTCTTCAGACGTACTATAGAGTACGCGTTGTCGGTTCGGAAGATGAAAGTTGGAAGGTTTATTCATTCTTTAATTCTGACGGACTTGTAGATTCCAAAGGATTGCTGCATTATCCGTTAATTGGTCTTGAACCAGGTGATTACAGTATAGAGGTTCAGGCATCTATGTTCCCTGACAAATGGGTGACTCCTCCATTGAAGATTGGTGTCTCCATTCATCAACCTTGGTGGCAGACTACAGGGTTATATATAGTTATTATTATTGTTCTTGCACTGTTGGGTGTCTTGAATGTTTTCCTTTACTCTCGCAATGGGCATTTGAGGATAAAATGCAATCTGGAAGAGTTTGAACTTATCAAGTTGCTTGACACTTTCATCAAACGGTGTGAAGCGTGCAAGAATGAGATACAGTCCCCCGTTCGTAAAGACTTGGCTGTAAGTGATGATGATGACCTAAGTGATAAGTTTGTTGATGTCATTGTAGAGCTTCGTCCATATATTGAAAGGAATATGGTTACACATAAGGTTTTGAAGGAAGTGAGTGAGAATAATGGTATTGACATATTATCGTTTTATGACCTTGTGTCTGACAATATTAATAGTAACCCTCGTGCCTTCATACGTGCCTCTCGGTTGAAGGAAGCTGCAGGATTATTGAAGTCGAGCAATAAAACTGTTGCTGACATTGCAGAGGAGTGTCACTTTTCTTCCGATACATTCTTTATCCATTGCTTCAAGCAGAAATATGGTTATCTGCCGGAAGAATATAGGCGGAAGTCGCGCCATAACATGCTTTGACAGTCCTTTCTTTTTGAGTGAAAACGGTTATTTGAAAATTAGTTGACGGAAGCCGACAAGTTGCCACATCCTTTCTCCAATTCTTTTATAGTATATATATACTTGGTAGCGGTTTTCTGTTTCAAAGAAATTGCCTTCGCTTTTTAGAAGTTTTTTTTCACCATTATTGTCTTCCGAAAGATACTGATATGAATAATAACCTTGTTTTTGGAGTAACTGGAGGCAGTAGGTTCTTGTTTCCTCGTCATACTTCATGACATATCGGTTCTTGTCGGCATGTGTGGTCCATCGCCCGTCAATCACAATAGGCGATTTGGGCTTATTGTCAGTGGTTAGCCGGTAGTTGACAAAGACGTAGTCACTTGTTATATCGTTTTCCTTGTTTTCACTGTTGCGGATGTAAAACGAACCGTCTGCATCTTCGTCATATACATAATTTGTTCTGGGTTCATCTGTGAATGTGGAAGCGTGATAGTATTGTCCGTCCCATTCCATTTTTTCTATTCCCATAGTCGGGTGTGAAAGAGAGAGGATTTCGTATTTCCTGTATTCATTTCCTCCGTCAAAAATAAGTTCGCGGTTGTGTGACCATTCCATTCCGTGTCTATTACGTAAGTTAGGTCTCACGTTCACGCGCATGTTGTCTTCTCTGTCGTTTTGTGTCACGATAGTAAAAATTTCTTCGTCAGGATTCGTGATGTTGAGCGCTTGATATCCAAGTGTCATTGACAATTGCTGGTATTTGCTGTTTACGTCAATGTCAGTATTTGTCTTTACGTTAATTGCCAGGTCTGTCTTTGGGTCGACAATCCTGAACCTTGCTTCCAAGAGTCTTTCGCCGGTGTCGTCATCCTTCACCGTCACGCGGTAGTTGCCGCTGAGTTTTATCTGGCATCTTTCGTTGGGTATGTAGAAAGAGTAATGGGTGTACAGCACCGTGGTATTAATGGAGTTATTGTAGTTGTCAATCACATTATCGTTGAATCCCTCCAGGTACTCGCTTTCCAACAGTTTGTCAGAGGTAGTCCAGTCTGGATTACAGTGCTCTATATGGTATGTCAGCCTGCGGTAGTCATGTGACATCTCGTCAAACGCGATTTTGACTTGTTGGCCATAGCCCATGGTGATTACAGCTGGAGACAAGAAGTCGTTGTCTGCTGTAACTTGTAGTGTATTGATTTTGTTGCTATAGATAATGCCGTTGGCAAGACTGACGAGGCTTGTTGCCAATAGTAGTGCTATAGCCTGTAATCGTTTGTGTATGTTCCTGATAATTACCATTATTCATATATTGTTGCGACAATACTTCTTTCGCCTCCATAGTCGCGAAATTCGCACAGGTATATACCTTGCCATGTGCCGAGGTTCAGTTTCCCGTTGGTGATGGGAATGATAAGGCTTACTCCGAAGAGAGAGCACTTCGCGTGTGCAGGCATATCGTCAAGTCCCTCAAGAGTATGGTCGTAGTAAGGCTCGTTTTCCTTCACTACATGGTTCAGTATTTTCTCCATGTCGCTTCTTACGTCTGGGTCGGCGTTCTCGTTTATCGACAGAGCGCAAGATGTGTGTTGCACAAAAAGGTTTAGAAGTCCCGTTTTTGGCAGCGGTTTTGGAAGGTGTTCCATTATCTCACGTGTCACGAGGTGACACCCGCGTCGTTTTGCATGTAGCCTGAATGATGTTTGTACTATCATAATAGATGATGTGACTTAAGTGAACAGGCCTCCTCGTGAAGTCAAAAGACTAAACGGGGAGACCTGTCCGTGTATTTACTTGTTAACTCGTCAACTGAAATTACTTCTTGTTGATAGCCATGTCAACAGTTACGGCAACAGCAACGGTAGCACCTACCATTGGGTTGTTACCCATGCCGAGGAAGCCCATCATCTCAACGTGAGCAGGCACAGAAGAAGAACCAGCGAACTGGGCATCAGAGTGCATGCGGCCGAGAGTATCGGTCATACCGTAAGAAGCAGGACCTGCAGCCATGTTGTCTGGGTGAAGTGTACGACCTGTACCACCACCAGAAGCCACTGAGAAGTAAGGCTTGCCGGCGAGTACGCGCTCCTTCTTGTATGTACCAGCCACTGGGTGCTGGAAGCGTGTCGGGTTGGTTGAGTTACCTGTGATGGAAACGTCAACATCCTCAAGCCAGTTGATGGCAACACCCTCACGAACGTCGTCAGCGCCATAGCAGTTAACCTTTGCACGAGGACCGTCAGAGTAAGCGGTGCGCTTAACAACCTCTACCTTACCTGTGTAGTAGTCGAACTTGGTCTGTACGTATGTAAAACCGTTGATACGGCTGATAATCATGGCAGCGTCCTTGCCCAGACCGTTGAGGATGCAACGCAATGGGTTCTTGCGAACCTTGTTTGCCATCTCAGCAATCTTGATGGCACCCTCAGCGGCAGCGAAAGACTCGTGGCCTGCGAGGAATGCGAAGCACTGTGTGTCCTCGCGGAGCAGACGTGCAGCGAGGTTACCGTGGCCGATACCAACCTTACGGTCGTCGGCAACAGAACCTGGGATGCAGAAGCTCTGCAGACCGATACCGATGGCCTCAGCAGCCTCGGCAGCGCTCTTCACACCCTTCTTGATGGCGATGGCAGCACCGCAAACGTATGCCCACTTTGCGTTCTCGAAGCAGATACCCTGTGTGTCCTCGCAAATCTTGTAAGGGTCAACACCTGCGTTCTCGCAAATCTGATTAGCCTCTTCGATATCCTTGATACCATTCTCGTTGAGAGCTGCAATAACCTGCTTGATTCTGCGCTCCTGGCTTTCGAATTTCACTTCTCTAATCATAGTTGTTCCTCCTTATTCTTTACGTGGGTCAATACTCTTAACAACTCCCTGCTCGGCCTTGGTGCGTCCGTAAGAACCAGTGAACTTCTTCACTGCCTCGTTGGCGTCCATACCAGCCTTGATGGCCTCCATCATCTTGCCGAGGTGAACATACTCGTAACCGCAAACCTGGCTGTCCTTGTCGAGGAACATCTTGGTGATGTAGCCCTCGGTGAGCTCAAGGTAGCGTGTACCCTTGGCAACAGTGCCATAGAGAGTACCTGTCTGGCTGCGCAGACCCTTGCCGAGGTCCTCAAGACCGGCACCGATAACGAGTCCGTCCTCAGAGAATGCGCTCTGTGAGCGACCATATACAATCTGGAGGAAGAGCTCACGCATAGCGGTGTTGATAGCGTCGCAAACGAGGTCGGTGTTCAGAGCCTCAAGAATGGTCTTACCAGGAAGGATTTCAGAAGCCATGGCAGCTGATTGTGTCATACCTGTACAACCGATAGTTTCTACAAGGCACTCCTGGATGACACCGTCCTTGATGTTCAGAGACAGCTTGCAAGCTCCCTGCTGAGGTGCGCACCAACCCACACCGTGGGTATAACCAGAGCTGTCCTTAAGCTCTTTTGCCTGAATCCATTTTCCCTCTTCAGGAATTGGGGCAGGTCCGTGGTTTGGACCTTTTGCAACAACGCACATGTTGTTGACTTCATTAGAATACTGCATATTCTTTATTTATTTAAAAATGAATAATAATAATTTGCTATGTAAAGCACTGCAAAATTAGTGTTTTTTTCTGAAAAAATACCTAATATGTGGTATATTTTTAACTCTTTAACTCTTTATAAGTAGAAATCGCCAGTCAAGGTTGCATAATTGTCATCTCCGATTATCAAAATTTCATCTGACATGTTATCTGCCATTATCCCTAATTCCATCATAACGCGTTTTTCGTTTTTTGCCTTTTTTGTTTTCACTCGGCAAATGCGCTGTATGGTCAAGCCGTTGAAGATGGCTTCCGATTCCATCGTTGTCTTGCTTTCTGAGGGTAGTATTACGGCAAGTGTGCCACTGTCCTTGAGCAGGCGCGATGATTTGCGGGCCAACTCGGCAAGGGTGAGAGTTTTGGCATGACGTGCCATGGTTCTTTTGGTGTCAGGACATGTTAGCGAATTGACGAAAAAGGGAGGGTTGCAAACAATGAGGTCGTAAGTCATGTTCCCGTCCTCGTCCTGCAGGTAAGCTTTGCGAACTGTCAGTCTTTCGGCAAACGGCGATGTGGCAAAGTTTTCTCTTGCCTGTTCCACTGCATCGTCGTCAATGTCTATCGCATCGATTACTGCATTGTGGAATCGTTGGGCAAGAAACAACGCAATAAGCCCTGTGCCAGTACCGACGTCAAGTATGTGGAGTGGGGAGTCGGCAGGTTTTGTGCAAGCCCATGCACCGAGCAGCACTCCGTCGGTTCCGACTTTCATGGCGCAACGCTCTTGGCGTATGGTGAACTGCTTAAAACTGAACGAGTCTTTTGACATATTCCTCTGCTTTTTCAAGGTCTTCGGGAGTGTCGATGCCGATGGTTTCAATGTCTGTCAGTCCTACCTTTATTCGATAACCGTTTTCTAACCATCTCAATTGTTCGAGACTTTCAGCTTTCTCGAGTGCTCCTTGTGGCAGTTGCGTCACCTCTCTTAACACGTTGCGACGGTAGGCATAAAGTCCGATGTGTTTTAGGAAGGGGTAGGAAGTCGCCCATTCCTGCATCTCCTTCCCGCGTATGAACGGTATAATGCTACGGCTGAAGTAGAGAGCATATCCACGTTTGTCGCTTACGATTTTCGGTGAGTTGGGATTGCTTATGGCTTCAATGTCATTTCCAAATGGTTTTCCAAGTGTAGCAATCTCTGTCGAGGGGTCGTTGAAGCAGTTGCATACGGTCTCTATCTGTGATATCTGTATGAATGGCTCGTCGCCTTGGACATTGATGACCACGTCCCATTCTCCCCCGATTATTTCCACGGCTTCTTCAATGCGGTCAGTGCCGCTTTTGTGGTCGTTGCGTGTCATTACTGCCTTGCCTCCAAAACTTTTTACGGTGTTGAAAATCCGTTGGTCGTCAGTTGCGACCCACGTGTCTTCAACCACACTGCTCACTTTCTCGTACACGTGCTGTATGACCGGTTTCCCCCCGAGATTAGCCAATGGTTTTCCCGGGAAACGCGTTGAGGCATATCTTGCTGGAATAATTGCTATGAAATTCATTATCATGATGTTTTTTAGAATCTTACACTGAACTGCAGGTCTGCCATACTGTAATTATGGTTAGGAAGACTTCTGTCGTTGACCAATGAGTATTCTGTCTGTATCTCCAGATACTTGCAGAAAAAGTAGTTGATACCAGCCTTGTAGATGGTCTTGGCGGTATTCCACGAGCCGGCAGGACGATAGAGGTCGTAGCGTGCCTTTGCTCTGAGTTTGCCGCGGATGATAGGAGCCACGCATGCCACATACACACCATCGGCACGATCGCCGAGCTTTTCGTTGAGGTTGCAGTCCTTAAGGTCGCTGCTTGTGTTGGCAGTTGTTTTGAACGCACCGCCTGTGTTATGGATATATTCAGAGCGAATCTGCCAATCAGCATCCTTATATTCGGCGGATATGGCATATCGGTAACGGCTCACGTTGCGTGTTCCTGAAACCTCAACCTCGCCGTCTTGCCAGGTGCCGGTGCGTGCGTAAGAACCTACCCATCCGAATCCTCCTATTCGCATTCCCTTAATTGGTGACACCCATACACCTCCTATGACATCCTTCTGATTGCCTACATCCTTGCGGTTGATACCCTGTCCGTTAAACACTCCCACCTCATAGTGCATAAGAGAGCGGCCTGCGCTGTTGGGCAGGATGTCGCCCGAAACCTGCACTCCGATGTCACGACCGCTGCTCGATTGTTCGCCTGTGCGGTCGTTGAACCCTGCAAGTTTAAGTATTGCCTGAGCCTGTGAGTTGAATCCAATGTCAATAGGGTTCATCGGGTTTTCAAAGGTAAATGGACGTTTGAATTGCCCAATCTTTACCTTAAACTCCTTGTGCCTGAGCCATTCCAAACTCATATCCACCATTCTTGGCGACTCCCCGTAAGTGCTTGAGTTTCCGTTCAATTGACCTTGCAGCTTATATTCAAAGTCGTTTAGTATTCTGCCTGTCATTGTCAGACGAATAAGGCGTATGCTGAACGTGTTGCTGTTGTTGCCTTCCTGGAATGTGGAATTGTAGTTGCCGATGAAGTAACCTGATAATTTCGGTTTGCTCATCACGTCGCCAAGTTTCAATTCTTTTTTCGTTTCAGTAACAGCGGTTTCCGTTTTCTCCGTTGTCTCTGTAGCGTTTGTCTGTATCGACATTGCAGCTGCCACGGCAGCAATGATATATTTCCTATTCATTAATTCTTTAAGGTCGCAGACCTTTTTTTGTATGATAATTTATTATTCTTTTCATTCTTTAATCCCTAATAGTACCACGTTCTCCACGTGTGGAGTGTGAGGGAACATGTCAACAGGTTGCACCTTTATCACCTTGTATTTAGGGTCGAGAAGTTGCAGGTCGCGTGCCTGGGTGGAAGGGTTACAACTTACATAGACTATACGTTTTGGAGCTGCATTCATGATTACGTTGACTACGTCGGGGTGCATTCCTGCGCGTGGCGGATCAGTGATTATGACATCAGGATGCCCATGTTCGGCAATGAACTCGTCGGTCAGAATATCCTTCATGTCTCCTGCAAAGAAAGATGTGTTGGTGATTCCGTTTATCTCTGAGTTGACTTTTGCGTCCTCAATAGCTTCCGGCACATATTCTATTCCTACAACCTTCTTCGCCTTGTGCGCCACGAAGTTGGCAATGGTGCCAGTACCTGTATATAAGTCATACACCGTCTCTTCCCCGCTTAATTGCGCAAACTTGCGTGCAACGCAGTAAAGGTGGTAGGCTTGTTCGGTATTGGTCTGATAGAAACTCTTCGGACCGACCTTGAACCGTAGGTCTTCCATTGTCTCGAAGATGTGGTCGTTGCCTTTGAAGACTATGACGTTCTGGTCGCCGATGGTGTCGTTGCATTTCTGGTTGTCAACATACAGGAGCGAGGTTATCTCCGGGAAGTTGTCGGCTACGTGCTGCAGCAGAGCCTTTGCCCTTTCCTCGTCGCCAGGCTCGTCGTAGTGGAACTGTATGATTACCATCCATTCGCCTGTATTTGAGTTCCTTATGATAATGTCGCGCAGGAGTCCTTTTTGTCCTCTGAGGTCGAAGAACTTCATTCCGTTATCGAAAGCATAGTCGCGTATGGAGTTTCTTATCCTGTTGTGCAGGTCGTCCATGAGCCAGCATTTTTCTATAGGGAGAATCTTGTCGAAAGCTCCGGTGATGTGGAAGCCTATTCCGTTCATGTTGTCATACTTGAATCCTGATGCCACTTGCTCCCTTGTAAGCCATCGCTTGTTGCAACATCCAAACTCCAGCTTGTTCCTGTATTCAAATGTCTTGACCGACCCCATAATAGGTTCGAACTCGGGCAGTTCCACCTTGCCTATCCGTGTCAGTTGGTCGAACACCTGCTTCTGTTTTGCTTTCAGTTGCTCCTCGTAAGGCAGGTTTTGCCATTTGCATCCTCCGCAGATGCCGAAGTGCTCGCATTGTGGTATCGCGCGTACATTACTATATTTAATAAACCTCACTACCTCAGCCTCACAGTAGCTGTGTTTCTTTTTCTTTATCTGTAAGTCAACGATGTCTCCCGGAACGGCAAACGGTACGAACACCACCATGTCGCCCACTCTTGTAAGCGATTTGCCCTCAGCCGCAACATCGGTTATCGTTATGTTTTCCAAAATAGGAAACGGTTTCTTCTTTCTGCTCATTTTATGTATTATTTTTCTGAAATTTGGTGCAAATATACTAAATAATCTACAAAATGTAACATTAATATTGCATTTTTTCTTGTTTTTCTTGCAGCATAACAAAAAATGCACTATATTTGCAAAATAAAAATTTAAAACTTATAATATTAAATACACAACCAACTAACTTATGAGTGAAAAAAGAGTTTATACTTTCGGAAATGGTAAGGCCGAAGGAAATGCCAAAATGCGTGAAGAACTTGGCGGTAAGGGTGCAAACCTTGCCGAGATGAACCTTATTGGTGTCCCGGTTCCTCCAGGTTTTACAATCACCACCAGCTGCTGTAACGAATATTACGAGGTTGGTCAGGAGAAAATCAAGGAAATACTTCAGGACGAAGTGAACGCTGCCGTGAAGCATACTGAGGAGTTGATGAATTCCAAGTTCGGCGACGTGAAGAATCCGTTGCTTGTCAGTGTACGTTCTGGTGCACGTGCTTCTATGCCAGGTATGATGGACACTATCCTTAACCTTGGTCTCAACGACGAGGTTGCCGAGGGATTGGTGGCAAAGACCAACAACCCACACTTCGTTTACGACTCTTATCGCCGCTTCGTACAGATGTATGGCGACGTAGTGCTCGAGATGAAGCCAGTTAACAAGGAAGACATCGACCCGTTCGAGGAAATCATAGAGAGCGTAAAGGCAGAGCGTGGCGTGAAGCTCGACAAGGACCTTTCTGTTGAGGAACTGAAGAAACTCGTCACACTCTTCAAGACAGCCATCAAGGAGCGCACAGGAAAGGACTTCCCCGACGATCCAATCGAGCAGCTTTGGGGCGCTATCTGCGCTGTGTTCCGCAGCTGGATGAACGAGCGTGCAATCCTTTATCGCAAGATGGAGGGTATTCCTGACGAGTGGGGTACTGCCGTTAGCGTTATGGCTATGGTATTCGGCAACATGGGCGAGACATCAGCCACTGGTGTTTGCTTCAGCCGCGACGCAGGTAACGGCGAGAACCTCTTCAACGGTGAGTATCTCGTAAACGCACAGGGCGAGGACGTTGTGGCTGGTATCCGCACACCACAGCAGATCACAAAGATAGGCTCACAGCGCTGGGCTGAGCGCGCTGGCATCAGCGAAGAGGAGCGTGCAGAGAAATATCCTTCAATGGAAGAGGCAATGCCAGAGATTTACGCACAGCTCAACGACCTGCAGGACAAGCTCGAGAAGCACTACCACGACATGCAGGATATGGAGTTCACCGTACAGGAAGGCAAGCTCTGGTTCCTCCAGACACGTAACGGCAAGCGCACAGGTACTGCCATGGTGAAGATTGCCATCGACCTTCTCCACGAGGGAATGATCGACGAGAAGACTGCCATCATGCGTTGCGAGCCTCAGAAGCTCGACGAGCTGCTTCACCCAGTATTCGACAAGCTCGCCCTGCAGAAGGCAAAGGTCATCACTCAGGGTCTGCCTGCTTCTCCAGGTGCAGCCTGCGGTCAGATTGTGTTCCACGCCGACGACGCACAGGCATGGCACGCCGATGGCCACAAGGTTATCATGGTCCGCATAGAGACTTCTCCAGAGGACCTCGCCGGTATGGCTTCTGCCGAGGGTATCTTGACAGCCCGTGGTGGTATGACCTCTCACGCTGCCGTTGTGGCTCGCGGTATGGGCAAGTGCTGCGTGTCAGGTGCTGGTGGCATCAATGTTGACTATAAGGCAAAGACCGTTGAAATCGACGGCGTTGTATATAAGGAAGGCGACTACATCTCGCTGAACGGTACCACAGGTCAGGTTTATGCAGGTGAGGTTCCAACCAAGGCTGCTGAGCTCAGCGGCGACTTCAAGGAGCTTATGGACCTCTGCGACAAATACACCAAACTGCAGGTTCGCACCAATGCCGACACTCCACACGATGCACAGGTGGCTCGCGCCTTCGGTGCAAAGGGTATCGGTCTTACACGTACTGAGCACATGTTCTTCGAGGACAAGAAGATTGTGGCAATGCGCGAGATGATTCTCTCCGACACCGTTGAGGGTCGTGAGAAGGCACTTGCCAAGTTGCTGCCTTACCAGAAGGCCGACTTCAAGGGCATACTCGAGGCTATGGATGGCTGTCCGGTTAACATCCGACTGCTCGACCCGCCACTCCACGAGTTCGTACCACACGATCTTGCAGGTCAGCAGGTGATGGCAGACGAGATGGGTGTAGATGTTGCCACCATCCAGCGTCGTGTCGCTTCTCTCGCCGAGAACAACCCAATGCTTGGTCACCGTGGTTGCCGCTTGGGTATCACATTCCCTGAGATTACAGCCATGCAGACCCGTGCCATTCTCTCTGCAGCTTGCGAGCTGAAGAAGGAAGGCAAGGATCCGAAGCCAGAGATCATGGTTCCGCTCATCGGTATCCTCTACGAGCTCAAGCAGCAGAAGGAGATCATCCAGAAGACTGCCAAGGAGGTATTCGCTGAGTATGGCGTTGAGATTGAGTTTGAGATTGGTACAATGA
>JALFCG010000024.1 GCA_022771265.1 Prevotella sp.
GTGTAGCCTCGTTGATGCCTGACTTCTCCAGTTTCTCCATGGCAACGATGGATTTCTCGTCAATATGCGGTGTTGTCGTGCTTGTGTCGTCGTTTGCATAGTGCCAGCATACGAGGCAAATGGCAGCTAAGGCAGCTGCGGTTGCGGCACGTTTGAGCCAAACGACAACCGTATGTCCCACGGCTGACGTTGGCCGTGAGTCGTGTATGTCGAAGAAACGTTTCTTCGCTTTTTTCTTGTCTATGGCGGCAAATTGCCTGTACCGTTTGACAAACGTCTTGTTGTCGAGCATCTCTTCAACTTTTTCCCTTAGTTCTGGATTGTTGTCGAGACTGTTGTCAAGTTGCCGTTCCTCTTCAGGAGTGGCAATTCCCAGAATACGTTTAGCGACAAGGTCGTTAATGTTTGTTTTGTCGTTCATTATGTTGTCCTTTTTACCTCAATACACCTGAAAGATTGAAAAAGGTTACAATAAAGCAAGAAAAATTCGGGAAAAGCGACAAAAATGACAAAAAAAGAAAACATCCGCCCCTTTCAGCCACTGCTGTCAGGGTGCGGATGCACGTTTATGGTAAATAAAAAGGGGGCGAAATCACTTCGCTCCGAAGAGAGAGTCGAGCTCTTTGTAGAAGGCTGGGTCTTCGCCGATAATCACCTTGTGGATGGTGCCGTCGGGATTGACGATGATTTTTGTAGGATAGCCTTCTATGGCATATTTCTGTGGCGTGGCGTCAGCCTTTTCGCTCTTCACGTGAATCCACGGCAGTTCTTGCTTTGCTACGGCATCCTTCCATTTTGCCTCGGTGTCCTTGCAGTCGATGCCCACGATTTCAAACTTGCCACTGTATTTCTCGTAGTATTTCTTCATGTCGGGCATTCCCTTGATGCACCATCCGCACCATGAGCCCCAGAAGTCGAGCACCACATACTTGCCGCGCAGCGACGACAGGGTGAAGGGCTTGCCGTTGATGTCGTTGAGCGTGAAGTCGGGTGCCTGTTTGCCGGGAGCCACCTTCTTCTTTGCCTCGTCCTTCATCACCTTAGACTTGTATCGTTGTTCGGCACTTTCTATAAACACGCCCAAGCGTCCGTTCCTTACGTCAGCGGAAATCAGTTTCAAGGCTACGGGAATGCTGTCAACAGCCAAGGAGTTGATAGCCAATGCCACAGCCTCGTTGTTACCGTTGGCGCGTACGAACTGCATCAGTTCTGCTGCCGTCTGTGCCTCCGATGCCTCGTTGGCTTTTCTTATGGTTGCCATAGCCTCGTCCTTTTTCGTCGAGTCAGCCTTTATTGTTGCAGTATAAGTCTCATAGAACTTCATGCTTCTCTTGTTTGCAGCAGTGAATATTTTGTTCACCTCGTTGTAGTCTTGGTAAATTTTCGAACCTCCGAAAGTAAAATCCTCCAATTTCCCCTCCACATTCAGGTGCTCACCCGGAATAGCCGTTGCCAATCCTCTTACGAGCATTCGGTTGCCATTGGCGCGCTGCTGCGACAAGGGAATGAAAAATTGAATAGACTTCGCCTTGTCAATGTCGGTAGTGAAAGAGAACTTGCCCTTCTCGCAGGGAATCTGGGCAAACTTGCCGAAATCATTCTCCCCAACAGTTACCGCCCATATCTCGAGCGAGTCGTTGACGTCGGTCAGGTGACCGGAGAAGGTGAACTTCTGGTTGTTTTGTGCCAATGCGGCAGTTGCAGAAAAGAGCAATGCGGCGACGATAGCTTTTGTCCTGTTCATATGATTATGTTTTTTTTCGATTCTGTATATATAACACGTATAACTCAATAAAAGGTATCGTTTTTGGGTGGAAAATATGTTTTTTTTAATGTTTTTATAAATATTTCATTCCAAAAGAGGCTTTTCCAAAACTTTTTCCACTATCTTTGCAGCTTGAAAACACTAAAAGGCGATGGTCAAGCAAAGAATTAACATAAGCGAAATATGCGTATGGGACAACAATTCCATATCATTGCTCTACGACCATTTCTATTCTGCACTCGTGGTTTATGCCATGCAAGATGTGGAAAAGTCGGTGGCGGAAGACATTGTGCAGGAACTGTTTTCTGCGTTGTGGGTAAAGCGTCCCGACTTCGTCTCGATGGCAACGCTTAAATCCTATTTATATAATAGTGTAAGAAACGCGGTGAAGAATTGCATACGCCATGAGGCTGTCCGCAACAATTTCACACAGGCTTACGTGAAAGAAAACGCGCAGTTTATTCTTGACGACGACGGACAGGAGCAGTTCTTCTCAGAAGAGGTGTTCCGAAGGTTGTTTCTTGCTGTCGATACGCTTCCGAAAAGGCAAAGGGAGGTGCTCCTGCTCAGCATGGAAGGGAAAAAGAACAGGGAAATTGCAAAGAAACTGCTCATTTCTGCCGAGACGGTGAAGGTGTTGAAGCGTCGGGCTATCGCCTCGTTGAAGGAAAAACTGTCGTCGGAAGCCTTCTTGATGCTACTTATGCTTTTGAGCAGATAATAGCTATTTTTAGACGGAAAGTGTAAAGAGATGTAAATTTTGAATGGGAATACATTCTGATGTGTTAACAAAGTGTAAACAGAAAGCTTTTTCCGCTGAAATGTTTTTTTATTCCGAAAATAGTTCGTACCTTTGCAACCGCAAAAGAGAAATGAGGTGCCATAGCTCAGTTGGTAGAGCAAAGGACTGAAAATCCTTGTGTCCCCGGTTCGATTCCTGGTGGTACCACTCCTCCTTTCATTAGACCCCTGTTTTGCTTCGGCAGCAGGGGTTTCCTTATTTTATAAACCCTTGTAAACAATCGCAACCAGGAAATGCTTATAGGAATTGACGTGGGAATAAGTACCACAAAGATTGTGGGCGTGAAGAATGGCGAGATAATATCGCCAATACGCATCACCGCTGTTGATCCAGTGACTTCGCTGTATGGAGCGTTCGGAAAATATCTTTATGACAACAATATCGGGCTTGCCGACATTGAGCAAGTAATGCTTACCGGCGTGGGCAGTGCCTATATAACGCAGCCAGTGTATGGACTTCCAACAACAAAGTGTGACGAGTTTGTTGCCGACGGACTGGGTGCGCGCTACGAGTCGGGCATCGACAATGCCATTGTGGTGAGCATGGGAACGGGAACGTCGTTTGTGAAGTGTGAGGGAAAGAAGCTTGAACATATCGGAGGCATCGGCACGGGAGGCGGCACCCTACAGGGCTTGTCGCGCCTGTTGCTCAATACGAGTGATATAAAATATGTGTCGGAACTTGCGACAAAAGGCAATCTCGCAAATGTCAACCTGCTCATCGGCGACATCAGCGCCAACCCTCTTCCGGGCTTGCCCATGGATGCCACGGCATCGCTGTTCGGAAAGGTGCAGAACAATGCCTCGCATGAGGACATCGCCCAAGGACTGGTGTGCATGGTGTTGCAGTCGATAGGCAGTGCGTCGATATTGGCAGCCCAGGGGACGGGCATTGACGAGTTCATTCTCATTGGCAACCTGACGCTGCTGCCGCAGTGTCACGACATATTCCCTGCCATGGCGAAACTATATGGAGTGAAGTTCCATATACCGAAGCATTCGGAGTTCTGTACTGCCATTGGGGCGGCGTTGAGTAAATGTGAAACTAAAATATATGACAGACATATCGACACTTGGTGAGTTCGGACTGATAAGACGGCTTACCGACGGGCATGAACCGAAAAACATTTCAACCGTGAAAGGCGTTGGTGACGACTGCGCCGTGCTGCACTATCACGACAAGGAGACGCTGGTGACTACCGACATGCTGATGGAGGGTGTTCACTTCGACCTTACATATATAGACATGCAGTCGTTGGGCTACAAGTCGGCGATGGTTAACATGAGCGACATCTTTGCCATGAACGGCGATCCGCGACAGATGACCGTGTCGCTTGCCCTGAGCAAGCGGTTTACAGTAGAAGACGTGGAGAATTTCTACTGTGGACTGCGCATGGCGTGCGACAAGTGGGGAGTGGATATTGTCGGAGGCGACACCACATCATCTTACACCGGGCTTGCCATCAGCATCACCTGCATCGGAGAGGCGGCAAAGGAAGACATCGTCTATCGCGACGGGGCAAAGGAAACCGACCTCGTGTGCGTGTCGGGGGACCTTGGGGCTGCCTATATGGGACTTCAGCTCCTGGAAAGGGAGAAAAGCGTGTATTACCAGCAGGTGGAGGAGGCAAGGCGCAAGGGAAACAAAAGGCTTCTCGAGGAGCTCTCGCGTTTCACTCCCGACTTCGCGGGAAAGGAGTACCTGCTGCAACGCCAGCTGAAGACGGAGGCGCGTGGCGACATCATAAGAAAACTGCGTGAGGCTAACGTCAAGCCAACGGCAATGATGGACATCAGCGACGGACTGAGCAGCGAGCTAATACACATCTGCTCGCAGAGTCATGTGGGTTGCCGGATATTCGAGAAGAACCTTCCTGTTGACTATCAGACGGCGGTGATGGCGGAGGAACTGAACCTCAACGTCACTACCTGCGCACTGAACGGCGGTGAGGACTATGAACTGTTGTTCACCGTGCCTATCGGCGACCATGAGAAGATTCAGTCAATGGACGACGTGAAGCTCATCGGTCATATAACAAAAGAAAGTTTAGGCCGAATCCTTGTCACTCGCGATGACCAGGAGTTCGACCTGAAAGCTCAGGGTTGGAATCCGCTTTCCTAACACCTGTTAATCATCTCGCGCATGATTTCAGTCATCAGCGGCTGGGCGTTGTTGGCTGCAATCTGCACTTCTTCGTGGCTCACCTCTACTGGCGTGTCCTCAAGGCCGAGGTCGGTGATGATGCTGATGCCGAAGGTCTTGATGCCACAGTGGTGGGCGACAATCACTTCCGGCACGGTGCTCATGCCGACGGCATCGGCACCTAAGCGGTGGTACATCTTGTACTCGGCAGGTGTTTCGTATGTCGGGCCCTGCACACCGAGATACACTCCGTGAACCACTCTTATGCCTTTCTCCCCGGCTATTTTGTCAGCTTCTGCGATGAGTGCGTGGTCGTAGGTCTCGTGCATGTCAAGGAATCGTGGTCCGGTGGGGAAGTTCTTGCCTCTCAGCGGATGCTCGGGGAAGAAGTTGAGGTGGTCGGTGATAATCATCAGGTCGCCGATCTTGAACTCCGGGTTCATGCCGCCTGAGGCGTTGCTGACGAACAGAGTCTTGATGCCCAGCTCGTACATCACCCTTATCGGGAACGTCACTTCCTTCATCGAGTAGCCCTCGTAGTAGTGGAATCGTCCCTCCATTGCCATGATGTCCTTGTTGCCCAGCTTTCCGAAGATTAGTCTGCCTGCGTGGCCTTCAACGGTCGATACAGGGAAGTTGGGGATTTCGTTGTATGGGAATTCATAGGAGTCAGTTATTTCGGAAGCTAATTGTCCGAGACCTGTTCCCAGAATGATGGCTGTTTCTGGACTTGTTGTCATCCTTTGTCTTAGCCAGAATGCTGTTTCTTGAATTTTTTCGTACATATCCTAAAATGTTTTCGTTGAATTTCTCTTTTTTCTCAATAAACCTGATTCTCAGTGGAAGGGCGTACATGTTGTGACGCACGTTCTCGCTCAGCCCTTCGGTTTCCAGCAGGCGGGTAGTGTCCTTCTCGGTTGTGATTATCATCTTCGGGTCGGGAAGGGAAGCGAAGGTGTTGTTGATGCGTTCCACGTCGCCGGCATTGAACCTGTGGTGGTCGGGGAAGGAAAGGCTGTGGATGGACTTAGCGTAAGGCTCGAGGTCAACAGCCATCTGTTTCGGCGAGGCTATGCCTGTGAGCAGGAGCACGTTGGTGTCAGGCTTGATGCTGTCCAAGGACATCTCTTCTCCGCAGAACACGGGCGTCAGGTTGTCATACTCGAGCGTCGTGAAATAGAGATGCTGGTAGGGGAAGAGGTTCATCGCCTTGGTTATCACGCGGAAGTTCATGGGCTTGAGGTCCTTCGGACATTTTGTCACGATGACGATGTCGGCGCGGTTCTTGCCGCTCAGCGGCTCGCGCAGCCTGCCTGCGGGCAACAGTTTGTCGTAGATGATCAGTCGGTGGTAATCGACAAGGAGGATGTTGATGCCAGGCTTCACGTAACGGTGCTGGAAGGCATCGTCAAGGAGAATGACGTCGATGTCCTTTACCGTAGAGCCGTCGGTGAGAAGGCGTATGCCTTTCACCCTGTTACGGTCGACAGCCACGGTGACATCCCTGAATTTTTTCTTCATCTGCATTGGTTCGTCGCCGATGTCGCGTGTTGTCGATTCAGGGCCTGCCATGACGAATCCCCGGCTTTTTCTCTTGTAGCCCCTGCTCAGTACCGCGACGTTGGCTTTTTCGCGCAGCAGTGAGATGAGGTATTCCACGTGTGGAGTCTTTCCTGTTCCTCCCACGGTGATGTTGCCTACAGATATGACAGGCACGTCGAAGCTGTGTGACTTCAGCAGTCCCACCTCGAACATGAAGTTTCTTATTCTTACCCCCAAGCCGTAAAGCCAGCTAAGGGGCAGCAGCCATTCGTTAATCTTTATGAAGTCGCCTTCCATTTCTGTTTCAGTAAAAGTAATGACTTGTCAACACTTTTATTTTATAATAAGGTGGTAAGGCATTCGTGCCTGAAGCGTGTTCTGTCCCTTGATGTTTTTCAGAGTCATCACTGGTTCGTAGTATTCGCCGAGTGTAGCCTTTAGTTGCTCGTCGAGATAGTTGCCGCCGTCGCCGCTGAAGCTGCTCAAGAGCTGGTCGAGGAAGTCGGGGGCTGCAGGATAGGACTTTGTCTTGTAGTCGGAGCTGACATTTGCCAATGCGGCAGCCTTGGCTATTGCCACGTCGATGCCTCCCAGTGCGTCAACCAGCTTCAGCTTCAGAGCGTCTTTTCCAAGCCACACCCTGCCTTGTCCTATTTCATCCACATTCTCCACCTTCATCTTTCGGCCTTCAGCCACTCGCTTGAGGAAGAGGTTGTAGCCATTGTTGACGTAGTTCTGCATCACGGCAATCTCGTTAGCGTTCATTGGACGCGAGAGGTTGCCGTAGTCGCTCATGACGTTTGTTTTCACCACGTCAAAATTCAGTCCGAGTTTCTTAGTCATAAGTTCGCTAATGTCAGGAATCATACCGAATATTCCGATGCTGCCTGTCAATGTTGTGGGCTCAGCCACTATGTAGTTTGCCGCGCAACTAATGTAATATCCTCCCGATGCTGCCATTCCTCCCATCGATACCACGATGGGCTTTTTTGCCTTTAGTTTGGTGACGGCATTCCATATCTGCTCTGAAGCGTAGGCGCTTCCTCCGCCGGTGTTGACGCGCAACACTACAGCCTTCACGTCGTCGTCGTTCATTAGTTCCTCAAGGTCCTTTGACACGTCCACTCCGCTGATGCACGCTCCCGTCTGTCCGTCGCTGGTGTTCACCACGTCGCCGTAGGCATAGTAAACGGCAATCTCGTTGTCCGACTTGTTCTTTCTCGGCAGGTTTGTCATGTCAACTATTGAGAGCTGGTTAATATGCTCGTCGTCGGCTATTCCGAGTCGTTTCTTTATTGATGCCTTCACCTCGTCGGTGTAGAGCAGTTTGTCAACGAGTTTCATGCTGACATAGTCCTTGGTGTCGGCGAAGGTTATCAGTTTGTCGGCATATTCGTTGAGCTTCGCTACCGACAGCTTCCTGCTTGCCGCCACGTCGCCCACCATTGTGTTCCATATTCCGCTTATGTAAGCCGTAGTCTGTTCGCGGTTGGCATCGCTCATGCGGTCCTCGGTGAAAGGTTCCACGGCGCTCTTGTAAGTACCCACTTTTACCACCTGCATTCTCACGCCAATTTTTGCCAGCATGTCGCGGAAGTATATGGGTTGTGCGGCGAGACCGTGCCAATCGAGCATTCCGTTGGGGTTGAGCAGCACCTCGTTTGCCACAGAGCTGACGTAGTAGGCTGCCTGGGTGTATTGGTCGGCATAGGCCACAATCCACTTTCCGCTCTTCTTGAAGTCCAGGAGAGCCTTGCGCAGTGCCTGGCATGAGGCGTAGGAGTCGGGCATGAATACTCCAGCCTCAATGTATATACCTTTTATATCCTTTTCCTCCTTAGCCTTTTTCACAGCGTTGAGCATCTCGTCGAGACCTACGCTTTCAGCCGCGTCTCCCACCATGCTTGCAAAGGGGTTGTCCTCTGCCCTTTCGTTGAGCGTACCCGACAGAGGCAGCACCATTACCGACTTTTCCTTAACAACAGTCGTTGCTTCCTGCGAGGCGACCATTCCCATCATCGAAATCACTCCGATGATGCCGATGACAATAGCGAAAATCACCATTCCGATGACTGTCGCCAAGGTGTACTTGAGAAAATCTTTCATATCAATTGTTTTTTGAAATTATTCAGTTTATGATATTCTTCGGCAAAGATAATGCAAATCGAGAGCAAAATCAGCAAGCTTGCTTGATTGTTTTGCCGAGATGCAGCTTATCTTCTGCAAATATAAGCATAAAACGCGTAACTTGCAAGCGGAAATCAAAAATCATAGGCGAAAAAGCAAAAAATATAGGACGGTGTTGTTTCTGTCTTCAGAAATAAAGGATTATCCTTTGTCGTTTGCAAAATAATGCTTACCTTTGCGGCAATAATCAGTTACGCAATGATAACAATAGAACAATTAACCGTTATCGTCCGTGAGGCATCAAGACTGATGGTCACCGACGGATTTGAGATAGAGCAGAAGGATGGTTGCGAGAACATCGTGACATCATCCGACGTGGCAGTACAGAACTACCTCTGCAACAGTCTATCTGCCCTTATGCCAGACTCAGGCTTCCTCTGCGAGGAAAAGGACATCAACGACTCGTGTCACGAATACACATGGATTATCGACCCCATCGACGGCACCGCCAACTACAGCCGCGGCATCGACCAGTGTGCCATCTGCGTGGGACTGAAACATGGCGAAGAGATGCTGATGGGTGTGGTCTTTTTGCCACGCACCAACGAGCTTTTCCATGCCGAGAGAGGCAAGGGCGCCTTTCTTAACGGCAAGAGAATCCACGTCTCCGACCGTGGTTTCAACAATGCAGTGCTGTGTACCGCCCTGCCCGTATATCATAAGGAGTATGCCGAGGTGTGCTCAAGGATTATCGTCGAGACCTTCGGCAAATGCAACGACATACGACGTTTCGGTGCCTGCGCCCCCGAACTCTGCTATTTGGCGATGGGCAGGTGCGAACTCTATTTCGAATATCTGCTCAGTCCGTGGGACTATGCCGCCGCCTCGCTGATAGTGACAGAAGCCGGTGGTGTCATCACATCATCCGACGGCAGCCCGCTGCGCCTCACTGAGCCCACGGGAGTCGTTGCAGCCAACAGCGTGTCGAACCACAGTCAGATGCTTGGCATTGTAGCCGGTTCATGCTGACAGACATATTGTAGATAATTATGAAAAATGTATTTATGCTGATAGCAGCCATGTTGTGCAACCTGGTGGGTTGCACGGCGCAGAACCAGAAGTATGAAAGTCTCGACGTTGAGGCGTTCGAAAAGGCCATTTCCGACACGTCGGTAATCAGGCTCGACGTCCGCACGGCTGAAGAATATCAAGGTGGGCACATTGCCGGTGCCATAAACATCGATGTGCTGAACAACGATTTCCAGGCGAAGGCAATCTCCCTACTGCCCAAGGACAAGACCATCGCCGTCTATTGCCGTAGCGGCAGACGCAGCAAGAAGGCAGCTGGAATACTTGCCGACAACGGCTACAAGGTTAAGGAGCTCAACGCCGGATATGTAGGATGGACTCAGGCGGGAAAGGAAACATCGGGCATGGAACGGAACTGATTATAAAACTCGATGAACGCCTTTATGCAGTTCTCGTGATCAGAGGCAGAAGCCAGTTCCCGCACACTGTGCATCGCGAGAACAGGATTGCCCATGTCAACACCACGGACGGCAATGCTCGACGTGAGGATGTTTCCAAGAGTGCTGCCACCGGCAATGTCACTCCGGTTGACGAATCTCTGACAAGGCACACCAGCCCTTTCGCATATCAGCTGGAATGCCGCAGCCGACATTGCGTCGGTAGCATATTTCTGGGCAGCGTTAATCTTGATGACAGGACCGCCTCCGAGTAAGGCATGATTCGTCGGGTCATACTTCTCGGCATAATTGGGATGGAATCCGTGAGCATTGTCAGCACTCACCATGAAGGCTTTCTCCACACTGCGGAAATAATCATCGATACTTCCTCCTTGAGCCATCACGATTCGCTGAATCAGCGACATCAGGAAATTGCTGCCCGCTCCCTGTTTAGTTCCCGAGCCCGTTTCCTCATTGTCAAACACAGCCAACACCCTTGTCACGTCGGCCTGTCCATCCTCAGCCGTCATTGCCTCCAGTCCCGCGTGCACCATCGACAAGTCGTCCAGTCGGCCTGAAGATATAAATTCATTGTTCAGCCCCACAAGGCATGCAGAAGTCGTGTCATATAGATACAAGTCGAAGTCGATAATCCTTTCCTTCTCGATTTTCAGTTCGTCTGCAATAATACGTATGAGTAGCCCGTCGCCCTCAAGTTTGTCATTCACATATCCAAGAATCGGCAACATGTCCTTCTGTTTGCTGAGCTTCACTCCGTCATTCACCTGTCGGTTGAAGTGGATGGCGAGATTTGGGATTACGAGCAATGGTCGCTTGATGTGAAGAAGTTGAGTCTCAGGCATCAGAGCGTCATCCGATCTAAGGATAACCCTTCCTGCCAAACTCAACGGGCGGTCAAACCATGTATTAAGTATTGATCCACCATAAGCTTCAGTGTTGAGTCTCACCATCCCTCCCTCGCCTGTCATCTCGGCATTAGGTTTTATGCGGAATGTAGGCGAGTCGCTATGAGCGGCAATGATATGAAATCCCGCGTCAGCCATTGTGCGACGTCCCAAGTGAAAGGCAAATACGGCAGAGTCGTTCTTGGTGATAAAGAATTTCTCAGGCAGATTCCTTATTGCGTCCTCAGCCTTCAATTGCACAAACCCGTTGTCCAGCAATTCGTTGCACACATTCCTCACTGCAAGAAAATTCACGGGTGAGGCATTCAAGAAACCAATCAGTTTTTCTGTATATGTAGCCATAATTATAATATTAAGTTAACATTATTGTGTTTTCTTATTAGCATAATGAAATTAATTCAGTCTCAAGGTGCAAAGATAATAATTATTATTCAAATCTCCAAACATTTATTTGAAAACATATTATTAGCATAATGATAAACTAAATATATATTGTCATATACAACAGTGTCGCGCACAGTGATGTTCGGATCTGCGAAGCCACTGTCACCACGCTTTGCACCATGTATCCAATGAATTTGTGAGGGATAGGCAGGCTCCCCGGATCCACTTGCAGACAGCAGCATTGCAAGGGAAGTTAAAGGAGTTAAGGAGTTATTGCTCCCAAAAGTTAAGCGAAACTATACGTTTTTGTTTCTTTGAATATCTGCTCCACCTGAGTGTAGATGAGCAGCACGCGGCGGTATTCATCCTTATGGTCCGATGGCACATCTTCTGGCTTGAGCTTATGGAAGCGGACGTTGACGCAGTAGTAGTGGGCTTTATTACCGGTGAAGTGTCTCCACTTTCTTACAGTTGTCTGCAAGGTGTTGTAGGCGGTAGTGAAATTTTGAGCGTTGGGACAACCACGGACCGCTTCCTTCAACAGGCTGCTCATGTCGTAAACCGGGGCCTCTGGAGAGGCGATGCCGTATTTGATGCCTATGTCATACAGGCATGCAAGGAAGTCGGGGGCTTTGGCCTCGGTGCCGTCAGGGAGTGTGAATGTCTTGGCAGCAGTGTAGTGTCGCTGGAAGATGCGCTTGAGTTGGTCGATGAATGCCGGTTTGAGGGTTTCGTCCCTAAGGTAATACTTCTTTTCAGCACCTCGTCCACGCTTCTGGGTTGGAGTGGCAGCCTGCGGCCCTTGCGACATGCCTTGCGGTTGCTGTTCAGCCTGCACCTCCTCCTCGGCTTTTGCCATCAGCTCCTCCTTCTGCTGCAACAGGAGGTGGAACTGGTCGCCTATCAGATTCATGGCTGTGTCGATATGCAAATAGTCGGCTGAGGTGGTTTCCGCCACCTTAGCCAACTCTCTCAGAGCCTTACGATTGATGCTTATAAGTGTTTGTATGGTTTCAAGCTGTGCGTCCATATCTAAAGTTATTCTGGAATTGTCTTGATGCGGTTTATGAGGAAATCGACGGGGCGGAGCGCTTCTTTCAGTGTGCCTATTGCCGTAAACTTGTCGAACTCCATCCAGGGGTCTCCAACCATCATACTGTTTCCGTCGGAGATGACAAGCAGATGGCAATAGACGGGAAACTGGTAGTCGTTGTCCAGCTGATATTGGGCCATGTCGTAGGCAGCCTGGAGGGTATCTTCAACAACTATGCCGCAAAGAGGAATGGCATTGACCAGCAGGATGAAGTCCCAGCCAAAGCCATCGTTGATAGCTCCTTGCCAATTCTCCACAAACTCGAAAGTGTTGTTTTCAGGATGCTCCCAGTCGATAATCTTGATGATGCCACGGTCTTCTTCCCTGCCTGTACAATAATCCCAAGGCAGGCCCTCGAGCATATAACTGCGGAGTGCATAAAAGGCGTCGAGGGTGTCGAGCGGATGACGGTTGTTTGGGTTTTCCAAATCACAACGCCACGTGAGGTGCTCTAACTCCGAACAACGCATTTCCAACGCGTAATACACCTCACCCTTTGGATTGAGTTTCTTCAGGCAGCTTTCAAACCAAAGATAATTGTTGTGGATGTGTGGGGAGTGGTGCCTTGCCATCAGATTCAACGTGCCGTTGACCGGATAGGGGCATTCGTGTTTCGTCCACCCCATGCGCAGCAGCTGCTGTCTCATGCGGCGGCGAGCGTTATTTGTCGTCAAGGCGTCTTGGCATGCTGACGCCGAGTTGTCTGATTTGTTGTTTTTATAATGCATAATATATTGTCGTTAATGTGATATTTCAATGTTATCTATTGTTAATAGTCCGAGTCTTCATAGATGTGTCCCAAGAGGCAATAATTGCTACGCAGTTAGGGAAATTTTGCTGCGTAACTACGGAACAAAAATCACCTCCCGAGGAACTGCATTTTCTGCGTAACATAACGTTACGTTACGGGAAAACATCACTCCACCTACGAAGCCTCCCTGCCCATCATATTGCCGACCTGGACGCCGGTAGCCGTCTTTCGGAAGTGTTCCTTGTCAACCTTCTCCACCCAGCCGTTCCTTATCCATCGCGACACCACCATGCGGTAGCCTGTTGCCTTCATTCCAATCTGCGTGTAGGCTTCCTCCACGTTGCCGTAGCAGAACATCCCGGGCAACTTACAGAACACCCACGCATTGGCATTGCGGGCAAATACAGGCACCTGCATCATCTGTGCATTCTCTTCGATGCTCTCGTTCATCTGTTCGCCGAAGTACTTCAGTTGGAAATACAGCACATACTCGCTCACCCAAATGGCAAACTCCAGCGCCTTGCGCGTCAGTTTCCTGCCGTCAAGCAGGAATAGCACACATCCTGCACGGAAGCCAATCACGGCAGCACGCTTGCGGAAGGTGCTGATGCTCTGGTTGCCCGACGCGTCGCTCACCGTCTTCTGCTGGGCACACCATTCCACCTGTTGCTTCTTGAGCTGGGGAATGTTGATGACATCGCCCTCTTTCTCAGAAAGAAGAATTTCCTGTATTTTCAGAAGGGTCTCCAGGTTCTTCTTCGAGCGAGGACGCTCCTCTGCCTCCTCGTTCATATCCTGAGGGAAAGAGCAGAAGCCCACTCGCGTCACAAGGCCGTCCTCAGCATTCCTGTAGTGGTGTTTCACTGCCTTCGGCGTTCCGCTCGTGACAAGGTTCACCGCTACTGGCACCCGGGCACTCGTGCCGGCATGACTCTTCGTGTCCTGACCTCCCACCTCCGTATCGAACATCAGACGCTCGTTGGCACCTCCGTCGCGGCTCCAGTTGTTGGGCACGTTAAGCGAGTCAATCTCCGGACACACGATGATGGCACGTTTTCCATTGAGATTCTTGATGTTCTGGTAGAACTGCGCCTTCGTGGTGCTGGGCATCATTATGCGCGTACCATAATGAGGGTCCTTTGGCTTCCCTGTGCCTTCTCCGGCGGCAATGCACTCGTCGGCATACTCATCGCTCTTACGGCGTGTCTCGTTGTCCTCCTCTATCACCTTCGAGATTAGCACGTTCTGCATTCGCGTCAGCGCACTCTTGCCGATAGACTGTTCACCTACGAGGCAACACTCAAAGCCCAAATGATGCACCTCCTGGTTGCGGTAGAGGAATCGGGCGTTGCCACCCAACATGCCGAGGAAAGGAAGCGCCATGAGCGACATCGCCTCCTTACGGTCCTCAGGGAAAGGCTCCACGATGGCCTTCACTGCCCAATGCACATTCTTTGGCAGTTTTGGAATACGGTCTGCAACCGTCTCTTTCGACTCCTTTGCAGGAGACTCAGCCTGCATGTCCTTGACATTGTCAGAACTAAGATTCATTCTGTTTTCTATCATAACGGGCACAAAGGTAAACCTAATTTTTCAATCACCAAAGGTTATCGGAATTAACAAAAAAAACTTCTTCAAAAACATTTTGAATAATTTCAATAACCTCCTTCGTGAGCTTTCAAAATACTCATTCGTAACGTAACACGATGTTACGCAGAAAACGCAATACACATCTCCCTGCGCCATCATAAACTCGTCAAACGAGAATACTTTGCAAATATACATAAAAGTTCCATTACTTCCGAAAGTTGAGATGATAGCTTATGCTGTTATTAAAGATAACTTATGTTTCGCCGAATGTCAACTTACGACAGTCGCCTGTCATAACTGTGTATTTTTCCATGCGACCTTGATAGGCACGAGATGATGAAGCCATGTGGAGAGACGCTTACAATGTCGCAGCCTCACCAATAATCTCAATGTTCTTTACTACTGCATAGTACATCATATCGTCTTTCACTAAATCATCAAAGCGTTTTCCTAAAGTATAACGTTTGATTCTTTCAATGGCTTGAACGATATGCTCCAGTCTGATTATGTCTTTACTCGCTTCTCTCATAAATTAGTATTTTGTCCTTTTCAGATGATTCTTGAGCAAATGGAAGCAGTGTTCCTTCCGACACTAAATCCACCTTGCGTCCTAAAAGTTCTTCCAGGTCACTCCACATTCCAAAGAATTTTAGCCCGATGGGGCGGCTCTTGTCCAACAGCACAATGATGTCAACATCGCTGTCTGGTCTCTGCTCATTACGGGAAAAAGACCCGAACAGCCATGCCTTCAAAACTGGTTGTGTCTTGAAGTAGTCTGCCACTGTGGTTTTAATCATATTTGTTGTCATAATGCAAAGAAGTTATATATCCGCTGCAAAAATACGAAAAAAAAAACAATAACTCAAAGGAAAAACAGAATTTATTCCGTTTCAAACATACGTTTCGTGAATTCTTCCTCGATAAGAACCACTTTCCACTTGTCTTCGTCTCGACGGAGATTGGGTAATAGGTAAACTTCCACAAATTTAACTTCTTAGGGTTGAGCACATGCAAAACTAAAATAAAAGATTAATTTACCTCATAAAGAGGTGTAACGGAATGGTTTTAGAGGTTTGAATGGTTTGAGGAGTTTGTAAATTCTTTGTACTTTGTCATCCTTCGGTATGGTATCGGGATGCCTTCGAGACGAGTTCAAGACGATTGTAAAGAATTACATTCATCTCATAAATGATTTATCGCCGCAAATGTTCAAATAAAAAATGAAAGGATGATTATATTTCTTTTTTCATTGAAGAGATTGCCTCCTTTAGTGAAGGAAGTTCTTTTTCAATAATCCACCATATTTGGTCGGCATCTATATCAAAATAATGATGTGCTATTATGTCACGCAGTCCTTTTACATGTTTCCAATCAACTTCAGGATGAGTAACAAGAAGTGTCCCTCTCGTTATTTTGTCCAATCCTTTAAGACTCTCACCTATGGCTATGAACTGCATACAAATAGAATCCAAAACAGTTACTCCTGTTGGCGTCATCAGAAAATCATCTCCACAATGATAATTCTCTGAACGTTTTTCTATCTGTTCTATTGAATTATAAACTCTGTCGAGTATATTCAATATTAATTCTCTATCGTATTGCATATATTCCATCTCGCTCTATTCTTGATTTCAACAATGGGTTCATGTTCTTATGCATACGGACAACATCAACGGAACATTTGAATATGCTCTCCAAATAATCTTTCAAGGAAGCCAGGAGAAACGGATTAGGAGTTTGAGTTTCCACACACACGTCAATATCGCTATTTTCCGTCTGTTCGTTTCTTGATACAGAACCGAAAATGCGCAAAGTCCTAATCCCAAAATCACATACGATTTTGGAGCTGTTTTCCCTTATTGTATTTACACAGTTCTGTAGTTCCATCTTTATTATTCTAATTAATCTCGCCGCAAAATTACAAATAATAATCGAAAGTACAAAGAAAAAAGGGAGAAAAACTTTCGTCTTGCTCCCTGATAAATACTTATTCCATTAAAACAGGTCGCTATGTGTACCTGTATCAACAAGAATCAATTCCAACGCATAATCATTTTGGCGCCAAATTAGTAACCAATCTGGTTCAAGATGACATTCCCAACAGCCAGAATACTTTCCCGACAATCTATGGGCTTTGTATTTCAACGGCAAATATCCCTTTTCTTGGAGTATATCCAATGCGTCTGTAAACACCTTGATTTCAAGACCTCTTTTGACGCATTTTTTTAATGAACGTTTGAACTGCCCAGTATATATTATTTCATACATGGCAATGGTTATTCGAGTATTTGTGAAATTAAATCTTGGGAATTCTTTGCATGAAAAACATTTCCATTGCGGATGTCTTCAAGTCCCTTTTCTATCCCGCTTCTTTTCTTGCTCGACATAGCGGAAACTACCCATCCCATACCTGATGCAAGTTTCTTTAACATCTTAATGTCAGACTTGGGCAGTGTGAGTTGTATTGTCTGAGATTGCATGGATTCCATATTGTTTTCCTTTCTTTTACTATTTTATTATTTATGTCCAGTAAGCATAACATAACACTTTGATTTACGTATATGCCAATATCTCTCGCCGCAAAATTACAAATAAAAATTGAAAGGACAAAGAAAAAGGGAGAAAAACTTGTGGTTTCCTACCTTTTATGTATAACACGAACAGGTATGCTTAATCCAGTACTCCCGCAGGAGTACTACCACATGAATGGACAAGCAAATGCTGGTTGAACAGGAATTAATAGGATTATCCATTAAATTATTGGGAAAATCTGTGTTGACTCTGCAAAAAACACGCTACCTTTGCAGGCGGAAAAACTAATAACAACAAAATAAAGAAACAAATGACAAAAGGAATGAAAAAGCTGATTCTGATCTCAACCTTTATTCTCGTTACAGGCATCGAAAACATAGGGGCGCAAGAGAAGATTGACCTGTCGGGCAAGTGGAGCTTCGGTGTGGGCACAGAGGCCGCCTACGACAACTTCGTAAGCCTGCCCGGTTCGATGCAGACCAACGGAAAGGGAAACGAGGTGACAGTGCATACAGTATGGACCGGCTCTACCTACGACTCTTCCTACTATTTCAATCCCTTTATGGAGAAATACCGCATGGAGGGCAACGTGAAGTACCCTTTCTTCCTTACGCCCGACAAGCACTATGTGGGAACAGCGTGGTACAAACGAACGGTAAGCATACCAAAGGCATGGAAGAGGCAGCGTATATGGCTCTTCCTCGAACGTCCGCATATCGAGACAACAGTGTATGTGAACGGAAGGAAGGTGGGACACCTGATGTCGCTGTCAACGCCTCACGAGTATGACATAACGGACTATGTGAGAACAGGGCGCGACAACGATATTGCCATCAGTGTGTATAACGGCATAGAGAACGTGGGCGTGGGACAGGACTCGCACAGCGTGACCGACCAGACGCAAGGCAATTGGAACGGCATTACAGGACGCATAGAACTGCGCACCGCACCTCAGCCACGCATCCGCGTAGTGCCCGACATCGCCTCGCGCGAAGTGAGCATCATGGTTGACGACGAGTGTCATAAGTTTGCACTTGGAGACTCAATGAGGCTTTGGAGCGAATTTGACCCTTATCTATACACACGCAAGGTGAAGCATAAAGGCAGCGACATCAACGTGACCTTCGGCATACGCGACATAAAGATAAAGGGCAGACAATTCTGTCTCAACGGCAATCCGATATGGCTACGCGGAACAGTGGAGAGTTGTTGTTTCCCCAAGACTGGCTTCCCGCCCACCGACGAGGAGTCGTGGCTGCGCATCTTCAGGAAATGCAAGGAATATGGGTTGAACCACATGCGCTTCCACAGCTACTGTCCGCCCGAGGCAGCATTTGCCGCTGCCGACAAGATTGGCATATACCTTCAGCCAGAGGGTCCATCGTGGCCCAACCACGGAGTGAAACTGCTCAGGGGACAGGTGATAGACAAATATCTTTTTGAGGAATCAAAACGCATAATTGATACTTACGGACATCACCCCTCGTTCCTGATGATGGCTGCAGGCAATGAACCTGCCGGCGATTGGGTGAAATACTGCAACGAATGGGTGAGGCAAATGCACGACTACGACCCTACAAAGGTGTATTGCGGTGCGTCGGTAGGCGGAGGATGGGCTTGGGACGACGGTTCGGAGTTTCATGTGAAA
The DNA here is from genome assembly GCA_022771265.1 of Prevotella sp. GTDB lineage: Bacteria > Bacteroidota > Bacteroidia > Bacteroidales > Bacteroidaceae > Prevotella. The sequence continues at coordinate 18,769 of JALFCG010000024.1, forward strand.
GGTGGAGCGAGAGGCCTCGAATGGAATGGAAAAGCTCCGCAATCCAACGACGACTTCAACACGATGATGGACTTTCCGCGCAACTACCGCAACGCAGAACCTAATAATTCACCCATCATAGCCCACGAACTCGGACAATGGTGCGCTTTTCCCGACTTTAGTGAAATACCACAATATACCGGTGTGTATAAGGCAAAGAATTTCGAGGTTTTCCAAGACCTCCTCGCTGCCAACGGCATGGCTTCACAGGCAGGAAAATTCTTGTCTGCAAGCGGACAACTACAGAAACTCTGCTACAAATATGACATTGAACGCAACTTGCGGACACGCGACTATGCCGGTTTCCAACTCTTGGGACTCAACGACTACAGCGGACAAGGCACGGCTCTTGTAGGCGTGCTAAACGTCAACTGGCGCGAGAAGGGATATGCGGCAGCTGCTGACTGGAAGGAGTTCTGCTCGCCAGTGGTGCCATTGGCAAAGTTCACGAAATTCGTGTTCTCGGCTAACGAGAAGCTCTCAGTGCCTGTGGATGTTTACAACGCCCTCTGCGACACAATCGCCAACATTACATACAGCATCGTAAACAACAACGACGGCACGACACTGGCAAATGGCAGTTTTAGCGATATTCCTATGCCATTGGGCAAACTCTCTGACGTGGGAAGCGTGAGTCAAGACTTGTCCGCAATCACCAATCCGTCGAAATTGACTCTTTCAGTCATGGTCAACGGACGATGGCAGAACCACTGGAACTTCTGGGTTTATCCCGAGATAACAGAGAAAGAACCTGCCGCAAACACCATACATTTCACCGACACCTTAGATGCCGAGGCACTCAAGGTGCTTGAAAAAGGCGGGAAAGTGCTTGTCACTGCCGCGGGTAAGGTGACATTAGGCAACGACGTGAAGCAGCACTACCTGCCCGTATTCTGGAACACGTCGTGGTTTAAGATGCGCCCTCCGCACACCACTGGAGCCTACATAGAAAGCAGCCATCCGCTGTTCCGTCACGGTTTCCCCACCGACTCGTGGAGTAATCTCAACTGGTGGGAACTGTTGAACAAGGCACAGGTGATGAACCTTATGGAGCTACCAGCCGACTATCAGTCGCCGGTGCAACCCATCGACACATGGCACGTCAGCCGCAAGTTGGGCATGATAGTCGAGGCGAGGGTGCTGAACGGCACACTTCTGATGACAACAATGGACATAAGCCGCGACCTTTCCCGACGCATTGTCGCACGCCAGATGCGCCATGCCATCCTTAGCTACATGCAAAGCGATGAGTTCTCCCCATCGGTACGCCTAAGCCCGGAAACGATCACCCACTTTTTCACTAAGACAGCCCCCAAGGTGGACATGTTCACCAACGAGTCGCCCGACGAGCTGAAGCCAGCGTTGAAGTGAGGAACAACCACATCGGAATAATGCAATTCAAATCAATGATTCAGAAATTATGAAACAGTTAAAGAAAATAATGTTAACCTGCCTTGCCACGGTATGCTTTACCGCACAGGCTTACGCCTCGAATGTCCCCGAGGTAAAATGGGACAGCAAGAGTTTGATAATCAACGGAAAACGAGTGGTGCCTGTAATGGGAGAAGTGCATTTCTCGCGCATTCCTGCCGAGGAATGGAAGGAAGAGGTGAAGAAGATGAAACTTGGAGGAGTGACCATCATCGCCACCTACGTATTCTGGAACCACATTGAGGAACAGG
>JALFCG010000034.1 GCA_022771265.1 Prevotella sp.
AAGGAGTTTCAGGACTGGGTGTTCAACAAGGTGCTGCCGCAGATTCGCAAGACGGGAGGGTACATTCCGGTCGTTGAGGAGGATGACGAGAAGTCGATTCTTGCTAAGGCTCTCAACATCATGCAGCGAACACTTGAAGAGAAGGACAGGCTGATTGAAGAGCAACGGCCTATGGCGGAACTCGGCCGACGAGTGACCGGCTCGGAAGAGAACATCATGGTGGGAGAGATGGCGAAACTGCTCTACGAGAACGGCATCGACATCGGACGGCAACGACTCTTTGACTGGCTTCGCGAGAATGGCTACATCTTCAAGCAGTCGAGGGAGCCGATGCAGAAATGGGTGGAGCGGGGAATAATGACCGTGAGGGAGTGTTGGGTGACAACCGACCACGGCATGGAACTCGCGGTGACGCCGATGATTACAGGCAAGGGGCAGCAGTATTTTCTTAACTTGTTTTGCGGAGAAAGAGTATGAAGCTGACACTTAAAAGAATTGCAAAGCGCACTGATTATACCATCGGGCGGCTGACGGACGAGAAGGGGAAGAGAATCTGCGACACGCTGGAGCCTACATGGCGCAACTACAAGGGCGGCGAACTGAAAGTGCCGAAGAAGTCGGCGGTGCCTGAGGGTACGTACAGGGTGGTGGTGACGAAGTCGCCGAGATTTAAGAAGTATCTGCCGCTGCTCGTGGGGGTGCCTGGCTTTGAGGGTATAAGGATTCATTCGGGCAACAGCGCTAAGGACACGGAAGGATGCATCCTGGTGGGCGACAACCTTATCAAGGGCAGACTCGTGTGGAGCAGAAGGGCTCTCGACAAGCTGATGGGAATGATGGAGGATAAGAAGGAGGTAAGCATAACAATAATTTAACCAGAAAAGAAAAATGGAGAATTTGAAAGTAAAGAGAATTATGCCTCTGCAGACGGGAGTGTCGGAGAGAGGCGAGTGGAAATCACGTGAGGTAGTGCTGGAGGAAATTGACGAGAGGATTCAATATCCTAACCAGTATGTAGTGAGATTCACTGGCGACAGAGTGAACCAGTTAGACTCGATAAAAGAGGGCGACACCGTGACGTGCCACTGGTCGAGCCGAGTGAGGGAGTTCAAAACCCGCGACGGACGGGATGTGGCGGTACAAGAGAATAACGGATGGGGAGTGAAGAATCTTTAAAATGAAGAATGATTATTGATGTTCTAAAAATTTTGATTATGAAGAAGGTGATTAAAAACGTGACGTTAAGCATCGTCACTAACGACATTACGGAACCGGAAGAAAGAGTGTGCTTCGACGGGTCACTCATAGTGAGCAACAACTGGAATAAGGCTGCCTTCGCCGAGTCGGCACCAAAACGGCCGAGAGCAAGAAACACTCGGGTGTTTGAAGGGGAGATGCTGACCACGGTGGCTAAACCCGACGGGACATTCCAGATGCACACGAAGAACGTGAACCCGCTGACCGTGGCTGACTTCCCGCAACGACTGTACTTAGACGCTTGCGCCATGGTTGAAAAACTTACTTTAAGGAACTGAGACGTATGGAAGAAAGGAACAAACTGAAATATGGTGACCTCGAATACGAGGTCATCATAAACAAGTGGAACGAGCTGTTCTACAACTCTACACTGCCAACAGCACAGGATGCTCTGACCAGGTGCTATGAGCTCGCACGTGCGTTGCGCAATATATGCAACAACGACACTGAACTGTTAAATAAAATCATACCTACCTTCGAGGGAATGACCGACGCTATGAAGGCGGCACAGATTGCAAAGGCGGTGAACTCACCGGTGACTCAGATGCCGCAGGGACTGAGAACGGTGCTCAACGCGCTGAAAGACGACTACGCACACAACGAGAAGGTGGAGAAGACCATCAGCGACATTATGGAGGAAGACGAACTGCTCTACTTCCGACTGCTGCCGAAAAAGGCTCTCGCCATGGGCTACAGGGAGTCGGCACTGAAAGTGGGGGAGAAAAACCTCATGCCGATGGTGGTGTGTGTGGGAACGGTGCTCGGCGGTATCGCCACTGGTGTGAGACTGAAGGTGGACGGAACCTACAACTGGCTGAACATGCTGGCTTACTGTGCAGGCGCCCCGGGGTCGAACAAGTCGGACATTAAGGAACTGTGCGACATCTGGCTGACGGAGGTGCTGGCTGAGGACCAGGTGGTGCTGGAAAAGGAAGCGGAATGGCGAAAGCTGTTCAAGAAGAAGCGCAACGACAAGAACCTGCCGCCCGAACCCGAACTGCCGCTGAGATATATTCCTCTGAACAACACCCTTGCCAACGTGGTGGAACGCTTGAATAATCTTGACGAGAGACACGCGCTGTCGGTGACTGAGGAGTCGGACGAGATTTCGGCGAAATGGTCGGCAAAGGAACTCGTGGAGTTTTCTGTCTATCTAAGAAAAGCCTGGGATAGCGAGAGACTGCTCAGAGAGGCAAAATCGGTTGATGCCGCAAGATGCTACAAGGAGCACCTGAAATGGAACGTGGTGCTGCTCGGCACCGACGACGCCCTGTACCGCTTTGTGAGGAACTACAACGACGGACTGCAGAGCCGTATGGCGTTCGGACGCATGTTTGACAACACGTTTGCGAAAAAGACCTACAAAACGAATCTTACCGAGAGGCAGAGGCAGAACATTCGCGACGTCGCCCACCTGTTAGGCGTGATGAAAGGCGACATAAGTCTGCCGAAGCTGCAGGAAAAGGACGACGAATGGACGGAGAAGATAAGGCTGTCGGCACTGAAATGCGACGACGAGGTGCTTGCCAACTGCCGGAAGCGCAACCACACCACGGCACAACGCATCGTGTGTACGATGATGCTCTGCAGCGTGGCGGAGAAACTGCTGAAGAAGTACGGACTGGAAAAGGCGGAAGGACTGATTAAGGACAACCCGGAACTGCTAAGGCGCATGATGGCGAAGGAGCAGACGGAGGAGATGCTGGCGGCATACGACGTGATTGCCGACTACTTGGTCGATAACGACATCTACTTCTTCAGAAGCAAGCTCACCAAAGCCTACGAGCAGAACCGCAACGAGAGGGGCGGCGACTCAAAGCGACAACGACGCGGAAAGAACGACACCATCTTCGACATGTTGCCGCAAAACTTCTCAAGAGCCGATGCCATGAAGATGGCTGCAAGGGTGAAGGGCGAGAGCGTGACCGACAACACGATTGCGAAAATGCTTTACAACTGGAAGAATAGCGGACTGGTAACCATGGAGGGCGAACTGTTTAAGAAGAACTCCTTGTCGTGCCAATAATATGCCATTAATGCCAGCTATTATGCCATTAAGAAAATAAAACATGTACGACTTGGAAAAAATAAAGGATGTCGCGATAGAAGACGTGGCAGTGAAACTTGGAATGAGGGTGGTGCGCCATATGGCACTCTGCCCTTTCCACGCCGACAAGGTGGCGAGCCTACACTTCAGCAAGGACAAGAAGCACTGGAAATGCTTTGCCTGCTCGAAAGGAGGCGACCAGATTTCGCTCGTGATGGATTATCTCGGAATGACCTTCACAAGGGCGTGTGAATGGATAGAAAAGGAAATGACGGGAACCGACAGCCTTCAGCAACAACGGTTGGACACCAAGTCAAGCGAAGGACAGAAACGGGAGGCAGTAGTTGACCGTGACTACCTCGAATGGGTGGTGGAGAAACCACGGCTGACGGAGGAGGCACGACACTTCCTGTTCGAGGAGCGACGACTCGACCCGAAGGTGATTGCCCAGCTCGGCATAACCGCTACCGACAAGCCCCTGCCATGCACACGATGGGGCAGGAACTTCTACGACGCTCCAAGTCTGCTGATTCCGTACCGTGACATCGACGGGCAGCTGCTGACAGTTCAGGAGAGAGCCTTAGGAGGAGTGGGACCGCGCTTCCGCTTTCCGCCCGGGTCGCCGTCAGGCATATACAACAAGCCAATGCTCAGGCAACTGCAGGAGGGCGACGAACTGTGGATTACGGAAGGGCCTTCCGACTGCTGGGCGATGATGTCGGCAGGAAGGAAGGCGGTGGCGTTGCCGTCGGCGACGCTGCTGACGATGGGTGACGTGAAGCTGCTGAAGGAGGGGTTGCCAAGGGGCGTGACGCTACACATGACACCCGACAACGACCGTGCGGGCAAGGAACTGCTGCAAACGCTGAAAGGCTTCTTCCCCACACTCACGGCGCACCTGTTGCCTGACGGCGTGAAGGACTTCGGGGAGCTATGGAGAAGGCGAAAATGACTCAAGGGGAGCGGACATCACGTCCGACCCCTTCGAATCGCCGACTATGATATGCAGAAAGTGCTGGCAGGAGCTGATGGATGGAATCCGTTGCACAAAAAAAACAGGAAACGCTTGGCGGTGTGGATTTTTGTTTGTATATTTGCAGCGGTTTAATAACAAACTAACAATTAATATGAAGAAAAGACGCTTCTTGACTTTTATATTTACATCTTGTTACATCGTGCAACTCTATGCGCAGTCGTTTTGTACGGTTACGCATTATGATGAATTCAGCGGCATGGCACAGTGGTGGGTGACGCAAATTGTGCAGGACAGGCAAGGCATGATGTGGTTTTCTACATGGAACGGATTGAACCGTTATGACGGCTATCAGTTTGAATCGTTCAAGTCGCGTGTGGGCGACGATGTCGATGTGCCTTCAGACCGCATCATGGACATGGTTCTCGACGACGACGGCAACCTGTTATGTAATATAGAGGGCGGAGTGTTTGTGTTTGATGTCAAAACGTGTAAATATCGTGAAGTAAGCAAAAGACTTGAGGGCAAGGCGTTGGCTCTTTTCAAACAACGACACAATAAGGAACTTGCTGATGAAGGAAAACCGATAGTTGTCACCGACCGTTATGGGAAGGTGTGGAGGATTCCTGGTGATGTGGATATCGACCCGAAGGTGAAGTATTGCATGACTGACAGTGAAGGTAATGTGTGGTTGCGAAGCATGTTCGGAGCTTATCGGCTTTCGTTCGGCAAGCGCCCATATACGACGTTCCCGCAGGAACGGCCCGACCAGGTTCGTTCCTTCTATGTTGACAGCAAGCAACGTTACTGGGTGACAGGGCGTGACGACAAGACGGTACGTCTTTTCGACAAGGACAACCGCCAGCTGGGCTATCTTGGCCGTGACGGCAGGTTGCATGCGGGGTTCACGCCATTCGGGGCGCCTGTTTATCATGTCATGCAGGATTCGCAGGGCACTTTCTGGTTTTGCAGCAAGCCCGACGGGCTTTTCAGGGTCAGGGAACATGAGGGCGCGGTGTTCTCGGTTGAGCATTTCTGTCACGACGTTAACGACAGGAACTCGTTGAGCAATGACGAGTTGTATTTCGCTAAGGAGGATTGTCACCACCGCCTTTGGATAGCAACATTCAACGACGGGCTGAACTGCTTGGTTGACCCCCAGGCGGAGAAGCCCATGTTCTTGCACCGAAGTAACGGTTTGAGGTACCCGAAGGACAAGGGGCTCAGAAGCAGGCAGGTACATATCACGAAGGACAATGTCATGCTTGCCGCAACGACAAGCGGACTGCTTGTGGCTGACGTGTCGCCGAAGGACGCAAGGGAAATAAGGTTCCGATGTCACGTGAAAGACATTCATCGTGCCAGCAGCCTGAGCAACAATGCCACGATGTACGTGGCAGAAGACTCCAAGCACCGCATTTATGTGTGTACGGAGAGTGGCGGCCTGAACCAAATATTGTCAGACAACCTGTTGGCGGACATGCTGGAGTTTCGCCATTACAACATGTCAACAGGGCTGCCTGCTGATGTCGCCTTGTCGGCAGTACCGATGTCAGACTCGTTACTTGTCGTGAGCAATAACCAGTTGATACTGTTGAATCCCGACGATGAGTCACCGATGAACAACACTGCCTTTTTACTGAAGGACAGGGTACGCTTCTCCGATGCCGTGCCAACGCGGCTACCCGACGGGAGATGGATATTCGGACTGCAAAACGGCGCGTTCACCATCGTGCCCCAAGCCCTGAAGAAAAGCAGTTATGTGCCAAGTCTTACACTGACGGGAATTTCCGTGGATAACGGTATCGTTGACCATGCCGTCTGCTGGAAGGACACGTTGGTCCTCCAGCCTTCAATGCGCAACTTCACAGTCTATTTCGCCACACTAAACTTCTCGGGCAACGAGAACATCTCTTACGCGTTTAAGATGGGCGACGACAACAGCAAGTGGAACAACATCGGGAAAAACCACTCGGCTACTTTCCTTGACTTACAACCTGGCGAATATAAGCTGCAGATTCGCTCTACTAACAACGATGGCATCTGGGTGGACAACGTCCGTACACTGACGGTCGTCGTGCAGCCGACGGTTTGGGAAACGCGATGGGCAAAGGTGCTGTATGTAGTCTTGATATTTATGACGACATGGGGAATAATACGCACCTGGAGATATATCGTAAGCCTGAAGCGCCATCAGCAGGAGCTGCACGAGGCTTACCTCACGTTGCTTAATTCAAAGGAACATGACAAGGGCCGTTTGTCGGAAACAAGCGAGCTGAAGTCAGAGCGGGCGGCAAAACCAAAGATAAAACCTGAGGATGACGCTTTTATGCAAAGAGCCATGAAGTTTATTGAAGAACACATCGACGACTCTGACATCAACATCGGTGACATGGCGGAGGCTACGCTCACCAGCCGCTCAGGGCTGAACCGCAAGATGAAGTCGCTGCTCGGAGTCACTCCGCTTGACTTCATACGTGAAGCCCGCATCAGAAAAGCCTGCCTGCTGCTGAAGAAGGGAATGTCGGTCAACGACGTGGCTTACGGATGCGGTTTCTCTGACCCGAAATACTTCGGAAAATGCTTTAAGGCAGAAATGGGAATGACTCCCACGGAATACAGAAACCAAGCATAGTTTCTCTTTTTTTGGGGGAAAAATGTATCAAAAATGGGGGAAAATTGCGCCAAAATTATCGAATGACGCAATTTTCCCCCGTTTTGGTGATTTATTGCCATCGTTTTTCGAGAGAGTGACGTTAACTTTGCAGCGTCAAAAAAATCGAATAACATCAATCAAACAAAACTCTATAAAACAATGAAAAAAATCAGGCATTATGCACTAAAGGCTTTGTGTTTGACGCTTATGAACCTGGTGGCTATTGCTGCCATGGCACAGACTAAGACGGTCAAAGGCAAGGTGACCGATGGAAGTCATGAACCTCTCATCGGTGTCAGCGTTACCATTAAAGGTACTAACAACACGGGAGTGATAACAGACGTGAACGGAAATTATTCCATTACCGTCCCTAACGACAAGGCCGTACTTGTGTTCAACTACATCGGATTCTGTGAGGCGGAACAAAGTGTGGCAAGAAACACTACCGTAAACATCGAGATGAAAGAGGACAATATCGGACTCGATGAAGTGGTCGTTATAGGCTACGGAAGCGTAAAGCGAAAGGACCTCACTGGTGCCGTGGCTTCAGTAAAAGGCGACGACCTGGCGGCAATACCAGTGAACAATGTGGCACAGGCGTTGCAGGGAAAACTCGCAGGTGTAAACGTGGTGTCGGGCGACGGACGCCCTGATGCCGACGTGACCATCAGAGTGCGTGGAGGCGGCTCCATCACACAAAGTAACGACCCGTTGTTCATCGTTGACGGATTCCCCGTCTCGACAATCAGCGACATCCCGGCATCGGAGATTGAGAGCATCGACGTGCTCAAGGACGCGTCGTCAACAGCCATCTACGGTGCACGTGGAGCTAACGGCGTTATCCTTGTGACCACGAAAAAGGCCGAGGGCGGAAAGGTGAAAGTCAGTTACGACGGTTATGTGCAGGCAAAATCGGTGGCAAACACGCTGGAGACACTCAGTGCACAGGATTATGTGCTCTTCCACTGGGGATATGGCACTTCACGAGGCCAGGGCGTAGGAGATGCCGTGGCGAAGTATTTCGGATTGGGAAGCGCTTACGGCAATCATTACAAGGATTACGCTAATGTCGGAACCCACGACTATACCGACGACCTGTTGCGCACGGCATGGACACATAGCCACAATGTGGGCATCAGCGGCGGTACTGACAAGACTCATTTCGTGGCAAATGTAAACTATCTCAACGACCAGGGCATAAAAATAAAATCGGGAATAGAGAAATTCTCGGCTTCACTGAAACTTCAACAGCAACTGCTCGACAACCTTACATTGGACTTCGACTTGCGTTACACCGAATCGTCGAAAAACGGACAGGAAGGGCTGCAGAACGGACGTGGAACAGAAGTGTCGGGCGCTTACAAGTATCGCCCGATTGACAATCCTCTCGGAGGTGTTGAGGTGTCGGAAATATCAGGTCTTAGCTTCGGAGTGAAGAATATTGACGACAGCTATCACGGCAACCCGCTGATGCTGGTGGAAAGCGTGACCAACCAAAGCGTGTCGCGAAACCTGCGCGGAAGCGCTGCCTTGGCGTGGGAGATTGTCAACGGACTTACTGCCCGCTCAGAGATTTCCATCACGCGCTCAAGCGGAACAGGCAAGTATTACGACAACGGATATAACGACGCAGCGGAAAAGAGAGCTACGCTCAGCCGCAGTTCGGGAACAGGACTGCGCTGGCTTAACACTCTTAACTACAACGTGTCGTTTAACAAGATTCACGCTCTTAACTTCCTGCTGGGCCACGAGCTGATGAACAGCAACTCCGAATCGTCCCAGATGGCAGGCTACGGCTATCCTGACAACTTCGACTTCAATACAACCATTGGTATGATCAACACGGCCACACGCTCGTTCTCGGCTATCAATGCCATTGGAGTGCCAACCCGCACTATATCTTATTTCGGACGTGCCAATTATTCTTTGCTCGACCGCTATCTCTTCACCGTTACCATGCGTGCCGACGGCAGCTCAAAGTTCGCGCCAAACAACCGCTGGGGCTATTTCCCCGCCGCCGCTTTTGGATGGCGCATCAGTGAGGAGCCTTTCATGGCAGGGACAAAGGACTGGCTGTCGAACCTGAAACTACGACTCTCGCTCGGAACGTCAGGAGCAGACAACATCAGTTCCAACCTTTGGAGAGAGACATGGAAGACTACCAGCGCCGACAACAACAAGGTGACCATCAACGGGGAGAAGACTCCGTTCTACCAGCCTGACGGACTGCTTGCAAACAACGACCTGAAGTGGGAGACAACCATATCAAGGAACATCGGTGTTGACTACGGTTTTCTCGACGGAAGAATCAACGGTAGCGTGGAAGTATATTGGAACACAACCAAGGACTTGCTGATGCTCGTGCCTGTTGACAACACCACCGGCTATACCTATCAGTACCAGAACTTCGGCAAGACCTCCAACAGGGGTATTGAACTTTCAGCCAACGTTGACATCGTGCGCACAAAGGACTTCAGGTTCAACGTGGGAGTTGTGTATAACTACAATAAGAACAAGGTGGACGAATTGACCAATGCCGACAACTACCAGTACTCTTCTTACTGGGCTTCGTCAGCATTGATGCCTGTCAACGACTATATGCTCGTGGAAGGAAAAGCCGTGGGCATCGTTCGCGGATTCAAGTCGGCTGGCTTCTACACTGTGGATGATTTCAACTATGTTAACGGACAGTACCAGCTGAAGGAAGGCGTAGCCGATTTCGACCGCTCAATATCCGCCAACTACATGAACCCGTTTGACCTTCCAAATGGGCAGTCGGCATTCCCTGGCGCCGCAAAGTTTGAGGATGTTGACGGCGATGGCCGTGTGACGCTCGACGACGCTACCGAGCTGGGCGAGGTCATGCCTCACCACACAGGAGGCTTCTCCCTGAACATGCAGTACAAGAATTGGGATGCAAGCGCCAACTTCAACTATGTGCTCGACGGAAAGATCTATAACGCCAACGCCATGATGAATCTCTCAGGAGGCGAGTATAACGACTTGACAGCACAAAAGCTCTCGTTCGTCGCCGATGCTTTCAAGATTTATAATGTAAATGCCGCAGGCGAACTGTATGCAGTGACCGACCCCGACGAGCTGCGAACCCTGAACGCCAATGCCAAGTATGCAGTGCCATACCATCAGAACGGTATCGTCACCGACGAGTTCCTCGAAAGCGGGTCATACCTGCGCCTGCAAACCCTGACCATCGGCTATACACTGCCCAAGCAGCTCCTGAAGAAGATGAACATCAGCAACCTGAGAATATACCTCACCGGAAGCAACCTCTTCACCATCACCGGCTATTCTGGCGTCGATCCCGAGGTTAACTCCAATACAACGGGACGTACAGGATTCCTTGAGAGCGTGAAGGTGCTGCCTACACTTAACATGGACTGGGGCGCTTATCCCCGTGCACGCACGTTCACTCTCGGAGCAAACATCAGTTTCTAATCGACAAAACAGACAATAATAACAGTAAACAGATATGAAAAAGAATATAATCAACTTTGCAGCCGCCTCATTGATGCTGCTTGCAACAGGATGCAGCGACTATCTGGACACATCATCGCCCAGCGTGGTTGACAAGGACTTCGTGTTCTCCGATGTAGTGTCGTCACGAGCCGCACTGTACTATGGATACCAGACATTGCAAAACTCAAGAAGCCTTCACTCTGTCGGATTCTGGTGGACACCAATATGGGGTTCGGACATTGAGGACGCCCAAGATGCATACAGCGAAGGAGATGCCGGATGCCAGGAAAAAACATTCTATCCCGGAGGTACGGAAAACTACAACATCAACTCAGGACAGGGAACTGAAGTGTTCGGGCAGTTGTATAACACCATCGCCGTGTGCAACTCTCTCATCAACGCCTTTGAGGAAAAAGACGACTTCAAGGAAATCATGACCGGTGAGCCTAACGAAATGTCTGACATCTACGGACAGGCTGTAGCTCTTCGGGCTACGTGCTACTGGGAACTCTTCCGCTGGTACGGCGACGTGCCTCATGCTCTAAAAACAGGAGAGAAGGCCGAGGGACTCACTTCACGTTTCGCCATCGCCGACTATCACATACAGAAACTACGTGAGGTTGAACCACACATGTTCAGAGTGGGAGAGAGCAGCCACAGGGCTGACGTGATGAACCGTACATACGTACAAGGACTTATCGGACGCCTCTGCTTGTATAACGGTGGCTATACAACACGTCGTACTGACCTCGGAGCAGACTTCTATGTTGACGGAGATGGCAACAGGCTTTCGTTCGACGACTGGAGCAAGGAGAAAAACAAGGCTATCTACGGACGCAGAAGCGACTGGAAAAACATTTATCAGATTGCAAAGGAATATCTGCAGGCCGCAGTCAACAACCACGGAACTATAGAGCTGCACCTGACTGACCCACGCACAAAGGATGCTAACGGAAGGGAATACGGTAACCCGTTCCAGTACTGCTTCCAGCAGATGCACTGCGGAGCAACCGACGGCCTTGCCGACGAGTCGGTATATGAAATACCAATGGAGTACAACAACGGTGCTGACAGACCTGCTTATATCGGACGTCCGTCGCGAGGAGGAAACGGCGACGCTCCCTGTGTCGCTTGTGGACAGGACAGGGTGCAGGCTTGGTTCTACTATGGAGCATTTAATCCAAAAGACTTGCGTCGAGACGCTTCCATCACCGTTACAGGCAGCGACGGACAGGGACATGAGGACATTCAGTCGTTTGAACGTTCAAACTGGGGATGCGGAGCGGGACCTGCCACAAACAAGTGGGACTGGAACCGACTGGCAACGCCTAACACCAACAGCTATGGCACGTCGGGTATCAACGTCAGTTATATGCGCATTTCTGACATTTACCTGATGCTCGCAGAAGTGCAGGCCGCATTAGGAGAAGACGGTGCCGCAAAGTCCACTTTGGCTGTCGTACACAACCGTAACTACACTGGAGGTGTTGACCCCGACTTCGACAAATACATCAGCAGCTGCGGGTCGGTGTGGGACGCTGTCATTCAGGAACGCGCGTTTGAGTTCGTCGGTGAAGGCATGCGACGTTTCGACCTGATTCGTACAGGAAAACTGCCAAAGGCCGCTGTCGAGAACAGAAAGGAGATGACACGCATCATCGATGAAGTCGTGGCTAAAGGCTTCGCACAGTTCGACAACGGTAACCAGCTGCCTGCCTATATCTGGACAAAGATGGTTGATGCACGCACTCAATACGGCTACCGACTAACGGGACAATGCCCCGAAGGTAAGGAAAACGATCCCGTACTCTATCCAAGCTGGCGCGGACAGCACGACGATTGGGGAAGCCTCTATCCGAAGGTGGCTGCCAATAACGAAACAAACGTCGCTATCAAAGGACTGTTCAAATACATCGCTCCAGGCAGTGCAGAGGCTAAGGCATTGGAGGCTGACGGCTATGTGCAGAAGCCATGGGCTGTCGATATGAACAAGTACCGTGACTCTTATGCCACGAAACTGCTGGCTGGTTACAGTGATGAGGATTACGCTGCGAAGAATCCGCCAATCTATCTACTGCCGTTTACTTATAACACTCTGACCACATCAAACATAACCAACGGCTATGGCTTCCGTCAGGAACAATAACGTTTCATACAACATTTGGTTTTAACAGTTGTTAGTTATTTATTATTTTTTGGGGGAGTACGTGAAGTATTCCCCCTCTTTTCAAATTAACAGATTATGAGAATCAAAAGATTAATGCTTTATATGACTCTCTGGCTTGCGCAATGCCTTGACGTAGCTGCCCGACAATATGACTTCATCGTCGCTAAAGACGGAAGCGGACAGTTTGCTACTGTACAAGATGCAATCAACGCAGTGCCGGATTACAGAAAGGCTGGTACAACGAGCATACTTATAAAAAAAGGTGTGTACAAAGAAAAAGTAGTGATTCCTCCAAGCAAGGAAAACGTGCAACTCTGTGGAGAGGAAGGGACGGTCGTCACCTATGACGACTATGCAAGCAAACCTAACGCCTTCGGTGAGAACAAGGGAACAAGCGGCTCTGCTTCTTTCTACATATTCGCTCCTGACTTCGTGGCGGAAAACATAGTATTCGAAAACTCGTCAGGACCTGTCGGGCAGGCGGTCGCGTGTCATGTCGCTGCAGACCGGGTCGTGTTCCGACGTTGCCGATTCCTCGGCTTTCAGGACACTCTATACACCTTTGGCGAGAATACTCGTGAGTATTACGAAGACTGCTACATCGAGGGAACCGTCGATTTCATCTTCGGCAAGGCTACGGCTGTGTTCAACCATTGTGAAATACACTCCAAGTCGTCAGGAGGTTATCTCACCGCTCCTGCCACTCCGAAAGATTGCAAGTACGGTTACGTGTTCTATGACTGTCTGCTAACGGCTGCCGACAGTGTCGAGAGGGGAACAGTGTGGCTGTCGCGCCCGTGGCGACCTTATGGTAAGGCTGTCTTTATACGGTGTGAGATGGGAAAGCACATTTGTGATGAAGGATACCACAATTGGGGAAAGCCTGATAACGAAAAAACGGCTTATTATGCCGAGTACGACTGCACTGGCGAAGGGGCTTCGACAAAGAAACGCGCGCCTTGGGCACATCAGTTGGACAACATCGCCGACTATGATATGCAGAAAGTGCTGGCAGGTGCTGACGGATGGAATCCGTTGAAATAAAAAAATGGTGGAAACACTTGGTGGTATGGATTTTTGTTTGTATATTTGCAGCCATAATAAAAATAACGACTACTATCAAAAAGAATACGATTATGAAAAAACTGTTTTTCTCCCTTTTGGGGTGTTGGCTCGCCATAGGCTTTGCCAACTCGCAACCGTTGCCCTACCAAAACGTGACATTTACTGCACAACAAAGGGCTGACGACCTCATCGCGAGACTGACACTTGAAGAAAAGGTAAGCTTGATGATGGACTCGTCGCCTGCAATCGAAAGGCTTGGAATACCACAGTTCCAATGGTGGAACGAGGCACTTCACGGTATAGGACGCAACGGCTACGCCACGGTGTTCCCGATAACAATGGCAATGGCCGCCTCGTGGGACGACGTGTTGTTGCACAAGGTGTTCACTGCTGTTAGTGACGAGGCAAGAGTGAAGGCAAGGCAAGCTAAGCTGTCGGGCGACATCAAACGATACCAGTGCCTGTCGTTTTGGACTCCAAATATCAACATCTTCCGTGACCCAAGATGGGGGAGAGGACAGGAGACTTACGGCGAAGACCCTTTTCTCACGGCAAAGATGGGACTGGCAGTAGTCAGGGGACTGCAGGGAATGGGATACAATGGAGAGGACCTCGGCAATGGCAAATACCGCAAGCTACTTGCATGCGCAAAGCACTTTGCCGTTCATAGCGGACCGGAATGGAACCGGCATACTTTCAATATCGAAAACTTGCCTGAAAGAGACCTGTGGGAGACTTATCTGCCTGCTTTTAAGACTCTTGTCAAGGAAGGAAAGGTGGCTGAGGTGATGTGCGCTTACCAACGCATCGACGGACAACCGTGCTGCTCGCAGACGAGATACGAGCAACAGATACTGAGAGATGAATGGGGATTCGACGGGCTGATAGTCTCCGACTGCGGAGCAATACGTGACTTCCTGCCTCAATGGCACAACACGGCACGCGACCCTCAACAGGCTGCTGCACAGGCGGTGAGGGCTGGTACCGACGTGGAGTGCGGGTCAGTGTATAAGCAACTTCCAGATGCCGTGAAACGTGGCGATATCACTGAAGCTGATATCGACAGAAGCCTACGCAGGCTGCTCGTGGCACGCTTTGAACTGGGAGACTTCGACCCCGACGACCTTAACCCGTGGACGAAAATACCCGATGAGGTGGTGGCGTCGGAAGAACATAAGGCTCTTGCTCAAGAGATGGCTCTCAAGAGCATAGTGCTGCTGCAGAACAGAAACAACGTGCTGCCAATTGACTGCAAGAGGATTAATACGGAATGCAACGACATTGTGGTGATGGGACCTAATGCCAACGACTCCGTGATGATGTGGGGAAACTACAGCGGCTATCCTACCAAAACAGTCACGGCACTCGAAGGCATCGTAGCAAAAGCCAAGTCGATTGACTCCAACTGCAGAGTGAAGCACATTATGGGATGCGGACTTACAAGAAACGAACAGTTCGTAAGCCGATTCGACGAGACAACTGACCCGGAAGGCAATAAAGGACTGAGAGCCACCTACTGGAACAACACGTCGATGGACGGAGTTCCTGCTGCTACTGTCAACATAAGCTCGCCAATACAGCTGAGCAACGGAGGGAACACCGTGTTCGCGCCTGGAGTAAACCTAGAGGACTTCTCTGCACGCTATGAGGGTACTCTCATTCCTAAACGCGACGAAACCCTCCTGTTCAACGTCAGTGGCGACGACATGCTGAGACTCGTTGTCAATGGAGACACAATCGTTGACATCTGGAAAGTGCGCCATCGCATACAGGGAGCAAAGAAGGAAATGAAGGTGGAGGCAGGGAAAAAATATCGCATACAGCTCGACTACGTGCAGGAAAAGGGGTTCGCGGCATTGTCGTTCGATATTCAACATAAGGTCACAATGTCACCAGAAGAACTCCTGAGGCAGATAGGAAAAACGGAAACGGTCATCTTCGTCGGTGGCATCTCGCCAAGTCTTGAGGGCGAGGAAATGAAGGTGAGCGAACCGGGATTCAAGGGTGGTGACCGCACAAATATCGAACTGCCACAGTCGCAACGAGACATCCTCGAACTGCTACACAAGGTGGGAAAGAAGGTGATATTCGTCAACTGCTCCGGCTCGGCTGTCGCACTGACCCCAGAACTACAGTCGTGTGACGCCATATTGCAGTGGTGGTATGCAGGAGAGAGGGGAGGAGAGGCTCTTGCCAAGGTGCTCTTCGGCGATAAGTCGCCAAGCGGCAAATTGCCTGTCACTTTCTACAAAAGTACCGACGAACTGCCCGACTTCCTCGACTATACGATGAAGAACCGCACCTACAGATATTATACCGGAGAACCTCTGTTCCCCTTCGGTTACGGACTGAGCTATACAACGTTCAACATCAGCAAACCAGTCTATGCTGACGGTAAGGTCAACGTGACGGTTACAAACGTCGGTTCAAGGGAAGGAGTGGAGACTGTTCAAGTGTATATACGCAACATCGCCGACAGGCAAGGACCGAAGAAGTCGCTCAGGGCTTATTCACAGGTAAATCTCGCCCCAGGAGAATCCAAGACCTTGACCATAGAACTCCCACGCCAGAGCTTCGAGGGATGGGACACCGCAACCAACTCCATACGGGTGGTGCCGGGAGACTATGAGGTGATGGTAGGAAACAGCAGTGCCGACAAAGACCTAAAAACAGTTCTTGTTCGTGTGAAGTGAATGCTAACTATGAGAGAACGTGGATGAAGAAACCCATATAATATAATAAGGTGTAATGAGAATAATGGTACTTTTTACACTCTTTATTTGTAAACAAACGTTAAAGAATGAAAGTTTTTTCTTGAAAAGTTTGGTTTGTATTGAAAAAGTCCGTACCTTTGCATCCGCTTTCGAGAAACAACGACACTCGTGAGCGTTAGAAAAGAGTTCTTTGAAAGATTTACATAACAGA
>JALFCG010000074.1 GCA_022771265.1 Prevotella sp.
CATGCTGCCCCGCGACTTGCATGTGTTAAGCCTGTAGCTAGCGTTCATCCTGAGCCAGGATCAAACTCTACATTGTAAAAATATCTTTTCCAATTTCTTGAATTCTGTCTTGTTCAGGACGCCTTCGTTCTCAAGTCTAAAGAAACCTTTTTCAATCTTTTCAAATTGACGGTTCGTTTACCCAATTGATTTCTCAATTGCTTCTTGTACTACTACTTCTCTGTTATGTAAATCTTTCAAAGAACTCTTTTCTGACGCTCACGAGTGTCGTTGTTTCTCGAAAGCGGATGCAAAGGTACGGACTTTTTCAATACAAACCAAACATTTCATGAAAAAACTTTCATTCTTTAACATTTGTTTACAAATAAAGAGTGTAAAAACTATGATTGTACATGTAACACCTTATTATATATTAACTATCAAAACAGCCTTATAATCTTGATTTCAATCCAATGAAAAAGAACTTAAGCGAAGATACCTTTGTTCTCCAGTATTTTTATTCATCTAACGAGTACTGTAGTATCGTTTTTTGTTATATTTGGGTGGTCAACCTTAAGAGTGAACAATGACAAGTAGAGTCAACTATAATTACAACTAATAAAACAACTTGTCAACCTGGTTTATAAATATTACTACTTATGAACAAATAGCAACTGGTAGAGGTAATTTAATCATAATATTTATTTATATATAATAAGGTGGGGCTATTCTTGAAAAATGGAACAAGCATCGTTAAGAAGAAAAAAATGCAAGTATTAATAATATTTTTCCTTTAATTATTTGGATAATTCAAATAAAAGGATTACTTTTGCAAGAAATTGTAACATTATTATAAAAAAATAGTTTTATGCAAAGTACTAACATTCCGCAAGTCAAACTCGGCATCATCGCCGTAAGTCGTGACTGCTTCCCAATCGCGTTGTCAACACAACGTCGTGAGAACATCGTTAAAGCCTACAAAGGCGAACTCTTCAACTGCCAGACTACAGTAGAAAACGAAAAAGACATGCTCAAGGCTGTCGCAGAGGTTAAAGAAGCCGGATGCAACGCTCTCGTGGTATTTCTCGGCAACTTTGGTCCTGAGACACCAGAAACTCTCATAGCAAAGAACTTCGACGGACCTTGTATGTTCGTGGCTGCCGCAGAAGGTGACGGCGACATGATCAACGGTCGTGGCGATGCATATTGCGGCATGCTCAACTGCTCTTACAACCTCGGCATGCGCCACCTCAAGGGCTACATCCCAGAATATCCTGTAGGCACAGCAGAGGAAGTGGCTCAGATGATGGCAGAATTCGTTCCAGTAGCTCGCGTTATCCTCGGTCTGAAGGGGCTGAAAATCATTACCTTCGGTCCACGACCACAGGACTTCTTCGCCTGCAATGCACCTATCAAGGGCTTGTACGAACTCGGCGTAGAGGTAGAGGAGAACTCTGAACTCGACCTGCTAGTGGCTTACAAGAAACACGAGAACGACCCACGCATCGATGCAGTTTGCGAGGATATGGCAAAGGAAATGGGCGAAGGATGCTACTATCCTTCACTGAGCCGCCGCCTGGCACAGTTTGAGCTCACACTGCTTGACTGGGCAGAGGAGCACAAGGGCTCACGTCAATACGTTGCATTCGCCGACAAGTGCTGGCCTGCATTCCCAAGCCAGTTCGGTTTCGAGCCTTGCTACGTAAACAGCCGTCTTGTTAGCCGTGGCATTCCAGTTGCCTGCGAAGTTGATATCTACGGAGCTCTCTCTGAGTACATCGGTATGTGTGCAAGCGACGACACCGTGACATTGCTTGACATCAACAATTCTGTGCCAAAGTACATCTACGACGAGGACATCATAGGCAAGTACGGCTACAAGCTCACCGACACATTCATGGGCTTCCACTGCGGAAACACTCCACAGTGCAAGATGTGTTCTAACCGCAAGATAAAGTATCAGCTCATCCAGAACCGTCTGCTTGAGAATGGTGGCGAACCAGACTTCACACGTGGAACTCTTGAAGGTGACATCGCAGCCAGCGACATCACATTCTATCGCCTGCAATGCGACTCTCAGGGCAATCTCCGCTCTTACATCGCTGAGGGTGAGGTTCTAGACGTTCCGACACGTTCATTCGGCGGTATCGGTATCTTCGCTATTCCTGAAATGGGTCGCTTCTATCGCCACGTGCTCATCCAGAAGGGCTATCCTCACCATGGAGCCGTTGCCTTCTCTCACATTGGCAAGACTCTCTTTGAAGTATTCAAGTACTTGGGCATCAAGGACATCGCCTACAATCAGCCGAAATCGCTTCCATATCCGACGGAGAATCCTTGGGCATAAGCATTTTTGAACTGAACATGAATTATTAGAGGCAGGCCTATGACAGCCTGCCTCTAATAATATCCTACGACAAAACCAGCCAAATCAGCTGAATACCTTTATTTCATAGTTACTCATGAAAAGGGCTCCTGGAAGAAGATGGTTCATGAGATACTTGTCCTTGAACTCACCTTCATAGCCAGCCCAATCGTGTACTCCAAACCAAGGCTCTATACACACGAACGGTGCATTTTTGCCATAGGGGCTCCAGATGCCAAGGCAAGGAGCGTCGAAAGAAAGGCCAATCTGCGGACGTCCGTCGGTGTCGAGGATGACAGCGAGTCCGACCTGCGACTTATCAAGAATCACGGCATCATCGGCAAACGACTCCTCGTCAAACGCCCATATATGCTTTTCGGTTTTCACGTCAAACCTTTCCGGCTTAATACATCCCTCTGTGTTACCAATAATCTTGGTCAACGGAAGTTCATTGTCGAAGAGCATTGTGCCTCTCATCTTGTCACCTTCCTTTATGTCGGGTAAGTTAAACGCCGGATGTCCACCAATTTGGAAATGCATTTCCTCCTTGCCAAGATTCTTTACTGACCATATCACATTGATGGTGTCGTCACTAAGTACGTAAGTGACGTTAAGTCCGAACTCGTAGGGATAGACCTTCAATGTTTCCTCGTCAGATGTCAGCTCATAGGTGACGGAAGTATCCGTTTTGTCAACCACATCGAAGTCCATGTCCCTTGCGAATCCATGCCTAGGCAGCTCAAAGGTCTTTCCATCAATGCGATACTGTCCTTTCCACAATCCGCAAACTATCGGGAAGAGTATTGGTGATCTCCTTGGCCAATACTTTTCATCCCCTTGCCAAAGATACTCACGTCCCTCGGCATTATTCCTTATGCTTTGCAATTCAGCACCGTGAGAAGAAATCTCAACTGTAAGTTTCCCGTTTTTTAATTGTTCCATAATTGAGTTGTTTTATATACACAATTTGCTGCAAATATACAGTATTTTCCACAAAAACACGAATAAAAGTCATTTTTTCTTCCATTTATTATTGAAATTTGCAAAACACAAGCTATCTTTGCAGGTGAATATGCAATCCACGACATTTTTACATAGAACACTTTGCCTTGAGACAGCACTTTCTGTCATCATTTCCTCATTTTCACATAAGAAGAAAGGTGTAGCTGCTTTTGCCAACAAAGTGATGGACTTAATCGACACCATGGCAACCAGCGGCATCGACCGTACATATATAGACATAACGCAGAAACCAAGGCGACATACAGATAGAATCGACCATCAACGGCAAGCTCTTTTCCTATTCCGCCTATGACCAATCGGCTTACCAGCTACGTTCTGCCGGTTCCTTCATTGTCGGTGCCACCTATTATCCGTGAACTATGCAGAAAACCGTAATGCCTAATTCATCCTTTATGTTGGTGATGTCGGCAAGGCCCAACAATGGTAAGCCAGCATCGGCATGGGCAATGCCAACTGTTTCGTTAGTCAACCACCTGAAGATTCACCGTTATGACTCAAACCTGAAAGACCTTGCGCTTGACGACTTTGTCCACGACGCTATGCCCGAAGAGGAAATGGTGATCAGGGATGCCAGCACATCATCTACGAACAGCGACGTTAACATGAACATCGACGTCCGGCTTTCACTCACATATAACTTCGAGCCCTTTATCATTTCCGCATACGGAACATTCAACCGTTTCGGCTACAGCAACGGCAGCAACAGTGGCCATCTTCAGTCGTGGCATGTAAACTCGTCAGTGGGGGCAGGTTTTAACAATAACAAATATTGCACACAAAAAATCGATGTGCGCAATTTACGCAACAAACAAATTAAAATACATTAAAACAAATAATAATTATTCGTTTTTTCCGCAATTATGTTCTATCTTTGCAAAAAGAATGAGAAAATAAAAAAGAATTGAAATATAATGTTTGAAAATTTAAGTGACAGACTTGAACGCTCGTTCAAAATACTGAAGGGCGAAGGAAAAATTACAGAAATCAACGTTGCTGAAACGTTGAAGGATGTAAGGAGGGCATTGCTCGATGCCGACGTTAACTACAAGGTAGCAAAGAACTTCACCGACACGGTGAAGAAGAAGGCTATGGGCATGAATGTTCTGACGGCCGTGAAACCCAGCCAGCTGATGGTAAAAATCGTCCATGACGAGCTTGCGGAACTTATGGGAGGCCAAGCTACGCCAATAAACCTTGACGGCCACCCGACAATAATCCTCATGTCAGGACTCCAAGGTTCTGGTAAGACCACTTTCAGCGGCAAGCTCGCCAACATGCTAAAAAGCAAAAACCACAAGAAGCCAATGCTTGTTGCGTGCGACGTTTATCGTCCTGCAGCCATAGAACAGCTGAAGGTTGTGGCAGAAACAGTGGGTGTACCTGTCTATTCCGAACCCGACAACAAAAACGTTGTCGAGATTGCCAACAACGCCATTCGTGAAGCAAAGGCAAAAGCCTGCGACGTAGTAATCATCGACACAGCAGGACGCCTTGCCGTTGACGAGGAAATGATGAACGAGATTGCCGCACTCAAGGAAGCTGTCATGCCAAACGAGACACTCTTCGTCGTTGACTCCATGACAGGTCAGGATGCAGTTAACACAGCCAAGGAATTCAACGACCGCCTTGACTTTGACGGAGTAGTCCTGACAAAACTTGACGGCGACACAAGAGGCGGTGCAGCCCTGTCGATTCGCACTGTTGTCACCAAACCTATCAAGTTTGTGGGAACAGGCGAGAAGATGGAAGCAGTGGATGTGTTCCATCCTGAACGTATGGCAGACCGCATCCTCGGCATGGGGGACATCGTGAGTCTTGTTGAGCGTGCCCAGCAGCAGTTTGACGAGAAAAAGGCACGTGAGCTTGAGAAGAAAATCATGAAGAACAAGTTTGACTTCAATGATTTCATGAGCCAGATACAACAGATAAAGAAAATGGGCAACATCAAGGACCTTGCGGCAATGATACCAGGTGTAGGCAAAGCCATAAAGGACGTTGACATCGATGACAACGCTTTTAAGGGAATAGAGGCCATCATCAACAGTATGACACCGAAGGAACGCACACATCCTGAAATTATCAATCAAAGCCGACGCAACAGAATCGCCAAAGGCTCAGGAACGACAATCCAGGATGTCAACCGGTTGATGAAACAGTTTGACCAGATGCGCAAAATGATGAAGATGGTCACTGGCATGAACAGTTCCAAAATGATGCAGATGGCAGCTGCAATGAAACAAAGAATGAAGTAATTTTTTAGTAGATAAGGAATATACATGAATTTGATAGACGGAAAGGCCACTGCGGCCAAGATAAAAGAAGAAATAGCCCAGGAAGTCGAGCAAATCGTGAATGCAGGCGGCAAGCGTCCCCACCTTGCAGCCGTGCTGGTGGGTCACGACGGTGGTTCAGAGACTTACGTAAAGAACAAGGTACTTGCTTGTGAGGCATGCGGATTCAAGTCAACTCTCATACGTTACGAAGATGACATCACGGAAGAGGAACTTCTTTCATGCGTTGAAAAACTAAACAACGATGCTGACATCGACGGTTTTATCGTACAACTCCCGCTGCCCAAACATATAGACGAGCAAAAAATCATCGAGGCTATCGACTACCGGAAAGACGTTGACGGTTTCCACCCGATCAACGTTGGCCGTATGGCTATTGGCCTTCCTTGCTTTATCTCAGCCACGCCCCTTGGCATAATAACATTGCTGAAAAGATATGGAATAGAAACGAGCGGCAAAAAATGTGTCATCCTCGGACGCAGCAATATCGTAGGCAAACCCATGGCGCAACTGATGATGCAGAAACAATACGGCGACTCAACGGTGACAGTATGCCACAGCCATTCGAAGAACCTGAAAGAAGAATGTCGCAAGGCAGACATAATAATCGCCGCAATAGGCAGTCCGGATTTTGTGAAAGCCGATATGGTAAAGCCAGGCGCTGTGATAGTAGATGTAGGTACTACACGTGTGCCTGACAGTACTCGCAAGAGCGGCTTCCGCCTGAACGGTGACGTAAAGTTCGATGAAGTGTCGCCCCTTTGCTCTTACATCACGCCGGTGCCTGGAGGTGTGGGGCCAATGACAATATGCTCATTGATGAAGAACACTCTTGCAGCCGGCAAGAAAGAATACTACAAGTGAGGAGTGATGGATGAGACATGCGACTGACGAAGAGTGATGAACTATACGAGCGTGGCAATGCGTTCCGCAAGCAAGGCAACTGGCAGGAGGCAATCAATTGCTACATGGAAGCTATCGAGCTCAACCCTGACAGTCCGGCTGTGGAAGCTAAGGCCATGCTCGACGACATATTGAACTTTTATAACAAGGACGCTTATAATCCTTGAACTACAAAAAAAGGAGAATAATAAGAATGAGTAAAATCAGAGGAGCCATAGTGGTTGACATGGATCGCTGCAAAGGCTGCGCTTTATGTGTGGAAGCGTGTCCGCAAAATGTCATTGCTATGGCAAGAAAAGTCAACAAAAGCGGCTATCCGTTCGTAGAAGTGGTTAGTCAGGAAAACTGTGTCGGTTGTGCATCATGCGGCATCGTATGTCCAGACGGATGCATCACGGTTTACCGAAAAAAAATGGAGGATTAACGATGACAGAACAAGAAGTAACACTAATGAAAGGCAATGAAGCCATTGCAAGAGCAGCCATCAGATGCGGTGTTGACGGTTTCTTCGGTTATCCCATCACACCTCAGAGCGAAATCATTGAGACACTTGCACTTGACAAGCCATGGGAAACGACAGGCATGGTAGTACTTCAGGCAGAAAGCGAAGTTGCTGCCATCAATATGGTTCACGGAGCAGCAGGAGCTGGAAAGCGCGCGTTCACCTCATCCTCAAGTCCCGGCGTAGCACTGATGCAGGAAGGCATATCATATATGGCAGGATCGGAAATTCCGGGTGTCATTGTCAACGTACAGCGTGGCGGTCCCGGACTTGGAACCATCCAACCGTCACAAAGTGACTATAAACAAGCGACAAAAGGCGGTGGCAACGGCGACTACAATGTCATTGTGTTGGCTCCGGCATCTGTACAGGAAATGGCAGACTTTGTTGACCTTGCCTTCAATCTTGCTTTCAAATACCGCAATCCGGCAATGATTCTAAGCGACGGAGTCATCGGACAGATGATGGAAAAAGTCGTACTGCCACCATACAAACCACGAAGGACAGAAGAAGAAATCCGTAAGGAATGTCCATGGGCAACGATGGGACGCACATGTGACCGCCAGCCCAACATTCTGACCTCTCTCGAGCTTAAGCCAGAAGCTATGGAAAAGCACAATATCGACCTTCAGGAGAAATACCGTCAGATAGAGGAAAACGAGGTGAGATACGAAACGACAGACTGTGACGATGCCGACTACATTATCGTTGCCTTCGGATCAGCAGCCCGCATAGCCCAAAAAGCCATTGAGATGGCACGCGAGGAAGGCATCAAGGTTGGACTGTTCCGCCCTATCACCCTGTGGCCTTTCCCAAAGAAAGAGATTAAGGCTCAGACAAAAGGCAAAAAGGGAGTGCTCGTGGTAGAGATTAATGCCGGACAGATGGTTGACGACGTACGTCTTGCCATCAACGGTGAGGAAGATGTAGAACACTTCGGTCGTCTGGGTGGCATCGTGCCCGAACCCGACGAGATTGTAGAGGCACTGAAGAAAAAACTAATGTAGTATTATGGTCAACAGAGAAAAAATCATATCACCCGAAAACCTGGTTTACAAAAAACCAGAACTGATGAACGACGTCCCGATGCACTACTGTCCCGGATGTAGTCATGGAGTGGTTCATAAACTCGTGGCTGAGGTTGTCGAAGAAATGGGATTGGAAGAAAAAACCGTCGGTGTATGCCCTGTAGGTTGCGCCGTCTTCGCTTACCGATATCTTGACATCGACTGGCAGGAAGCGGCCCATGGAAGAGCACCAGCCGTAGCAACCGCCATAAAGAGAGTATGGCCCGACCGGTTGGTATTCACCTACCAAGGCGACGGCGATCTTGCCTGCATCGGTGCAGGTGAGACCATCCATGCCCTAAACCGTGGCGAGAACATAACAATAATCTTCATCAACAATGCCATTTACGGTATGACAGGCGGTCAGATGGCTCCCACAACACTTATGGGGCAGAAGACCAGTACATGTCCGTATGGCAGGCAGGCAGACCTTCACGGTTATCCCTTGAAGATGACCGAGATAGCAGCTACACTTGAAGGCACCTGCTATGTCACCCGCCAAAGCGTTGAGACTGTGGCGGCCATAAAAAGTGCCAAACGTGCCATTAGGAAAGCTTTCGAAGCCTCCATGGCAGGCAAAGGCAGTTCTCTCGTTGAGATTGTTTCAACATGCAACAGCGGATGGAAACTATCACCGGTTGAAGCCAACAAGTGGATGAAAGACAACATGTTCAAATTCTATCCAAAGGGTGACTTGAAGGATACGATAAATTAGAAGTTTAAGAATTATGAAGAAAGAAATCATAATATCAGGATTTGGCGGACAAGGTGTCCTCTCAATGGGTAAGATACTAGCCTACTCAGGTCTTATGGAAGGCAAGGAAGTGACATGGATGCCTGCATATGGACCAGAGCAACGAGGCGGTACTGCAAATGTGACCGTCATCATCAGCGACGAGAAAATATCATCCCCAATACTGAGTGCATACGACGTGGCTGTCGTCCTCAACCAGCCTTCTCTCGACAAGTTTGAACCTAAGGTAAAACCTGGCGGAATAATGATTTACGACGGTTATGGCATTTTTAATCCACCTACACGCAAAGATATCACCATCTATCGCATCGATGCCATGGACAAAGCCGCAGAAATGAAAAACGCGAAAGTGTTCAACATGATTGTTCTTGGAGGACTGCTGCAGGCCTGCCCGATTATAAGCGACGAAGGTGTCGGAAGAGCGTTGTACAAGACACTTCCTGAACGTCATCACAGCCTCATTCCGCTAAATATGGAAGCTCTGCACGCCGCCACACTCAACAAGATGTGAAAAACATCCCTCTGCGGGGAACAGACCGGCATAAATGCCGCCACATAACAGGACACCGCCGTGGGCAAATACAGCTACACGGCGGTATCCCTTTTCCTTTATCTCGTCAAGGAACGACGCAACCCGTTCATATAAGTCTTGAAATCCCTCACCACCTGTCGCCCTTATGTGCATATAGTCGTCATACCACATCTGCAAGGCATCATCCTTTATTTCGTCATAGCGTTTCATCTCCCATTCTCCCATGTTCATCTCTTTAAGCCTGTCATCGACTACTGGAGTGTCATATCCGCAGAACGCCGCAAGCTTTCTTGCCCTTGTAAGAGGTGATGAAAACACCATGTCGGGTTTCCTCTCAGCGAAGATTAAGTTAAGCCTGATACATGTTTGTTCTGCCTCCTGCATAAAAGTGTCAGCTACTGGTACATCCGACCATCCGTAGCAAGTACCTTTAGGTACACCTACACGTGTATGTCTCACCATTATAATTTCCATTTCTCTAATTTTTGCTGCAAAGGTAACAAAAAACTACGTGCAATCTTCATTTTTCCATTGTTTATAACTAATATTATCAAAAAAAACATTACCTTTGCAGTATGAAAAAGAGAAGTTATAAAAAATATGCCATTTTCCACATATTGTTAATAATTATGCTATCTTTCATATCGACGACACATATCTGTGCTATCGATAAGATACTATATATAACCTCGTACAATCCAGACAGCAAGTATGTCGCCAACTATCTTTCCATGTTTGTCAAAAGAACGACAGAACTCATGCCAGAATGCCAAGTCATCGTGGAGAGCATGGACATCAACGGCATAAGCAATATTAAGGATTGGAAGAGCAATATGACAAAAATACTGGGAAAATACGATATTCCCAACAGGAAAGACATTCCCATTGTACTTACCGGCAGGGAATCTGTCTCTACATTTCTTTCTCTTTCCGACAAAAGGATGAAAGACATTCCGTTGATTATCGGATCATGCAATTCGTCAATTGTCCTCATTCCTGAACATGACTTTGACATCAGCATGTGGATGCCAGAGACAAAAGAATTGCGAACTGACTTTACCGATTACAATATCGTCGGGGGGATTGTAACCCTTTGCGACATAGAAAACAATGTCAAGCTCATGGACGACTTATTCCCAAAGTCAGACCATATACTGTTCATCAGCGACAACTCCTTCGGCGGGATATCGCTTTTGGCAAAGGCCCAAAAGGAGCTCAAGCCCATCAAAGGGAAAACAATAGAATACTTCGACGGAAGGCAGCACCCATACGACGCGCTTATTGACAAACTAAAAAAACTGCCATCCTCGACAATGGTACTTCTCAGTTCATGGCGTCTTGATATGGACCAGAGCTATAATGTGAGCAGGACTTCTACAGTCTTCTCGAATGCCAATCCCTCGCTTGCCGTGTTTTCTATAACAGGTTCAGGTATGGACGGATGGGCAGTTGGCGGCTACTATCCAGATTATGACGACACAGGCTACCGCCTTGCAAACCTATGTGCAGAATATGTCCACACGAATACCCCGCAGGGGCTGATATTCCGCACTAACAACTACGTTTTCGACTATAAACGCCTGAACGACCTAGGCATAAATATTGAAGCGCTGCCTATTGACAGCAAAATTATCAACAAGCCAGCGTCTTTCTTTGAGCGTCATAGCGAGACAATAGGAATTTTCCTCGGCATATTAGTCCTGCTTGCCGTTGGATTCACCATTACAAGCTACTATGTCATAAAGCTTAACCGCATGAAACTTGACCTTCTCAACAAAAGCAATGAACTGGAAATAGCCCGTGACAAGGCAGAAGAGTCAAACAAGATGAAATCTGCATTCTTGGCAAATATGAGCCACGAGATACGCACTCCACTGAATGCCATTGTTGGTTTCTCCGGCCTTCTTGCCACGCAAAGTGACGAGTTGAGTGATGAGGAACGTAATCATTTCAACGATATCATCAACGAGAACTCACAAAGCCTGCTGAAATTAATCAACGACGTGCTTGACCTCTCAAGAATAGAAAGTGGAAAGATGTCTCTTGAACTTCGCAGGTGCAATATTTCAAGACTATGCAAGTCAGTACTTGAATCGGTGGAAGTGACTTGCCGCAAGCCCATCAGTTTCGTGTTCACCTCAAATATGGACAACATTGAGTTTGTGACCGACGAGACACGTCTTCGCCAGGTGATGATTAACCTTCTTACCAATGCCGTCAAATTCAGCGACAAGGGAAACATAACACTTAGCCTTGACATTGACACAAATGTCAATATAGCAAAATTTGGAGTAGCAGACCAAGGATGCGGCATAAAGAAAGAGAACGCGGAAAAAGTGTTCGGGCGATTTATTAAACTTGACCAATTCAAACAAGGAACAGGCCTCGGGCTTCAGATATGCCGCCAAATACTCGACCATCTCGGTGGGAAGATATGGCTCGACACGACTTATACCGGTGGAGCCAAGTTCTCGTTCATCCATCCCATTGACCTAAAAGACAAATAACAAAGCCGCTTCCTTATCTCATTATTACAAACGCCAGATAGAAAGACAACTCCACAAGTAGGAACAATGCGCCACAACAGTCGCCTGTGTAGCCATGTAACTTCTTGTTCATCAACATATAAAGGCCGTAGAAACAAAGGCAGGGAAACGAAATAGCCATCTGTATCTGCGACACCTGCATGCCATAATATTCCACCAGGAAATACCCGAAGCCAACCATAGGCAACAATCCCGCAATGGCAAGACGGATACCAGCCACAAGATTATACTTTACATACACAGTCTTTGCCTTGGCTTCTTCCTCATTCCTCGCGTATGGCAGAAACATGATAATCTGGGCGCTGAGCATTTTGCAAAATGGGTCGGCGGCAACCATCATAAGCGCAAGCAAACTTGGCTCCGTTGATGTCATCGAGGCTACGAAAAGAGCAAGATACATGCCCAAACCCAACACCCCATAAGTTCCTATTCGCGAATCCTTCATAATGTCGAGTATGCGCTGACGGTCATTGCCTCCTCCACCAAATCCATCAAAGAAATCTGTCAGTCCGTCTTCGTGAATGGCACCCGTTACAAGCATTCTCAAGGCTATGGCAATAAGTACAGCCAATGTGACACTTGCATATTGACCTACAAAATACACTGTTGCCCCCATTAGTCCTCCGGTAAGCCATCCAGTAAGCGGCCAATATTCAACTACATGCTTATAGCAATGCTGCGGCGGCTGATGCAGACGCCAGAAAGGAAGACGCGTAAAGAAGATAAATGCCGCAAACGGTGTCTCCCACCACTTTGCCTTATCGATAGAAACACGCATAACGGAATAAATCAGAAATATTTTGTAATGTGGGCATTGTTGAAATTGTTCATCTCCCTTATCATCCTGACAGCGCTGTCGATAATACCGTATGCACACAACGCACCTGTTCCTTCGCCCAATCGCAAACCTAGACTTAGCAACGGCCTTGCACCCATGAGTTTCAGCATTCGGGCATGTCCTCCCTCATCACCCTGATGACCGAAAATCATATATTCAAAAGCATCAGGATACAATCTTACTGCAGCCAAAGCACAAGCCGACATTATGAATCCGTCAATCATAACAGCAACCTTCAGTTCGGCAGCACGCAACATTGCCCCAATGGCAGCAACCATCTCAAATCCTCCAAAATACCTTATTGTGTCTTCCACAGAGGCAGACGATCCCATCGTTACCCTGAAGTTCTCAACCGACCTTGAAAGAACGTCATACTTATGCCGAATGCCAGCGCTGTCGAGTCCTGCTCCGGCACCGACACATTCTTTCAAAGGAACATTCTCGAAAAGACTCATCCAAATGCTCGAAGGCGAGGTGTTAGCTATACCCATCTCACCCATACAAACTATAGTTGCTCCTTTTCCAACGGCCTTATCTACCATATCTGCACCTATATTGACAGCATCGTTCATCTGCCCTTCCGTCATCGCCGGTTCATAAAGGAAGTTTGCTGTGCCGCGGGCAATTTTGCGGTTGATGATGCCTTCCACACCGCCAAGGTCGTAATCAACTCCTACATCCACTATGCTCAAATCAAATCCGTACTGTCGGCAAAACATGTTGACACCACCACCTCCACGAGTGAAGTTAATCATCTGCTGCCACGTAACCTCACGCGGTGACACGCTGACCCCTTCCCTCTCAATGCCATGGTCGGCACCAAAAAGGAAATGAGCAGGATTGTTTAATTCCGGTGTTGTAGTTTGCTGAATAAGAGAAATCTGCAGTGCCAATTCCTCAAGCCTTCCAAGCGACCCCTTCGGTTTGTTAAGATGGTCTATCTTCTGTTGTATAGCCTCGCGCAACTCACACGAGGGTCTCTGAATATCAAACGCCCTCATAAAAAACTGTAATTCTTTAATAATTGTTTAGTTCTTTATCCTCACACTAATTCCACTCACCATAAGTATTACCTCGTCAGCCTTCTTTGCCACATATTGGTTCATCCACCCTTCCAAATCGGTAAAACGACGTTGAATCGCATTGTCACTCACACCACCGCTACCAATCTCGTTAGTAACAAATATGAAAGTCGCATCCTGATTGGTAAACCGGTCGAACTCTGCCTTCAGTTCCTCAAGTGCAGAATCGACAGTTGGCTGTTCCCACTCCGCCTTTTCACGTGAGAAGAAAAAGTTGGTACACCAAAGTGTGATGCAGTCAACAACCACTACCCTACCCTTGACATCATGCCTGCTAAGGTATTTCTCCTCCTCTATATTAGTCCATTGTGGTCCACGTCTTTGCTGGTGCATTTCCACCCTTCGTCGAAATTCTTCATCCCAAATGTGGGCAGTGGCAAGATAGACGGGATGGTCGCTAAGTGCCAGTGCCATGCGTTCCGCTGTCTGGCTCTTTCCAGAGCGTTGTCCTCCCGTAATGAGAATTATGCGTTTCATCAGTTTGAAAAAGTTAAAAGGCACACCGAACTCCTTTTAAGAATCCGGCATGCCTATTTATAGATTTATTGAAACAGGGAAGGGAGAATTACTCGCCCTTCTCCATCTGCGCCTTCAACTGAGCGAGAACATCAATGTCGCCGAGAGTTGTAGAAGCCGGCTGGTTCTCAATCTTTACGGTCTCTTCCTTCTTGCTTGCACGTGCAGCCTTCTTGGCAGCCTTCTTCTCCTCACGTTGTGCATCCTCGAACGTACGACTGTGAGAAAGAATGATGCGCTTACTGTCCTTGTTGAATTCGATAACCTTGAACGGAAGTGTCTCACCAAGAGTAGCCTGTGTGCCATCCTCCTTTACAAGATGCTTTGGAGTAGCAAAGCCCTCAACACCCTTCTCTAGCGAAACGACAGCACCTTTCTCGAGCATCTCGATAATCTTGCCCTCGTGAACGCTACCAACGGTGTATGTTGCCTCAAACTGATCCCAAGGATTGTCCTCAAGCTGCTTGTGACCAAGGCTTAGGCGACGGTTCTCCTTGTCGATGTCGAGAACCATAACGTCGATGTCAGCACCTGCCTGTGTGAACTCTGAAGGATGCTTAACCTTCTTTGTCCAAGAGAGGTCAGAAATGTGGATAAGGCCGTCAACACCTTCCTCAAGCTCTACAAATACTCCGAAGTTAGTGAAGTTACGAACCTTGGCTGTGTGCTTGCTGCCAACAGGATACTTAACGTCGATAGCCTCCCATGGATCCTCACGCAACTGCTTGATGCCAAGGCTCATCTTGCGCTCCTCGCGGTCGAGGGTCAGGATGACAGCCTCTACCTCGTCGCCAACATTCAGGAACTCCTGAGCTGAACGCAGATGCTGGCTCCATGACATTTCTGAAACATGGATGAGTCCTTCTACGCCAGGCTGAATCTCCACAAAAGCACCGTAGTCTGCTATAACGACTACCTTGCCCTTCACGCGGTCGCCAACTTTGAGTTCTGCGTCGAGTGCATCCCATGGGTGAGGAGTGAGCTGCTTGAGACCAAGGGCGATGCGGTTCTTCTCGTCGTTGAAGTCAAGGATAACCACATTGATCTTTTGGTCGAGCTCAACCACCTTGTGAGGATCATCAACACGACCCCAAGAGAGATCAGTGATATGGATGAGTCCGTCAACACCGCCAAGGTCAACAAACACGCCGTATGAGGTGATGTTCTTGACAGTACCCTCGAGAATCTGACCCTTCTCGAGCTTGCCGATGATTTCCTTCTTCTGTGCCTCCAGTTCCTGTTCGATGAGAGCCTTGTGCGAAACGACAACGTTGCGGTATTCCTGATTGATTTTCACAACCTTGAATTCCATGGTCTTGCCTACGAACTGGTCGTAGTCGCGTATTGGGTGAACGTCTATCTGGCTGCCTGGCAAGAAAGCCTCGATACCGAACACGTCAACAATCATACCACCCTTCGTGCGGCACTTGATGTAACCCTGGATAACCTCCTGGTTGTCAAGAGCTGCATTAACGCGCTCCCAGCTCTTGCTGAGGCGAGCTTTCTTGTGAGAAAGCAACAACTGACCTTTCTTGTCCTCTTGGTTCTCAACGTAAACCTCTACCTTGTCACCGACCTTAAGGTCTGGATTGTAGCGGAATTCGCTTGCCGGGATGATACCATCGCTTTTGTAGCCGATGTTGACGATAACCTCTTTCTTGTCG
Organism: Prevotella sp.; assembly: GCA_022771265.1. Taxonomy (GTDB): domain Bacteria; phylum Bacteroidota; class Bacteroidia; order Bacteroidales; family Bacteroidaceae; genus Prevotella. The sequence continues at coordinate 16,063 of JALFCG010000074.1, forward strand.
CAAGAGATTACGGTACCCTCGGTCACCTGATGCTCGCTGACCTTGTTGAGGGTTTCGTTGTAAGCCTTGTCAAGCTCTTCTTTGCTGACGTTGGCAGTTGTGCCATTTTCAAACTCTTCCCAATTGAAGTCATCCAATGGCTTGACGTTTTTTGTTAATTCTGACATAATTTAATTAATTGTTTTTTTACTAATAAAGTTAGACTTTATGTGAATTATCCAGCCGGTATCTGACCGACTTTCTTGCAAATCGGCTGCAAAGGTACTGATTTTCATTCAGATAAGAGCAACTAAATGTGATTATCTTTACGTATTTAATTTTTTTTAACTTACAAAAGGCCAACAATCACAAAAACTACATAAAGCAGCCACCCGCAAAGGCTATCATTGTACAATGATGCGGTCTTACATTATTATAATACGCGCGCGTAACAAAAATTTCATCATAAATACCTCGACTGAACAAGTTTCTCACAAAACAACACTAAGCTAACATGCCATAGAATGAGCCTGTTAGCACTAATGCGCAAGCCTCACGTAATACAGAAAAAAGATTTATGTTTATTTTTCATAAAAAATGTTCAAAACAGCACAGATTTCGAAATAAAGTATTATCTTTGCATCGCCTAAATGTGGGATTCTATTTCCGAACAAACTATTCACAATAGAAAACTATAGTTTTTGGCTGGTTGTCCATTGCAAAAATGCAGGTGTTGACAACAATTGGACTGGCTATATGCCACTTTGTCTTGTAGGTATTAAAAGATTAATTATACATTCAATAGGTGTCTTTTTAAGGTAATGAAGCCCCAGGAGGAGTAGTGATACTGTACTCTGGGGCTATTTTTTGCATTATTGAACACTGCGCTACAGTGCTTTTATAAAAATTTACACCTGTCCCGAATGCATCCCGAACTAATCCCGATACCATCCCGAAGTCTGGCAAAATACAAAAGATTTACATTTTCGTTTTATTTCAACTTACGTTGCTTCTCTAAAATAAAAAAAGAAAAATGTGATTTTCCTTTGTCATTTCACTCTTTTGCAGTAACTTTGCACCCAAAAACAACATATAGCATCATGTTTGGAAAGAAAAGAAGATGGCATCTCATCAGAGGACAAGAGCCTACGGAGATGGACAAGAAAATCATGTATTGGGAGAATAAAGGGAAACTCGTCCCAACGCGTGACTTGATAAAGACACCCGAGCAGATTGATGGAATACGCAAGAGCGGTGTAGTCAACACGGGGGTTCTTGACGAGGTGGCAAAGCACATCCGCGCAGGAATGACCACACTGGAAATTGACGAGATATGCCGGAAATACTGCGAGGACCATGGTGCCACTCCCGCCTGCTTAGGCTACGAGGGATTCCCCATGAGCGTTTGCACAAGCATCAACGAGGTGGTTTGCCACGGCATCCCCAAAAAAGAGGACGTGCTCAAGGAGGGCGACATCATCAATGTTGACTTCACAACAATTCTCGACGGATATTACGCCGACGCATCAAGAATGTTCATAATCGGAAAGACAACACCCGAGAAGGAACAATTAGTAAGAGTAGCAAAGGAGTGCCTTGAGATTGGAGCGGAAGCTGCAAAACCCTACAGTTTTGTGGGCGACATCGGGCATGCCATACAAAAACATTGCGAGAAATACCACTACGGCATAGTACGTGACCTTTGCGGACATGGCGTCGGAATACAATTCCACGAGGAACCGGAAGTGATGCACTACGGCTACCGCGGCCAGGGAATGCTGCTGGTACCGGGAATGGTGTTCACAATCGAGCCAATGATAAACCAGGGCACATGGAAAGTGTTCATTGACGCTGACGACGAATACGGTTGGGAGGTTATCACAGGAGACGAACTGCCAAGCGCACAGTGGGAGCACACTTTCCTGATGACCGAACACGGACTTGAAGTCCTCACATACTAATATATAAGAGAAATGAACAAAAACACATATATATTAGCCATAGAGAGCAGCTGCGACGACACCTCTGCAGCAGTGCTGCGCGACGGAGTGCTGCTGAGCAATGTTACAGCAAGCCAAGCCGTTCACGAAGCTTATGGCGGAGTAGTGCCGGAACTGGCATCAAGAGCACACCAGCAGAACGTGGTGCCTGTCGTTGACCAAGCCATAAAGCGCGCAGGCATAGCCAAGGAGCAGCTCTCTGCCATCGCTTTCACACGCGGACCGGGACTTATGGGCTCACTGCTTGTAGGCGTCAGCTTCGCTAAGGGTCTTGCACGCGCCTTGGGCATTCCGCTTATTGACGTCAACCACCTTCAAGGCCATGTGATGGCCCACTTCATAAAGGAGAACGACAACGACACCTCCGCCCCACCACTGCCATTCCTGTGCCTTTTGGTAAGCGGCGGAAACTCGCAGATAGTAAAAGTCAATGCCTACAACAAGATGGAGGTAATCGGACAGACTATTGACGACGCGGCAGGCGAAGCCATCGACAAGTGTTCGAAAGTAATGGGATTGGGCTATCCCGGAGGCCCTATCATCGACAGGCTCGCACGAAAGGGCAACCCAAAGGCTTTTAAATTTGCCGAGCCACAGATCGCCGACCTCAACTACAGCTTCAGCGGACTGAAGACATCGTTCCTGTACTCGTTGAGAGATTGGGTAGCGGAAGACCCAGACTTCATTGAAAAGCACAAAGAAGACATTGCAGCCAGCCTTGAATACACCATCGTGGACATATTGATGAAAAAACTACGCAAGGCAGTGAAACAGACAGGCATAAAGCATGTGGCGGTGGCAGGAGGAGTCAGTGCCAACAACGGGCTGAGAAACGCGTTCCACGACCATGCGAATCGTTACGGTTGGACAATATACATACCGAAATTCAGCTACACTACCGACAACGCGGCAATGATAGGCATAACAGGCTATTATAAATATCTCAACAATGAATTTTGTAACATCGATGCCCCGGCATTTGCAAAGACAACATTCGAATGAAAGGAGAAAATGAAATCAGACAATAATACAAAAAAAACATGGACTTTGAAAGCAAAATCATCAGCAGGGAAGTAAGCCAACTTCTATGGGAAAGGGAAAAAACAGTCAGTACGGCAGAGAGTTGTACCGGAGGAAGAATAGCAGAGGCACTGATTGCCATCCCCGGAGCCTCGAAATACTTTAAGGGAGGCATCGTTTCATATACTGACGAAGTAAAAGAGAGACTGCTCAGTGTTGACCATTCACTCCTTGAAGAAAAGACCGCCGTATGCGAAGAAGTAGCAAAAGCAATGGTTAAGGGAGCATGCAGTGCACTCAACACAGACTATGCCATTGCCGCGACAGGAATAGCAGGTCCTGGAGGCGGAACAAAGGACATTCCCGTGGGTACAATATGGATAGCTTGCGGCACCCCCGACTCGGTACGCACGCTGAAAGTCAGCGAAGATTTCGGACGCGACATCAATCTCGCCATTGCCACCAACAAAGCGATGCAGCTTTTCTGTGATTTTTTGAACGAGGAAGAGGGCGAAAGGACAGAAAATGAGCCCGAAGAAAGCATTTTTGGCAAAAAATAAGCACTGAAAATCAAAATAATCCTTAAAAAGGCAAATTTTGCTTGCTAATATTTGGTAATTCGGGAAAAAGTCACTAAATTTGCACCCTGTTTGGAATAAGTTATAAAAAAGAAAACAAAAAACTTAGATAGAAATGTCGAAGATTTGTCAAATTACGGGAAAGAAGGCACAGATAGGTTGTAATGTGTCTCACTCAAAGCACCGCACAAAGCGCAGTTTTGACGTCAACCTCTTCAGCAAGAAATTCTACTATGTAGAAGAAGGATGCTGGATTAGCTTGAAGATCAGTGCCGCTGGTCTGCGTATGATTAATAAAGTAGGTCTCGATGCCGCATTGAAGCAGGCTGTAGCCAAAGGCTTCGTTGACTGGAAGGACATTAAAGTGATAGGAGAGTAATACGATGGCAAAGAAAGCAAAAGGCAATAGAGTACAGGTTATACTGGAGTGCACTGAAATGAAAAACAGCGGCATGCCAGGAACAAGCCGTTACATCACCACAAAGAATCGCAAGAACACTCCTGAGAGAATGGAACTGATGAAGTACAACCCCATCTTGAAAAAGATGACCCTTCACAAGGAAATCAAATAATAATAAATTTTAAGCACTAAGACACATGGCAAAGAAAGTCGTCGCTACCCTCCAAGAAGGCAAAAAGGACGGTCGCGCTTACTCAAAAGTCATCAAGATGGTGAAAAGCCCCAAAACCGGTGCTTACATCTTTGATGAGCGTATGGTTCCTAACGAGGCAGTTAAGGACTTCTTCAAGAACTAATATTCGCACACTATAAGACATTTTGGCTGCAACCAACAACAATTGGTTGCAGCCTTTTGTATATGACAACATACCTGTTATTTGCTGAAAAAACGACAATTAACTAAACAATGCAATTTTTTTTGGGAAAAATGACAGATATTTGAAAAAAAATTTGTAAGTTTGCACTCAAATTATACAAACATGGGTATATTCGGATTTTTCAACAAAAACAAAAAGGAAACCCTCGACAAGGGGTTGGAAAAAACAAAAACAAGCGTTTTTGACAAACTCGCACGCGCCGTCGCAGGAAAATCAAAAGTTGACGACGAAGTGCTTGACAACTTGGAAGAAGTGCTCATCACAAGCGACGTAGGCGTGGACACTACGCTGAAAATCATTGAACGCATAGAACAACGAGTGGCACGCGACAAATATGTAAGCACCTCAGAGCTCAACACCATCCTGCGACAAGAAATAGCAGCACTGCTTGCAGAAAACAATTCTGAAGACAACGACAACTGGGACTTGCCTACCGACCACAAGCCATACGTCATTCTCGTAGTCGGCGTAAATGGAGTTGGAAAAACAACAACCATAGGAAAACTTGCATACCAATTCAAGAATGCAGGAAAAAAAGTATATCTCGGAGCTGCTGACACCTTTAGGGCGGCAGCCGTGGAGCAACTCTGCATCTGGGGCGAACGAGTAGGAGTGACAGTGATAAAACAACAGATGGGAAGCGACCCCGCATCAGTAGCTTTCGACACCCTGAGCAGCGCAAAGGCCAACGAAGCCGACGTGGTCATCATCGACACAGCAGGACGACTGCACAACAAGGTCGGACTGATGAACGAACTGAAGAAGATTAAGGACGTAATGAAGAAAGTTCTGTCCGAAGCACCCGACGAAGTAATGCTGGTACTTGACGGAAGCACCGGACAAAACGCCTTCGAACAAGCCAAACAGTTTGCGGCAGTAACACAAATAACGTCACTCGCCATCACAAAACTCGACGGAACGGCCAAAGGAGGAGTTGTCATCGGCATTAGCGACCAATTGAAAGTGCCTGTGAAATATATCGGGCTTGGAGAGAAAATGGAAGACCTGCAACTGTTCAACAAAGTGCAATTCGTTGATTCACTATTTAAGAAAGAACAAGCGTGAACCATAATACAATAGACATAATAACAATGGGATGCTCAAAGAACCTCGTTGACAGCGAGACTCTTATGGGCATGTTCGAGGCTGCAGGGTACCACTGCGTCCACGACAGCAAGAACCCAAAAGGAGAGATTGCCGTAGTAAACACCTGCGGATTCATACAAGACGCCAAAGAAGAAAGCATCAACACCATACTCGAGCTGGCACAGGCAAAGGAAGAAGGCAGACTAAAAAAGCTCTACGTCATGGGCTGCCTTTCACAACGCTATCAGGAAGAGCTCGAAAAGGAAATACCACAGGTTGACAAATTCTACGGGAAGTTCAACTATAAACAATTACTGAACGACCTTGGGCACGGAGGTATGAAATCGTGCGACGGACAAAGAAAGCTGACCACACCACGCCATTACGCTTACATCAAAATCAGTGAAGGATGCGACAGAAATTGCGCATACTGTGCAATACCAATAATCACCGGCAAGCACGTCAGCAGGCCAATGGACGAAATACTCGAAGAAGTAAGGCAAATGGTGGCAAAAGGCACATTCGAGTTCCAGATTATTGCGCAAGAACTGACATATTACGGCATTGACTTCGACGGACGGCAGCACATCGCTGAACTGGTGTCGAAAATGGCAGACATCAAGGGAGTCAAATGGATTAGACTCCACTATGCCTATCCTGCTCATTTCCCATGGGAACTGCTTGACGTGATGAGGGAAAAGCCAAACGTTTGCAAATACCTCGACATCGCCCTACAGCAAATTTCCGACAATATGCTAGACAGGATGCACCGTCATGTCACCAAGGCAGAGACATACGACATGATTGAACGCATGAGACGCGAAGTACCCGGAATACACCTTCGTACAACACTAATGGTCGGATTTCCTGGAGAGACAGAGGAAGACTTCGAGGAACTTATGGAATTCACCCGTTGGGCAAGATTCGAACGAATGGGCGCATTTGCCTACTCAGAAGAAGACGGCACATACTCTGCAACCAACTATAAGGACGACGTGTCTCAAGAAGTGAAACAAGCAAGACTCGACAAACTCATGGCTCTTCAACAGAAAATCAGCGCGGAGCTTGAAGCCGAGAAAATAGGGAAAGTCATGAAAGTAGTGATTGACAGGAAAGAAGGCAACTACTATATCGGACGAACAGAATACAGTTCCCCTGAAGTTGACCCGGAAGTCCTCATAAGAAAAGAAAACTCAACGCTACACGTCGGGAGAATGTACGACATCATAATAACCGACTCGGAAGAATTCGACATATACGGCAAAGTATTAAAGAAATGAAACAATATTTTTAACACTCTGGAACATGAACAACAAGGAATTCATTCAGCGTCTGTCAGGACGAATGGGTTACACAACCTCCGACACACAACGCATGGTGACAAACATCATCGACCGAATGAGCGACGGATTTCAGGAAGGCAACAGCGTTGCCATTCCCGGATTTGGTGTGTTTGAAATAAAAAAGAAACTTGAACGCATCATGGTCAACCCATCCACACAACAGCGAATGCTTGTTCCACCAAAATTAGTGTTGAACTTCAAACCTGCACCAACCCTAAAGGAAAAGGTAAAAAAAGGAGGAGAATAAATAGTTATGGGGAAATATACAATCCAACATCTCGCCGACATTCTCGTAAAGAAAAATGGCTTGGCTGACAACGAGGCACAAAACTTCGTCAATGGAATTTTTGAAGTAATCAAAGAGGGACTTGAAACCGACAAACTCGTGAAAATCAAGGGATTTGGAACTTTCAAGATTATTGATGTAGACCCCAGAGAAAGCGTTAATGTCAACACTGGAGAAAGAGTGCTGATTGAAGGACATCAAAAAGTGACATTCACGCCTGACAGTACAATGAAGGAAATGGTCAACAGGCCATTCTCACAGTTCGATACTGTAATACTCAAAGACGGTGTCGATTTCTCCGGCATCGACATCACAATTGACAACAACAATACTCAAGACACAGAAGAAGACAATCTCATTGCCGAAGAAGAAGTAGCAGTTTCTGTAGATAATAAAGCCGAAGGAAAAAACGTTGAAGAAAAGTCAGTCGAAGAAAAAACCGTTGAAGAAAAAGCTGAGAGCGAAAAAACAGAAGAACCTTCTGACGTTGAAACACCTTTAGAGCAAGAAACTGAATTTGGTTTATCACAAGAAAAAGAGAATAATGCCGTGGCAGAACCAACAGATGCAAACGAGCATAGCGAATGTGAGAATATAACTGAAAAAGAAACGACGACAGAAGAAACGACGACAGAAGAAGATAGCCGCAGCTACACCTATTTCTATATATATGTTGCTGTCTGTATCATTCTCATGGTCGCCTCAGCCTACGGAGGTTATATGTTCGGACTTGAAGATGGACGACATCAGGAAACAAGTTCGCAAATTGCAAAATATTCAGAATACCTTGATAAACAAACTGCAGAGATCAGGGCACAGAGAATGGCGAACGAGGCTTACATTGCCAAAGACACGACGAAAGCAGTAAAAGAAACAAAACAGAGTGACCACACGACGACAAAGAAAGCAAAGGACGACTTCTCAAAATATAATGAGGCAGACCCCAGGGTAAGAACCGGTGCTTATGTAATAGTGGGCATTGAGAAAAACGTGACTGCACGTGAAGGACAGACAGTAGCCAGCATCTCCAACTCCCTGCTAGGTCCAGGTATGTCATGCTACATAGAGGTGCTTAACGGGGTGAAGGCAGACCAACCGCTGAAAGAAGGCACTGTAATAAAAATACCGAAACTGATACACAAAAAAGCAGCAAAAAAACTTGCGAAATAACACATTGTCGGTATTTGCAACAAACAGTACTCAAAAAAATGGAATAAAAATACCCAAAAGTAAGTATTGCCCAACTGATTTTTTTGATATACCTTTGCACACATTAATAAATCAAGTTGCAAACAAATGAAAAATCAAAAGGTGTACGAATCCAACGACCAAATGATTTCGCTCATTCGCGACAATTACAACGTGCTGCAATCATTGGGTTGTTTCGGCATAACATTAGGTTTCGGTGACAAGACAGTCAACGAAACATGTATTGACAACTGTGTTGACACATATACGTTTCTCGCAGTAGTCAACTATACTATTAACGGATATTACAATGCCGACGATGCCGACCGTCTGTCAGTCCCTACCCTTCTCCATTATCTTGAGGCAAGCCATATCTACTATCTTGACTATCAGCTGCCTTCAATACGTCGCGAACTGCAAGAATCAATAAACGAGAGCGACAGCCTTGGCACTCTCATTATGAATTTCTATGATGAATATGCCCGGGAAATACATAAACACATGAAGTACGAGGAGAAACACCTTTTCCCCTACGTCAAACAACTGTTAAAAGGAAACGCCCCGTCAGATTATGACATCGAGACATTCTCTAAACACCACAGCCAAACCGACCAGAAACTTCGCGAACTGAAAAACATCATTCTCAAATATCTCCCGGGAGACATCCGTCGCAATAACAAGCTCACTGCGACGCTATACGGATTATACAATAATGAAGAATGGCTGAAACTTCACTCACAGGTTGAAGACAACATTTTCGTTCCTGCTATAAGAAACCTCGAACGGAAACAGATAAAGGACAGCGTAACAAGAAACATATCCAATATGGTATGCAATAAAGAAACTGCCGAACCTCTTTCAGACAGAGAGAAAGACGTAATAATCAGCTTAGTTCAAGGAATGTCAAATAAAGAGATTGCAGACCACTTGTTCATTTCTGTAAACACCGTCATCACCCATCGAAGGAACATTGCCCGTAAACTACAGATACACAGCTCTGCAGGATTAACCATTTACGCTATAGTAAACGGGTTGGTAGATATTTCGACAGTAAATCTATAACATAATCCGCCATCAACCAGCAACAGCCCCAGATGTTTCATCTGAGGCTTTTTTATGTAAAAATGATGCCTTTAAGTTTTTTTAATGTGATATTTTCGTTTATTGCGACACAATATATAGAAAATTGTATTACCTTTGCAACCGATTTCAGTTAGCAAAAAACAACAACTGCGACTAAGAAATCATAAACAAAGTTTTCAAAAATGGACAACTTTCAAAAGTTAGAAACACAAAAAGTTTCCCAAAAACAACAACAATAATGAACAACAACAGTTTTACAATCACCAAAAGAGACGGAACGCAAGACAGTTTCTCACTTGACAAAATCATGAATGCCATAGTCAAAGCATTCAATAGTGTTGACGAACAGGCCGACCTCGGACTTATCTCAAAAATCATAAGCCATCTCGACATACACGAAAGCATAAAGGTGGAAGACATACAGAACCAGGTGGAAGTGGCTCTTATGAAAGAAGGTTACTACAAGGTAGCCAAGTCATTCATGCTATACCGCCAGCGCCATACCGAGGATCGTGAGACGATGGAAAAGCTCAAGTTCCTCTCCGAATACTGCGAAGCGGCAAATGCCGCTACAGGCTCTAAATACGATGCAAACGCTAACGTGGAGCACAAGAACATTGCCACCCTCATAGGCGAGTTACCAAAGTCAAACTTCATCCGCCTCAACCGTCGCCTGCTCACCGATCGTATAAAGAAAATGTACGGGAAAGAGCTTGCCGAACGCTATATCCACCTTCTCACACATCATTATATATATAAAAACGACGAAACATCTCTTGCCAACTACTGCGCTTCAATAACTATGTATCCATGGCTTATCGGCGGCACCACCTCAATAGGCGGCAATTCTACAGCTCCGACAAACCTGAAATCCTTCTGCGGTGGTTTTGTAAACATGGTGTTCATGGTGTCAAGTATGCTAAGTGGTGCTTGTGCCACTCCAGAATTTTTGATGTACTTAAACTATTTTATTGGACTGGAATACGGAAAGGATTATTATAAGTTTGCAGACAAGGTGGTTGACCTCTCACTCAAACAGCGCACTATAGACAAGATGATTACCGACTGTTTTGAACAGATTGTATATTCCATCAACCAGCCCACTGGAGCTCGCAACTATCAGGCCGTATTTTGGAACATTGCCTACTATGACAAGCCATACTTCAAGAGTCTCTTCGGCGACTTCTACTTCCCTGACGGTTCAAAGCCCGACTGGGAAGGTCTGTCGTGGCTTCAGAAACGTTTCATGACATGGTTTAATGCTGAGCGCACCAAGACAGTACTGACCTTCCCTGTAGAAACCATGGCATTATTGTGCAAGGACGGCGACGTCATTGACCAGGAGTGGGGTGACTTTACGGCAAAGATGTACAGCGAAGGCCATTCCTTCTTTACTTACATGAGTGACAATGCCGACTCCCTGTCCAGTTGTTGCCGACTGCGAAACGAGATTCAAGACAACGGTTTTAGCTATACGCTTGGAGCGGGAGGTGTGTCAACAGGCTCAAAAAGTGTGCTCACCATCAACCTTAACAGGTGCATACAGCATGCCATCAACAACAAAATAGATTATAAGGAATACCTCTCCGAGATTGTTGATCTATGCCATAAGGTACAGCTAGCCTACAATGAAAACCTTAAGGAGCTTCAACGCCATGGCATGCTTCCCTTGTTTGATGCAGGATATATCAACATCGGTCGCCAGTACCTGACAATTGGAGTCAATGGACTTGTAGAGGCAGCAGAGTTCTGCGGGCTTCAGATATCAAACAACCCCGACTATCAAAAATTTGTTCAGACTGTATTGGGTGTCATCGAAAAATACAATAAACAGTACCGCACCAAGGACGTATTGTTCAATTGTGAGATGATTCCGGCAGAGAACGTTGGCGTAAAGCATGCAAAATGGGACAGGGAAGACGGGTATTTTGTTCCACGCGACTGCTACAACAGTTACTTCTACATTGTAGAAGACGAATCTTTGTCCATCATAGACAAATTTCAGCTTCATGGTGCTCCATATATCGAACACCTTACCGGAGGTTCAGCCCTTCACATGAATCTTGAAGAGCACCTGTCGCAGAAACAATACCGACAGTTGCTTCGTGTAGCAGCAAAAGAGGGATGCAACTATTTCACCTTCAACATTCCAAACACGATATGCAACGACTGCGGCACGATAGACAAGCGTTACCTTAAGGAATGCCCGCACTGCCACTCAAAGAATGTTGACTACATGACACGAATCATAGGCTACCTGAAGCGCGTCAGCAATTTTTCACAGGCACGCCAACAAGAATCAAATAGAAGATATTATTGCAAAAGCCATAATTTGAATTAGAACATGCTGAAATATGTAAATACCGGTGTCGTTTTTCAGGAAATCCCTGACGAAGTGACGCTTTCCATCAACATATCCCGCTGCCCTTGCCATTGTCCAGGCTGTCATAGCCGATATCTATGGGAAGACATTGGCGAACCACTTACTGCAAGTAGCCTTGACAATATCATTAAGGAATGCAGAGGAGATATAACATGCGTATGCTTTATGGGAGGAGATGCGGAACCAGAGTATGTTGAGACACTAGCCAAGTTCATCCATCGCCAATACCCCGAACTGAAGGTAGGATGGTACAGTGGACGTTCGCGCGTACCTTATAATATTAACAAGATGCATTTCGACTACATAAAGCTAGGTCCTTACATCAAACACCTGGGTAACCTTCAACAACCCACTACCAACCAGCGTTTCTACAGGAAAGTCATCGGCGACAGCTTTACCGACGTAACGTCCTTGTTTTGGAACAAACCCTGATTGTGCTCGCGCACAGTAAAGAAATGTAAAAAAGAGAAAAAACATGTTGTGTTCGCGCACAGTCAATTGACTTGTATCAATAATAGCGATATTTCTGACACTTTGCATAATTTTTATATTGACAAATTACAAAAAAAGCATTACCTTTGCATCGTCAAAAGACAAAAGGCATGATAATGCCGAGCACAAGAAAGAAAGGTTTTTAGTTATTTAGATAATTTGTTTCATAGACAATGTTTTTGGTTAGGTAATAGATTGTTAGTTTTAGGTTATTTGATTTTAGGTTTTTAGTTAGGTAATAGATTGTTAGTTTAGGTTTTAACACAAGGTATTAGAAAAGGTAAAAGATTGATTCAATTAAAAGGATAACAATGATGTAGGCAAAGCCGTGAGGCTGAGCCTTTTTGTGGGAGGAGGATAGAAATTTCTCCAAAGTGAAAACAAGGAGAATTTAATAGAAATCATTAGTTTCAAATAGCAGACAATGCCGTAGGAATTATTCCTTCGGCATTGTTGTTTTATATGTCCTTCCATTTCAAGTCATTCAACGGCAAGCCTTTTCCTCGCTATCATACAATCTGTTGAAAACATCTCTTAGCCGCGATGGTGTTGAGATAATGTCACGCAACATCTTCAATTTCTCTGCATTGTCCGACTGAGGGATCCACAGTTTAATGTACCCATTAACGGAATATTTGTTTTCCATATGCTCAACAAATCGCTTCCATTGTTTTTCCTTGTCCATTTCCGGATAATTGAACAACCCAAACTGGACTGCTCTCTGAAACACGATGTCGGGATCAAGGTCACGGTCAGCTTCAGCCACTATTCTGCCATAAATGCTCCTCGGTGCATGCGCTGCCGAGGCACGGTGGTCCTCAATAGCCTCACGCATAATTTTTATTTGTTCAGCCGAAAACCATTTTTTTAGCCGTGTGTCAGAAGCGAGAATCTTCCCTCCCGTAATGTGATGCACCGCCCTTGGCCCAGACATTCCAATGTCATGATATGCAGCGATGACGTAAGCCATATCAATATCGGCACCGACCTTTAGTGCAAGGTCGAGTGCACGTCTTATCACCCTGGTCACATGTCCGGTAGAGTGAGCTTTATCGAAATTCTGATACTCGGGCAATATGTTTTTCTCAACAAATTCAACCAAGTCCAGTGAAGCTGTTTTGCTTTGCATATATATATTGAAAATGGTATATGAATATAATTAATATCTAAAAAAACTCAAATTGCTTGCAAATATAATCATTTATTTCTACTTTTGCAAACAAATTCTGTCAAAATACGAAAAAACATGCAAGAAAACAATAATAACTCAAGAAGGCATAACAAAATAAGATGCAATTCTCCAAAGGCATGGCTACTTGCCTCACGCCCCAAGACGCTCACCGGAGCAGCAGTCCCCGTGATGATAGGTCTTTCTCTTGCCTATATCGACTCAGCGGCATATCCATTACAGTCTTTCAATTGGACAGCAGCCGCACTTTGCTTTTTGTTTGCCATGATCATGCAAATTGACGCTAATTTCATCAATGACTTCTTCGACTATGCAAAAGGTACCGACGACATTGATAAAAGATTAGGTCCCCGCAGGGCTTGCGCACAAGGGTGGGTCACCCTCGACCGCATGAAGCACGCCATTGCCCTTATCACCTGCACTGCTTGCCTCGTGGGGTTACCATTAGTACTATATGGCGGTTTGGAGATGATACTCATCGGTATTCTTTGCGTTCTGTTTTGTTTCCTTTATACCACACATCTTTCATATATGGGAATGGGCGACATTCTCGTTGTGGTTTTCTTCGGTATATTACCAGTCACGACAGTTTATTACATTCAATACCATAGTCTCACCTGGCTTGTTTTCTGGGCGTCGTTAGCATGTGGCATAGCTATCGACTCACTGTTAATAGTCAATAATTTCCGTGACCGCGACACTGACCGTGAATCAGGTAAGCAGACGATAGTCGTAAGGTTTGGCGGTAAAGCGGCACTAAACCTTTATCTTGTCACTGGATGGATTGCCTACGCCATTTGCCTTCTGTTTTTGGCAGAAGGTCATCCATTGGCGTTTATCTTGCCTACGATATACATTGTTCTCCATTGTTACACATACTTGAGAATCAAGCGCATCAACCGTGGCAAGGCCCTAAACGCCTGTCTTGGAGAAACAGCCCGTAACATTTTCGTCTATGGACTTACAGTCACCTTAGGTCTCCTTCTCTGACAGAATCCTGTTATGGTGTTTTATCTGATATAATAGTAATAAATTGCGGCGAGTGCAGCAAGGACAGCCACAATCACTACTGTCTTTATCAGACAGCTTGCCACCTTCTTCACCACGAAGAAACCTACTATTACAAGTAGCAGAATAAAAACGTAATATACAAATGTCTCCATATAAAATATTGATTAACGGAATATATGTAAAACGGGACTTATTTGAACAACCGTCTGAAAGCCGCCGGTATCTGAGTCTCAAACTCCATGCGCTCATGGGTCACAGGATGGGTGAAGCAAAGCACATAGGCATGAAGACACAAGCGGTGAACAGGGTCATCACCATTTCCATACTTTACGTCGCCGCACACGGGATGCCCCATATCAGCTGAATGAACACGAATTTGGTTCTTTCGTCCAGTTTCCAATTTGTATTCAACCAGCGAGTGCTCCGTAGTACGGTCAATCACACGAAAATGAGTCACGGCATATTTTCCACCGTTGTCTACGGGTGAGGAATATGTAATGTAAGCCTTGTTGTCCTTCAGCCAGTTGGCAATAGTACCTTCATCGTTTTCCATTTCCCCACTTACCACCGCGACATATCTTCTGTCATATACTATGTCGTGCCAATTATGTTCAAGGATTTGCTCCGTATCCATGTCTTTTGCATAAACCATAAGTCCACTTGTGTCTCTATCGAGTCGGTGCACTACGTGTGCCCTACATTTCTGTCGGCTTTTGTGGAAATAGTCATCAAGCACGCTTTTGACATTCAATGAGGAATGACCAGCAGCCATGGACAGGATGCCAATATTCTTTTCCACAACAATAATCCACCTGTCCTCATAAACGATATTAACATATCTGCTTTTGAATCCCTGTTGGTTGCGTTTCGATTGGCTTACAGCCACCTTCATTCCCGGTTTCAGGACATAATCGAATTGTGTCACGCACTTCCCGTTAACTTTTATTCCACGACCTTGCAGTGTTGCCTTGACTTTTGAACGCGATTCGTCCAGTGTCTGCAACAAATACTCCAACAAAGGCTGCTCCGACTTCACCTCGAAATGCTTATAGTCTCCAGGTGTGTTGTATCCGAATTTGTATCCCATACATTATTATTATTATTTCGGGCGCAAAGTTACAAAAAAAAATCCAACCTGCAAAGAAATCCTGTACAAGAAGAATTGATTATTGTTGCATATAGCCTCACAATAATGCATATTTTTGCAATATTAATAAGGAACAAGTTAGTTAAACTTGACAAACACTAACAAAAAGAAAGTTTTTTGTAAATTTCTCAAGAAAAATGTTTGTTTTTTCAAGAATTTGTTATACCTTTGCAACCGAAAACAAAAAAGCAAGAAAAAACAAGAATATAAACAACTATAAAAAAGAAAGTTTTATGAATGCACAACAAGTAGTAGAGGAACTGAAGCAAAGGTTCCCAAATGAGCCTGAGTATATTCAGGCAGTTAGTCAAGTACTTCCTACTATCGAGGAAGAGTACAACAAGCACCCTGAGTTTGAAAAGTCAAACCTCGTAGAGCGCCTTTGCATTCCCGACCGTGTCATTGAGTTCCGTGTGACATGGACAGACGACCAGGGCAAGGTTCACACCAATATGGGTTATCGTATTCAGCACAATAATGTTATTGGTCCTTACAAGGGCGGTATTCGTTTCCACAAGTCTGTAAACCTCGGTATTCTGAAGTTCCTCGCTTTTGAGCAGACATTCAAAAACTCACTCACCACTCTTCCTATGGGTGGCGCTAAGGGAGGTTCTGACTTCTCTCCACGTGGAAAGAGCGAAGCTGAGGTAATGCGTTTCTGCCAAGCATTTATGACTGAGCTCTACCGTCACATCGGTCCTGACGAAGACGTACCTGCAGGCGACATCGGTGTAGGAGGACGTGAGGTTGGCTATATGTTTGGAATGTACAAGAAGCTCACCCACGAATGGAGTGGTGTCCTCACAGGCAAAGGTCGCGAGTTTGGCGGTTCTCTCATTCGTCCTGAGGCAACTGGTTACGGTACTGTTTACTTCCTCCTCTCAATGCTTGAGACACGCGGTATCAGCCTTGAGGGCAAGAAGGTGCTCATCTCTGGTTCTGGTAATGTGGCACAGTACGCTACAGAGAAGTGCATCCAACTCGGAGCCAAGGTTCTCACCCTTTCTGACTCTGACGGTTACATTTACGACCCGGATGGCATCGACCGTGCAAAGCTTGACTACGTTATGGAGCTTAAGAACATCGAGCGCGGACGTATCAAGGAATACGCCGAGGAATATCCCAATGCCGTATATCACGCTGGCGAGCGTCCATGGGGTGAAAAGGCAGACATTGCTCTTCCTTGCGCAACCCAGAACGAGATCAACGGCGAGCAGGCTCAGACACTTGTCAACAACGGAGTATTTGCCGTAGCAGAAGGAGCAAACATGCCTTCAACTCCAGAAGCTGTAAAGGCATTCCAGGATGCAAAGATTCTCTATGCTCCTGGCAAGGCTTCCAACGCCGGTGGTGTGGCAGTGTCAGGTCTTGAGATGAGCCAGAACTCTGAGCGTCTGAGCTGGACTTCTGAAGAGGTTGACAACCGTCTGAAGCTCATCATGAAGGACATCCACGAGAACTGTGTCAAATACGGCACTCAGCCTGACGGCTACATCAACTACGTCAAGGGTGCTAACGTTGCTGGCTTCATGAAGGTGGCAAAGGCAATGATGGCACAAGGCATCGTTTAAGCCAAACGACATTTTGCACATAATTTCTTGAATAAAAAGCGTGGCATCCGATAATCAGATGCCACGCTTATTTCTTTTCTGTTTTTGAATCTCAAAAAATCAGAATTCCTTAGTCATCTCTGCTACTTCGTCGTTAATCATCTTTGCGAAGTCCTCCATGCTCATCACCGACTGTTCTCCGCCACCCTGCGGACGCACGGCAACAGTTCCGTCGGCTTGTTCTTTTTCTCCTACTATCAGCATATAAGGAATGCGCTTCAGTTCGTTGTCACGCACCTTACGTCCGATTTTCTCGTTACGTGAGTCAATGGTCGCCCTCACTCCTACCGAGTCGAAATATTTTGCAACCTTTGCAGCATAGTCGTTATATTTCTCCGATATTGGAAGTATGGCCACTTGGTCTGGAGTGAGCCAAAGCGGGAAATGCCCGCTGGTATGCTCGATAAGCACAGCCACGAAGCGTTCCATGGAACCGAACGGAGCACGGTGGATCATCACAGGTGTTTTCTTTGTGTTGTCCTCATCTGTATATTCCAGTTTGAATCTCTTTGGCAAGTTATAGTCCACCTGGATGGTTCCCAGCTGCCAGCGTCGTCCAATGGCGTCCTTTATCATAAAGTCAAGCTTGGGTCCATAGAAAGCGGCCTCTCCATATTCGATTTTTGCATTTAGTCCCTTTTCCTTGCAAGCCTCTACGATGGCAGCCTCCGAGCGTGCCCAGTCCTCGTCACTTCCGACATACTTTTCTGTGTCGTTAGGGTCGCGTAGTGAAATTTGCGCTTCAAAGTTGAATCCGAACGCCTTCAGTACGATATTGATAATGTCCATCACGTTAAGGAATTCCTGCTTCACCTGGTCGGGACGACAGAAGAGGTGAGCATCGTCCTGGGTGAACGAGCGCACACGTGTCAATCCGTGCAACTCGCCGCTTTGCTCGTAACGATATACTGTGCCGAATTCTGCTATTCTCAATGGCAGATCCTTGTAAGAGCGTGGTTTCCATGCGAATATCTCGCAGTGGTGAGGACAGTTCATTGGCTTGAGCATGTACTCTTCGCCTTCCTCTGGAGTATGTATGGGCTGGAACGAGTCCTTACCATAATGAGCATAGTGTCCACTGGTGACATACAAGTTCTTCGAACCGATATGCGGTGTTATGACTTCCTGGTATCCAAAACGTTTTTGTACTTTTCTGAGGTGGTCCTGCAGTCTCAGGCGCAGCTCAGTGCCTTTCGGCAACCATATCGGCAGTCCTTTTCCCACCTTTTCTGAGAACATGAAGAGCTCCATCTCCTTTCCAATCTTTCTGTGGTCACGCTTCTTCGCTTCCTCCAGCATGACGAGATACTCGTCAAGCATCTTTTTCTTTGGGAATGAGATGCCGTAGAGTCGCTGCATCTGTTCGCGGTTGGCGTCTCCACGCCAGAAAGCACCTGCCACACTTGTGAGTTTCACTGCCTTGATGGCTCCGGTATTAAGGAGGTGAGGTCCCTTGCACAGGTCGGTGAACGCACCCTGTGTGTAAGTGGTTATTGAACCGTCCTCGAGGTCTTGTTCAATGTGCTCGCACTTGTACGTCTGTCCGTCAGCTGCAAATTCCTTAAGTGCATCGGCTTTCGACACTTCCTTTCTGACCACAGGTTCTTTTTTCCCTGCCAGTTCTTTCATCTTTGCCTCAATCTTTGTGAAATCGGCTTCTTTAATCGACTCTCCGTCCTTGAGCAGCACATCATAGAAGAATCCATTTTCAATGGCAGGTCCGAAGCCAAACTGTATACCAGGATACAACTCCTGTAGGGCTTCGGCGAGCAGGTGGGCGGAAGTGTGCCAGAAGGCGTGCTTACCTTCTTCGTCGTCCCACTTATACAACTGCACCTTTGAATCTTCATTGATTGGTCGGTTGAGTTCCACTGTTTCACCATTCACGCCGCAGGCGATAACGTCGCGCGCCAAAGCCGGTGAAATGCTTTCGGCGATTTGAAGTCCATTGACGCCCTGTTCGTATTCTCGAACAGATCCGTCGGGGAATGTTATTTTTATCATATCTACAATATATGTTTAAGTTTCTTATTTGTTAAGATACTCCGCCACGTTTTTCTCTATGCGTGC
Source organism: Prevotella sp. (assembly GCA_022771265.1). GTDB lineage: Bacteria > Bacteroidota > Bacteroidia > Bacteroidales > Bacteroidaceae > Prevotella. The sequence continues at coordinate 35,365 of JALFCG010000074.1, forward strand.
TGCGATGTCGCCGTCTTCAGCGGCTTTGTCAAACTTCTCCCCTGTGATATGCTCATAAAGCTCTATGTAACGCTCGCTTACGCTTTCAGCATATTCATCGGTGATTTCCGGCATTGTCTGTCCTGGTTCATTCATGAAGTCGTGTTCTATGAGCCACTGTCTCACAAACTCTTTAGAGAGCTGTCGCTGGGGTTCTCCCTTCTCAAACTTTTCTTCATATCCGTCAGCATAGAAATAGCGGCTTGAGTCCGGTGTGTGTATCTCGTCAATGAGATAGACCTTTCCATCTCTTTTTCCGAACTCATATTTTGTATCTACAAGAATAAGGCCTCTCTTAGCTGCAATTTCCTGTCCACGTGCAAAGAGACGGCGTGTATAGTCCTCCATCACTGCATAATCTTCGGCACTTACGATGCCCTGAGCGATGATCTCCTCTTTTGAGATGTTCATGTCGTGTCCTTCGTCAGCCTTGGTAGTAGGAGTGATGATTGGTTCGGGGAATCTTTGGTTCTCTCTCATTCCGTCTGGCAGTTTCACCCCGCATATTTCGCGGCATCCTTTCTGGTATTCGCGCCATGCCGACCCTGTCAGTATTGAGCGAATGATCATTTCCACCCTGAAGCCCTCACACTTCAGACCAACCGTAACCATTGGGTCAGGAGTAGCGAGTTTCCAGTTTGGGCAGATGTCGCTTGTCGCGTCAAGGAACTTGGCGGCAATCTGGTTCAGCACCTGTCCTTTGAACGGAATGCCCTTTGGCAGTATGACGTCAAATGCCGATATGCGGTCAGTGGCCACCATGACCATCAGGTCGTCGTTGATGTTATACACGTCGCGTACCTTTCCATGGTAAACGCTTTTCTGTCCCTTGAAATTAAATTCGGTGTTCGTTAATGCTTTCATTGTTATATTGTTTTATTCTTCACTTTTCACTCCTTTGTCATGCTTTTCGTAAGCATTTACTATTCGTGTAACGAGTTTATGCCTGACGATGTCCTTCCTTGTAAGTTCCACCACTCCTATTCCCTCTATTCCCGAGAGTATGGCGAGAGCTTCCTTAAGTCCGCTTCGTTGTTCATGCGGAAGGTCAATCTGAGTCATGTCGCCCGTAATGATCATCTTTGTGTTCCATCCCATTCTTGTAAGGAACATTCTTATTTGTGCACATGTGGTGTTCTGTGCCTCGTCAAGAATGACCACCGCGTCGCTGAGTGTCCTTCCTCTCATGAAGGCGAGCGGAGCAATCTGTATGACGTGTTTTTCCATCATCTCCTGCAACTTTGCCTGTGGCAGCATGTCTTCAAGCGCATCGTATAGCGGCTGAAGGTATGGATCGATTTTGTCCTTCATGTCTCCTGGCAGGAATCCCAGTTTTTCTCCCGCCTCCACAGCCGGACGGCTGAGTATTATTTTCTTTATGGCTTTCTCTTTCAGGGCTTTGACAGCAAGAGCGATGCTCAAGTAGGTTTTTCCGGTGCCTGCTGGTCCGACTGCAAACACCATGTCGTTTTTGTTGAATGCCTCCACGAGTTGTTGCTGGTTCTCGGAACGCGGTTTCACGGGACGTCCCGACATGCTGTATACAATCACGCCTTCCGGCATTTCGTCTTTATTCCTGTTTCCCTTTACGATGTCGATGATGTCCTCCTCTTTCAGAGTGTTGAACTTCACGACATGCTTTCTGAGTTTCTCCACGTTTTCCTCAAAAGCACACATCTGTTCGTCATCGCCAAGGACCTTTATTACGTTCCCCCTGGCAACGATTCTCAACTTTGGGAAGAGTGCCTTCATCATTTGCAGATGAACATTGTTGATACCGTAAAACGCTACCGGATCAATGTCCTCTAATACTATATGCTTCTCTATCAATTTTGTCTCATTTTGAAATTCACGTGCAAAATTACAGAAAGTTTTTCAATAATGTGCGCTTATTCGGATGTTTTTTTGTAATTTTGCACGAAAATTTGCAAACATGAAAAAGAAAACATACATAAAGGGCTTTTTTGCCGTTGTAACAGTACTTGCCGTGACAAGATTGATATGGCCGGAAGTGGCAGGACAGGGGAACGTGGAAAAAGGAGAGGCCATTCCCTGCCCTCATCAGGCCAAGGCCTCCATATTCTTTCATTCCGACGGTTCTTTAGTAAAAAACCGCATTTACAGTGTCCCTACGTTCAAGAACACCTTTCCCGACATGAATGACGTGCAAATGGAAGCAGCCGTCAAAAACGGCGTTTCCCCCGTCAAGAACCGTCAGGATGCCGAGAAGCGCATGAAGGAACTGGTGTATATTGGTGCCAATCCCTACTTCCATGTTGACCGTCTCAACAATAGTGTTCCTTACCTTGTGCCAAATGCTTCGATATTGCTTCAGGACATTGGCAGTGCCTTTTTCGACAGTCTTCAGATTAAAGACATTCCTCTCCATAAGATTATCGTCACGAGCGTATTGCGCACAAAAGAGGACATCGACAAGCTGCGCAGCCGCAACTTCAACGCCACAGAAAACAGTTGCCACCTTTACGGCACCACTTTCGACCTTTGCTATAACCGCTACATAACCGTGGAGGACCCCGAAGGCCCCCGCCGGCGTGCCGTTCGCAACGACACCTTGAAATGGGTGCTCTCCGAAGTCCTCCGCGACTTTCGCCAGCAAAACCGCTGCTACATCAAGTACGAGGTGAAACAGGGATGCTTTCACATAACGGTACGCTGACCGCCCTTACTTGAGTGGCAGCCGCCTGCTGTCATTCTTCTTCAACGTAATCCTCAAGCCCGTCGGCTTCCTCGTCGGGGTCGGTTTCGATTACGAAGGTAGTGCGGTAGTTGTCCTCGTTGATGTCATCATCATTGAAGTCCATTGGCTCTTCAATCTCGTCATCGACATCGTCGTGATTCTTGTAGTCGTCGATAGGCATGTCGTCCTCGTCAAGTTTCGGTTGCAGCTGCAGACGCGGTTTTTCCATCTGAGGCTTCACCTTGACGAATATGGCCTCCACCCATGTGCCCTTCTGCACCTCAAGCACCTCAAATCCGTCAGCAACCTTTTTCTCATACATGCCACCGGGCTTGTGAAGCCTGCTTTGCGGCAGTGTCGTGGTCGATATTTCAAATCCGCTCTCAATGATGTCCTGGATGCTCTGCGGCAGCGAATCCCATCCTCCTCCGAAGTTTCTATCAAGAACTTCCACGAGTTTGGCAGCCGAGATGTGCGTAATATTCTCGTAAGTGAGGTCGCTGACTCTCATGATCGGTCTCTTTTTTATAGCCCATGTGGTTTTCATGTTCTCGTCAACCTTCACCGTAGCAATCTTGTACCCCATCTTCTCGTATTTTCCCTTAAGTAGTTTCGTGTCTTCCTTGAGTTCTTCAACAAGAAACGCCGTTTTGATAATATCAACATATCTTCGGATGTTTTCCTTCACCTCAGCATCCTTGTCAGCCCCTTCCCACATTCTGAAAATATCGTTCTCCTGGATGTCCCAGACGTTGCTTTTCGTAATTGTCTTCAACGTAATCGCTTTCTTTGTTTCTTCTTCTTTCATATTCTCTTTTCTTGTGCTTTTGTTTATTTTCGCTGCAAATGTATATACTTTATTTTATTTATACAAGTGTTTTATCCATAAATTATCAAAAAAAGTCCATTTTTCTTTGTATTGTCTATATTTTGCACTAACTTTGCAAAACAAACATTGGCATCATGTCACAACCATTAGCAGAAAGACTACGTCCAAGAACCCTCGACGACTACATCGGACAACGACATCTTGTAGGCGAAGGGGCTGTGCTACGCAAGATGATTGACGCGCGGCACGTCACCTCTTTTATATTATGGGGACCACCGGGAGTGGGTAAGACAACTCTCGCGCAGATTATCGCAACGAGGCTCGAAGTGCCGTTCTTCACTCTTAGCGCCGTCACAAGCGGAGTGAAAGACGTAAGGGAAGTGATAGAGAAAGCGCAGAAGAACCGTTTTTTCAACACCTCTTCACCAATTTTGTTTATCGATGAAATTCACCGTTTCAGTAAGTCACAGCAAGACTCGCTCCTCGGGGCTGTTGAGCGCGGCATAGTCACTCTCATAGGAGCGACCACCGAGAACCCCTCGTTCGAGGTCATAAGGCCACTGCTCTCACGCTGCCAGACTTTCGTGCTTAAACCGCTTGACCGCGACGACCTTCTTCAGCTGCTGCAACGCGCGCTCACCACCGACGTGGAACTGAAACAAAAACATGTGGAACTTGCCGAAACCGACGCCCTGTTGCGCTACAGCGGAGGCGACGCGCGAAAGCTGCTCAACATTCTCGAGCTCGTCATCGATGCCACTGACAATGAGGTTATTACAATCACTAACGACATCGTAGCGGCACGCCTTCAGCAAAACCCAATTGCCTACGACAAGGGAGGGGAGATGCACTACGACATCATCTCAGCCTTCATCAAGAGCATTCGGGGCAGCGACCCCGACGCGGCACTCTATTGGCTTGCACGCATGATTGAGGGAGGTGAAGACCCGAAGTTCATAGCACGGCGACTCGTCATCAGTGCCGCTGAAGACATCGGTCTTGCCAACCCCAACGCCCTTCTCCTCGCCAATGCCGCCTTCGACGCCGTTAACAAAATCGGATGGCCAGAAGGGCGCATCCCGCTCGCCGAAGCCACCGTCTATCTTGCCACCAGCGCAAAGAGCAACTCAGCATATCTCGCCATCGACAAGGCACTCGACCTCGTACGGCGAACTGGCAACCAGCCCGTTCCCCTGCATCTGCGGAACGCGCCGACATCGCTTATGAAGGACCTCGGCTATCACGACGGTTACAAATATCCCCACGACTACCCAGGTCACTTCACTCCCCAACAGTACATGCCCGACGAGTTGACACGCCAGTCGCTATGGACTCCACAACACTCTCCCGCAGAGGACGTGCTGGCGCAAAGAATGAAAAACTATTGGGGAGAAGACAGATTTTGACAACAAGTTGAACACATACGAAACTTAAAATAGTAATATTATGAAAATTGTAGTATTAGACGGACACGGAATGAACCCAGGCGACCTCTCATGGGACGGCCTGAAACAACTCGGTGACGTTACCATCTACCAACGCACCGCAGAAGAAGAAATTTACGGACGCTGCTCCGATGCCGACATCGTGCTGACCAACAAGGTCCCCTTCGACGCCGAAACCATCTGGAGACTTCCGAACCTCAAATACATCGGCGTTCTCGCCACCGGCTACAACATCGTTGACACCGTAGCGGCAAGTGACCAGGACATCGTGGTAACCAACATTCCCGTTTACAGCACCGACAGCGTCGCACAAAACACCTTCGCCCACATCCTCGCCATTGCCAACCGCGTGGAACACTACGCCTTGCAGAATCGCGAGGGACGGTGGAGCCAAAGCCCCGACTTCGTCTATTGGGACACGCCGCTCGTCGAACTCTCAGGAAAGACCCTCGGCATCGTCGGTCTCGGAACCATCGGAATGAAAGTGGCACGCATGGCCCATTGCTTCGGCATGGACGTCTTCGCCTACACAAGCAAGCATAGCAATGAGCTGCCGGAAGGCATCCGCAAAACCACACTCGACGGACTTCTCGCCACCAGCGACATCCTCTCGCTCCATTGTCCGCTTCTACGCGACACACGCGAGATGATCAACGCCGCCTCAATAGCCAAGATGAAACGGGGAGCCATACTCATCAATACCGGACGCGGACCGCTCGTCAACGAGGCTGACGTGGCTGAAGCCCTCAAAAGCGGACAACTTGGAGCCTACGGCACCGACGTGATGTGCCAGGAGCCGCCTTCAGCCGACAATCCGCTCTTCTCCGCCCCGAACTTTTTCTCCACCCCACACATAGCATGGGCAACCTATGAGGCTCGTCAGCGACTGATGAAAACTGCCATCGACAATGTCAAGGCTTTCATAGAAGGTAATCCTGTCAATGTAGTAAACTTACCGTAAGCCATGTATATACAGGAAATAATCGAATTTCTCGGCACCTTCGCCTTTGCCATCTCCGGCATACGTCATGCAGCGGCAAAAAACTTCGACTGGTTCGGAGGCTACGTCTGCGGCATCGCAGTGGCTATAGGCGGAGGTACCATACGCGACGTTATGCTCGGCACCACTCCCTTTTGGATGACCAGTCCCTTCTATATGCTCTGCACCGCGCTCGCATTGGTGCTTGTCGTCATGTTTGCCAAATGGATTGAACCGCTGAAAAACGCGTGGTTCGTGTTCGACACCCTCGGACTCGCCCTCTTCACCATTGCCGGCATTCAGAAGAGCGTCATGTTCGGGCAGCCGTATTGGGTCGCCATCATCATGGGATGCATCACCGGTGCTGCAGGCGGGGTCATACGCGACGTGCTGCTCAACAATGAGCCGGTCATCTTTCGCAAGGAGATTTATGCCATAGCCAGTGTAGCAGGCGGTATTGCCTATTGGATTGTCACGCGTATCGACCATAGCGTCGAACTTGCAGCCATCGTCAGTTTTTCTGTCACGGTCACCATCAGGTTCCTCGCCGTTCGCTACCACCTCTCCCTGCCCAAACTCAAGCAGTTGATCGCTGAAGAATAACCATTAACTATAATAATCAGAACTCGCTGAAAGCCAGCGGCATCAGCGTACCGACACCATCAATCACCAACGTGCGGCGCCTTCCATGCAAGAGAATGCGCAAACGGCGGTGATATCGCGTTTCCGTCTCGACCATTGCCTGCCGACACACTCCGCAGGGACTGACAGGCTCCTCCGTCAGTTCGCCCTCAGCGTTGCGGGCAGCAATGGCAATAGCCTCCACCGCCACCTCAGGCCGTTCCGCACCTGCGGCGAACAAAGCAGCACGCTCAGCGCACATCGCTACCCCATAGGCAGCATTTTCCTGGTTGCATCCGCCAAAAGTCTCCCCGCTCGCCAGTCTCACGGCAGCCCCCACATGAAAGTCCGAATAAGGGGCATAAGAATGCTCCGTCTGACTGACGGCACGTTCTACAAGTCTTTGGTCGTCAACCGTCAATTCCTCAAGTTGAGCCACCTGTATGGTGGCGGAAATAGTCAATACTTCCATAATAATCTTAATTTTCTTGCAAAATTAATAAAAAAGTTCCTTAATATGCAATAATTTCAGTAATTTTGCAAATTATAATCATAATTACATTTTTATGGAATGAAAAAGACCATCCTCACAATAGCCCTCATAGCCGTTGCAACGGTAGCTGCAGCACAGATGAAGTGGAACTCAGCCTTCCAGCAGTACATCGACCAGTACAAGGACCTCGCCATCGAGCAGATGAAGAAATACCGCATCCCGGCAAGCATCACCCTCGCACAGGGAGTGTTCGAGTCGGGTGCCGGCCGCAGCGACCTGGCACGCAAGGGCAACAACCACTTCGGCATCAAGTGCCACGGATGGCAGGGCAGGACAGTCCGTGCCAACGACGACGCGCCTGACGAGTGTTTCCGTGCCTACGACAACGCGTGGCAGAGCTACGAGGACCACTCGCGCTTTCTCGTCAACAGCAACCGCTACCGCAAGCTTTTCTCACTCTCCATCACCGACTACCGCGGATGGGCACGAGGGTTGAAAGCCGCGGGCTACGCCACCAACCCTCGCTATGCCGACAAACTCATCGAGCTCATCGAGCTCTACAAGCTCCACCAGTACGACCGCGCACGCCACTACGACCGTTTCATGGTTTCAGCCGCCAAGGACGTGGCTGCCGACGGCCTCATCCACCCCATCTACAAGTTCAACGACAACTACTACCTGAAGGCACGCCGCGGCGACACCTTCAAGTCCATAGCCAAGGAAGTGGGCATCAGCAGCCGTAAGCTGGCTAAGTACAACGAGCGCGACAGGCACGACACGCTTTCCGAAGGCGACATAATCTATCTGAAGAAGAAGGCAAAACGGGCGCCCAAGAGCTACAAGAAACGTCTGCACTACGTGCGCCCCGGCGAGTCGATGTACACCATCTCACAATACTACGCCATCCGTCTGAAATACCTCTACAAGCTCAACCGTCTCACTCCCGACGACGAGATACGCGTAGGCCAGGGTCTGAAGGTGAGATAATAAAGCTTGTATTGGCAAGCAGTTCGGTACCGGCTTCCTGTAGGTTAAGGAAGTCGCTCGAAAACTAATTGGATGCGGGTGGAAACATAGAAACAGACATTTATATATTAATAAAACTGATAATGAAGACAAAATTATCCGCTACGTGGATTGTTATTGCATCAATCCTTATGCTGATAGCAATCACGGCATGTACAGTGAGGGACAACACTATTGGTACAGCCATGCGGGACGGAGTGTGGGAAGGAACAGGCGAAGGGCGGGGAGGTACTATTCTCGTTCGCATCACCGTGACTAACAACACCATAACCGACGCAAAGGTCATCAGCCAGTCTGAATCGTCATTTGCACAAGCAGCGCTCAATGAAGTGCTCGACAATGCAATAGGGCGCACCGACTACCTTTCGCTTGACACCGACGGAGTGACAGGTGCCACACTCACCTCTACTGGAGTTATAGAGGCTCTAAACATGGCCATTGCCACTTCAAAAGGCGAAAAAACCGAAGAGGAGAAGATATATGCCGACGGATATTGCGACATAGTGGTAATCGGAGCAGGTGGTGCCGGACTATGTGCCGCCGTGGAAGCAGCCTCAAAGGGCTACAACGTGACAGTGATTGAAAAACAAGGCATCGTGGGAGGTAACACCAACTACTCCACTGGAGGAATAAACGCGGCAGAGACGTCCGTACAGAAAACCCTCGGCATAGAAGACTCCAAAGACCTCTTCTTCGACGACACCATGAAGGGCGGCCACTACTTAAACGACCCAGTGCTCGTGAGAAGCTTCGTGGACAATGGTCCTCTCACCATCGACTGGCTAATAAGCCTCGGCGCAGACCTCAGCGACATAGGACTCATGGGTGGAAGCAGCGCGAAACGCACCCATCGCCCACAAGGCGGCACCGCCATAGGACCTCACCTGATGAAAGTGCTAAAGGAGGCTTCGGAATCGGAAAATGTGGAGATACGCACCAGCAACAAGGTCACAGGACTCATAATGGAAGGCGAGAGAGTGTGCGGTGTGAAGGTGGAAAACCGCGACGGCAGCACATACCAGCTGAAAGCGAAGGCTGTGGTTATTGCCACAGGAGGCTTCGGTGCAAACATCGAAATGGTTACAAAATACTGCCCACAACTGAAGGGCTTTCCAACCCTCAACCACAAGGGTGCCACAGGCGACGCCTTCTCATGGGTTGAAGCCATAGGAGGAAGCATGATACAGCTCGAGCAGATACAAATTCACCCCACCGCTGAATACGTGAACCATATTCTTATTACTGAGGCTGTTAGAGGCAATGGAGCCATACTCGTGAATGCCGGGGGAAAGAGGTTTGTGGACGAGATGCAGACGCGCGACGTAGTGTCTGATGCCATACTAAGCCAGACTGGCAACATGGCGTTTCTTATATTCGACGACCAAGTGCGCAAATCTCTCGCAGCCATTGAGACATACTACAACCAGGGCGTGCTGAAGGAGGCTCAGACCATTGAGGAACTCGCCGAAAAGGCAGGATTGCCGGTCGATGTGCTTACCGCCACCATGGCCCGATATACCAAGATGCAGCAAAACGGCTGCGACGAGGACTTCGGACGAAGCGCCACCGCACTGACAGCCCCACTCAACGTACCTCCATTCTATTCCGTGTGCGTTACTCCAGCCATACACCACACCATGGGCGGTATAAAGGTTGACAAGGACATGCACGTGCTGCGAATAGACAACACCGTGGTGCCCGGACTCTATGCCGCAGGCGAGGTGACAGGAGGACTTCATGGAGCTAACAGACTGGGAGGCAACGGCGTTGGCGACATTGTGGTGAACGGAAAGATTGCCGGACGCAACGCTGCCGAAGAAATATCAGCCAACTGAAAGGTTAAGTCCCTAATACATAGTAATTAATGAATCATAGGGAAAGAGTGGACCATGGTACCTATCCCTATGACCCTCTTCCATTATATAAAATCTGATTAGTTTACAAATAAGAAAAAAATACAGTTCTTCTTGTTAAAGGAATTGATTACGCATCTTGCAGTCTATTTGATATGATATCAAAGTCTGACTTTCCCATTCATCCCAATCAACAGTCGAAATATATTCCATAATTTGTTGTCGAAGAACAGGAAGGTCATCTTGAATAACATTCCAAAGCTCTTTGTCATCCACTTGATAATAATCATGCACAAGTATATGCCGCATTTTGACAATTCCATCCCAAGGAGTCTTTGGATAGCGTTCCACGGTCTCTAACAGGTTCTCTCATAAATCAACTGTTTATCGCGAGATACACTATTAACCGTAAATGGCAACAAAGTACCATCAGTCACAAGATCAACAGGACGCCCCAAAATCTTCTCCAAATCATCTGCCATTATCGCATGTTTAAGCAAGCTAACCTTGGCATTATTGTCAAAAGTCACAAGAATGTCTATGTCGCTGTTTGCATTCTCCTCCCCTCGTGCATACGAGCCAAATAACCAAGCCTTCAAAACTGGTTGGGTTTTGAAGTAGTCAGAAATCGTTTTTATCATTACATTGGAACTCATATCTATATATTTTGCCGCAAATATACAAACTATTTCCATACCTCCAAACATTTCGCCGATTATTTACCTTTTTGTCTTCCCTACTATCCAATTCCACATTATTACGAGGAAAATCGACCATAGTAATATCTGCATAACCCTATTTCTTTATTTCAACAAGCAATCCCAAGTTAAGTTCTTTGGATACTTTATCGAGAAACTGTTTCTTCATTTTGTTATTGCTATGGGTTATCAGTAACCAACCACCTCCGAGAGACCTTTGCGAACTTCCATATTTCTCATCACGACGATTAGAGATGACAGGCACCTTGCAGAATTTCAGGTTTAGTCGCTCGACCAATTGCCTAACCCTATCCACACCAATTTTCTTTATAGTTTTCTCAAAAGTGTCGGCAGCTTTCTTTTCAGATATTACCTCACCATCAAGAAACCGCACAGTCAAGTCAGTTGCAGGACCACGCTGAGTTTGAGTTTCAATGCGGAAATGTTTAGAGTGAGTCACTTCCGGGTCAATCACTATTTCCTTGGCATCGGGTATCTCTGCCGCAAAGTTACGCTTTCGGCTGAGATGCACACTAAGCGGATTGCCAGGCACATAATCAACCACGAGAACCAATTCACGCTTCACTGGCTGCAATGCCGGTTCAATATTCTGTTTCAATACAGGAAGAATCTCATTCTTTATGATTTCTTCTTCCGCGAGGCTCACCTTTGCCTCAAGGTCAGCCGTTGACAAATGCTCACGCCGCATTGTCTCAATTGCCTTATATAAATCGTCTAATCTGCTCATAAAAACTAACTTAGTAAACTATAATAATGATTTAAAACCTCTTTTGCTGGATGTTTAAGCATTATTATTGGATCAATAAAATACAAACACTCATCGTCAGCCAAAACATTATCGCCCTCATTAGAAACATCCGTCACCGCCAACCACTCGTTGCCATAATAGTACTTATTTTCTTTCTTCAAACCTAAGCCGTTCTGAAGATACGATTCAATTCTATCCATTGATGGCACGGGATATTTATCTGAAATATAAGGCTGTCTAAATACAAGTCTTACCTCACCATTTTCTTCTCCTATACCAACCAACGAATATCGAGTATTTGGAAATAATATGTTATGGACAAGATGTTCATAGATAACATCTTGGGCATGTAGTCGTTTCAAATGAGATTTTGCAAAGGGATTACGAACTTTATATACACATGAATTCTTCCCATCAAAATACACGACACTTTCACCTGATGGCAATCTCTTTCTATCACCAAATGATTCAATTTGGCTTTTCGTAATAAATCGTCCGTTGTTTTTAGCAATGTCAATTAAGCGCGCGCTCTCATTCTCATACGCTGAATTTCCCGTGCCTTGCTCGTAATCTCCATATTGTTCAGAGGATAGCCCAATCTCAAACACTCCAATATCGCGTCGGTCGCAATCTGCCTCACTCCGACATTCAAGCTCTGCACATAAGCCAACGCATTCTCGCCGTTTCTTAAATATATTGCCGATAATTTTTCTTCCATATCTCCACATATAATTTAATATTGAGAATTTTCTGCAAATATACTGCATTTCCATCATTCCTCCAAACTTTTCCACGATTTTCTGCCAAAACGAAAGGCAGCGACCGCTATTTGTCGCTGCCCTTAAACCAATTCCGTACTATTATGATGAAGAGGCTAAGGAAATAGGTCATCACCGTCCCACTATCCTGAAAAGAGGTCAACCATCACAATAATCTCTCTATTTCTGATATGAACGACTCTGCTTTAGGTAGCAACTCGTCAACCTCTTCAATAGTGGCATAAGCAAAGTCATCATAATCAGAACTGTGACGACGTTCAAACAAAAGTGAAAAACTTCGATTTGACTCTCTTGTAATCAATCCTTTAGAAACAAAATGTAATCCCAACATCTGTTTTACTCCTGCATGCGTGGAAGCCTGAATATGATTCTTAATCAACAAAGCTATCACAGCATAGTAACATGCATAATACAGCCTATTAACTGCCGTATTAAGATAACCCATATCTTTAAGATGTGGAATCTCTGCCAATGTTTCCTTAGCTCTACTCAAACGATATGATACAAGAGCCCTCACATTTTCTTCACTTAATTGCTCCTTCATAAGACAACTCCTTCGTTTGTCACATTAATATAAAATGGGGTAACAAATGGACGTTTTTCCCATGCTGAACGAGGCATAACGCGGGCATTTATCAACACTCCTGTTTCAAGTTCTATATCGCATAATGGAGATATGATCCTTTCCTCTTCGCTTATTGACAACTTCGGCTGATTAACAAGCACAAGCAAATCAATATCACTATCAGGACGAGCATCACCTCTTGCCTCACTGCCATACAGAATTGTCTTGGCTGTGGGGGCTGTAATGGACATAGCCATGCGTATTTTTTCCACTATTTCTGGTCGTCGCATATCTTATTATTGTAATTATCACCGCAAATATACAAACTATTTTCCATACCTCCAAACATTTCTCCAAATTTCTGCAAAAACTAAAAGGCAGCGACCACAATTTGCCGCTGCCTTTAAACCAATTCCAGACTATTATGATGAAGGAATCATATTGACAAGTTCACCAGCCCGGAAGAGTGAACCAATATACCTGTCTCTATGACCCCAGTTAATAAGCAAGATCAACGGCTGCAGAATCTACAACTGCGACTGAGTCGGTATCCAGTTCACTATCCTTCACATTATCAGGGAATAACCTATTCAAATATCCAAATGAAATTTTTGACATATCATCATCTTCCGAGACATTCTCATATTCAGTTATGTCAATTTGATCAAAATCTTTCAATCCACTTCCCCAAAATGCTACTACATTATCTTTCTTCATTGCAACAAGTGCTTTATATCCGTTTTTAAGATTAAAACAAGCAGCTCCATTATTTTCCTTTACAATTTTACCGAATGTTTTAAACTTTGCACAAAGCGTTACAAAAACATCGTGAAGTTTACCCTTCATGCGACCATCATTTGGAATAAATAACGAAAGATTTCTTACACTTGTTTTATTCCAAACATAACCAGTAGGTATTTTATCATCATGATACCAATAATAATCTCCAATGGTATAATCAATAACTCTCTTTGTACGATAAGTTTGTCTGCTCAAATTGTCATTAAACTCTACATTCGTATATACCATGACACCAGCAACTTTCTTTGATAAACCTACATTAGAAGTATAATCATACCAATAAGGAGTACCTACAGGATGGGACTTGTTACCTATTGCTTGTCCAGCCTTAACTAATATTGTAACTGCTTCTTTAGGGGATGTTTTAAATGAAAAATCAGACAATGTGGTTTCTGAAATGTTTAGTTCCTGCATCATCTTTTTTAAATCAACATAATCACTGGACACATAATCTTCACCTTCATAAGTACTAACATCAACAATATCAGGTAATCCATCTAATTGCTTACCTTCTTTATTAATTATTGAAAAAATCTTATCGTTTGGTTTCACTAAGGCATGTTCTCCATCAAACATAGAAAACACAGTAGCCCTTACATATGTCTCTTCGCCAATTTGCTCATCCTTCTCATTCACATATTTATATTCGATAGTTCCCTCATTCTTTTTTATTAAAGCAAGAATTGAACCATCAACATCGCAATAAAGATATTCATATTTTGCCCTAATCAAGGTTTCCCCCTTAACATTCATTAGTCCCCAGCCTTCGCCATTGTTATAAGAAAACATATCTCCAGAAATTGTACCTATACCTTTTATTTTATCTGTAGGTTTTACTACTATTTCTCCTTTATCATCGATGAGTCCCCACACCTCTTTTGCATCTTTTTTTACACTTACTGCAAGAAGGCCATTATTATAACTTTCACCAATATCCGAATATTTTCCACCATTAATTTCAAATAATATATCACCATCTGAATCAATAACAGAAATCTTTATCTTGTCTTTCTTCTGAGATGCTACATCTTTTTTATATTTATCATTAATTCCAATAAACTTTCCATCTCCACAATCATTCAATGAACAATATTGCGGTTTAACTATACAATCACCATTTTTATTAATTGCACCATATAGCGAATCTTCTGTCATAAAAACAGCAAAACCATTTTTAAACGGTCTTACTCCATCTACAATTTTACCTTCTAATTTATCCAAAACCTTCAGAGTTTTACCATCTGTATCAATAATTGATACAGGTTTACCTTTCTCTGAAACTAATGCAACACCATTATTAAAACCTGATACGTGAGCATATTCCACCGCACCAATCCTTTTGGGTTTTGTTTCTGAACTATACATTTCCCATCCTCCATTTTTCTTTCGGACGAAAAATCTACCATCTTTCACCACTGTAGGTTTAGTCTTAAATTCTTCTGAAAATAAAACTTCACCTGTCATTGAAATCATTCCCCATTGTCCATCAACAGTTTCTTGAAAAGGAATAAATTCAACTTTGCCATTCTCTGATTTCGAACAAGAAGACAAACACGCTATGCCTAAAACAGCAATAATTGAAATAAATACAAAAAACTTCCTCATAATAACTATTTTTTATAATTATACATGTTATTTAGTCAAAACAAATCATTTTTTGGGGTAGTACCTTTTGGGTTCCATCCATATATGTTATAACCACTTTATTAATTGACATCTGAGTAGCGTCTCCTGCCACATAATATGAACTGTGATCCCAATTCCAAGATGCACTCTCAAATTCCGCCAATGGACCAGTTCCCCTAAAATTACCTGTTTTTCTTACATCACCGACATCATTAGTGACGACAAAGAATACGTTGATATATTTAATGGTTTTACGATTCAAATTAGTATATTCAAAATTGAACGTAATTGATGAATACTCATTATCCCACCCCCAATCATTAAAAAATCCATATGGAGCTTTTTTCTTCAACTGATTTAGAGCATCATTGTAACATAAAAAATTAAAAGCCTCAGGATATTCTGACACATGTATGTCATCCATTTCTAAAGAATCTCTGAAAGCCTCTATATGTAATTTGAAATCTTCGTTCTCTCTTACAGATTTGGAAATTGGCAATTTATGCACCTGAGGGTACATAATGCCAAGAGATAGTTTTTCCCTATTTAAAGTAAATAATGTGTCGTTTTTTAATGCTACACAAAGCAAAGTGTCTTCACTAATTCTTTTATCACATAACTCACAATCCATATAATTATATTTCCCTATTGGTACATTTTTCCAGTTATGAGTATTACGATATTTTTCAATTTTTGCTAAATGTATTGCTTTATCAATAGAATCTTGCTTAGCTTTAGCTATTGAATCTGCTATTGCCTTTTCACGGGCTTTTCTTGCCTCTTCTTCCAAAAATTCCCTCATTTTTTGGTTGAGTTCATTGTATTTATTAATCAATACGACATTTGCATCTTCAATGGCAATATCCAATTCATTCCCTTCAAGATGCTTTAATCCCTTCATTTTTTTTATTTCTTTTGCCTTTTCTTTTGTCAAAGTAATGGCATAGTTCGCATTATTAGACATACAATAAACTGTCTTTGTCTTTTTGTCATACGCATAGTATTTCTTTATATCATATACATCGTCGAATGAGGCATCCGTTCGTTTGTAATAAAATCCATCATCAGCTCGCTCATATATCAAAAGAGCCTTAATATACGCAGAATTGCCACTACCAAATTGTGCATATGCACTAATTGTCGAACATAATACTATGGTTACAACAATAAGCCACTTCATATTTACTTTTGTATTTGTTTTCATAACTATTTAATTATAGTGTTATTACTCGTTTTTACCTTCAACAATAGCTATTTCATCGTCTGTAAGACCATAGAGTTGATAGACGAGCTGATCGATTCTTGAATCTATATCTTTAGTATTTGCATTTCTATCTTTTTTTAATCGAATTAACGCCTCAGAAACCAGTCTTTCAAATGGTGCTTCATTAACACTTTGTTTGACTGGAACAGAAATCATTTTATTATAATCAAGTTTACAACGACCATCCTCACTACCATCACCATAAGCTACAAATTTAATTTTTTTGAACCATTTAAACAACTTTGAATTTAGAAAACAGAACAAATAGCTACTATCCGATTCTATCATATAGCATGAATTATTTATATAATATCCCTCTTTATCAAAATAAAACTCGTGGTCCTTAGCTGTATGAATATAAATTATTTTGGGAGTAGAGAATACTCTCCAATATGCAATGGAATCTTGAGTTTCAAACCATTTATTATTAGTCTTTTTTCTGGCACAAACATCTTCACCATTGATTTTATATTTTTTCCCTGTTTGCTCTAACCTATTTATTCCGAATGAAATTAAATATTCCTTTAATGTCGGATATTCTTCAATATCTATCTCGCATGATGGAAATGTTGCCACCATATAATACCCTCGATAATCCACTTTCCATTTGTGTATATCTGTTGGAGATATATATTTTTTAATTAACACACCACTTTCCGATTCAAGTAATCTATTTGCAACATTGATATCTTTAATAACAAAGGCTTTATTCAGCCCTGTTTTTACTCCATAAAAAATTCTATCATTTGTAAAATCTTTCATAGATATTGTTTCTCTTTGTATTTTTTCCAAAATGGAGAATTGAGAACTATCAACAAATTGCCATTCCATTTCAAACTTTAATGTCTGAAGGAAATGACCTGCAGTTAATTCATCTAAATTTAGATTATCTAAACTTTTTACAGGAAAATATTTCGTAGCATCTTTAGGTTCACGATTTAATATTAATGTAATTCCTGCATCTGTAGAAGCATTATGAAATACAGGCAGTTCAAAAAAATCAATTATTTGCACAACATCTGTAGTTGATGCTAGAGTGTTTCTTAATTCTTTTCCATATTTTGTTTTAAGAAATTTATTTGATGTTATAAATGAAACAACAGAATCATGTTTCCATACTTTGAATGCGATACCAAAAAAGTACACTAACAAATCTGCCGTACCATTTCCTACATTAGGATATTGTGAACATAAAAGTTTTTTTAAATTAATGTCAATTTTTTCTTGTCTAACATATGGTGGGTTACCAATTACTATATCAAAGCCTTCTCCTCCATTGTCAAACACTTCTGTGAACATCATTCTCCAATCGAAGAATCGAATGTCAATTTTTGCACGTTCATCTACAGAGACACTATTATCGTTCAGTTCAGCATGTAATTTCTCTGCCAATTCTATTGATTCCAATTTTTCAGCAGGAAGAGATTGTCGAACTTTATCAAACGATATTGAAGAAACCTCATCAAAATCCAAGGTCGTTTGGACGGCATTCTTTTGATACCATGCTCTTGACTCATATCCCAACTGACGAGATATAAGCTTTAAGATAGTGTCCTTTATCTTAACATTCAACTCATGCTTCTCTACACCCTTTGCATTATAATACTTCTGTTTGAGTTCATATAGATGTTGCTTCTCTTTTCTCATCGCATTGACATTAATATGCTGCTGAGACTTTGTATCAAGGTTAATATACTTCCCATCAAACGTAGGAATAAGAGAATTGCCCTGCATGAACTTATAATCAAAGTTGGGCAGAACATGAGGGTTTTGCTCATCTACGATGATGCTAAGCCAGAAACGTAGTCGGGCAATGTCAATAGCACCTTTCTCAATATCCACTCCATAGATGTTGTTGGATATGATTTCTGTCTTCAGTGGTGCATAATCTCCTTCGAGAAGATTGCCGTTTTCGTCTTTTGCCCATGCATTGATAAATACTCGGCAACGCACAAGTTCATTGAGCAAGCCCATTGGGAAGGCTCCCGAACCGATGGCAGGATCGCATATCTTCACATTTCGGATATAAGAGTCAAAATCCTTAAGATGCTCTTTAGTCATCCTTGGCACTATGTCTTCTGGTTTGTTGAGCAGTTTGCGCACAGATTCTTTTATCTCGTCTTCGGGTTTGTAATTCTCGCCTTGCTTCTTCATCACACATGTCGTGAGATAGACAATGAGCGACTCTCGACACATATATTGTACTATTTCTTTGGGAGTATAGAACGCTCCTTTATCCTTATTGTCTTCCAGCAAACTTTCAAATATACGTCCTAGCATTTCTGGGTCAATACCAACTTCCGCATCATTGGGGTCATTCTCGTCGATAGTAAAGTTGTATTGGCTCAACATGACTAAAAAATTCTCAAAGTATTCCTTTGGAAATACAACCTCAAGCTCATCGTCTTTATCCATTTCGAATAATCCACCATTTAAATAAGGTATGCGGACAATACCATTATTATCTAACCCACGAACATGAGTATCAAAAACGTCACCATTTTCTCTTCTGTCTGTATTTAAAGCCATAGAGAACAATGGCTCTAATATTTCTTCCAAGAAATTGTTCTTTTGAGAATCATTCGCCTTTTGATACAAGTGTAATAGAAAATTTTTGTCCCCATTATTCCATTGACCGTTAGGCTTCACACCTAACCACCCCTTTTTCTCGATAAAGCATAAAAATACGATGCGACCAAGCATTTTCTTGATATAATCCCTCACACGCTTGTCATCTTTCCCAAACTTACCGTATATAATGGGATGAGGATCGTGAAACACAATTTCCTCATATTTATTATTAGATTGCTTGACATATTTCTTGCCAGTAACATACATGACAAACTCACTATAATGGTCCCTATATTTCTCAAAAAACTCATCTGACAACGCCTCAACGTCAAATGCCCTTACGATGTCATCCCTATTTATATCCCCATGTTTGTCTATCAACTTCTGGAAATTATCGGCCGCCGTTCGGCAAGACTGCCCAGGACCTAAAAGGAACGTATAGCGTTTCGCTTCCGTCACTTCCTTGTTGTCCTTCTGGCAGAATGAGAAACGCCAATCCCAAGAGTCGCTGTCCTCATAGTGGAAGATGATGAAAGCGGAGGTATAGTCAAGCATTATCCTGCGGATAAGTTGCTGGATGCCAACACGGTTGCGTCGCATCATCACTCGGTCGCTCACCGTAACATCATAGATGTTGATTTCCGTTGTTCCAACTTGAACCAATCCGTACTGTATGGCACTCTTTATGCCAGTACGTCGCGCCATGGCTTGCAAGTCCTCGTTGTCCAATGCATCAACGTCGTACATGTCCTCAAATCTTTCCTCACCGAAAATGGGGAAAACTATATTCTCCAAGAACGACTCGCGTCCTTCAAACTTCTTGCTCAGATATGATTTCAGTTCCTTACTCATAGTTCTACTATTTTGACAGACCTATATATACCGTAGGAATGCCACCACTTCGGTTGCCAAGTTCGCTTACGATATTGTCAAGTCTCTTGTTAATTATCTCGTCAATTTCACTTTCTCCAAAAGCAAACAGGTTTTTCTCTGCTGAGAACACTTCCGCACCAATTGCGTTTATGGTTCGGATTATGTCGATATTGCCACCTCGAACCAATCTCGTAGCAATCTCCAATGTTGTCTTGGTTTCTTTCCTGCTGACTTTTTTGTCCAGTTCAATCAATGTGCCTCGCGCTGTTGAGGCAGCCTTACTCTTCGACTGGTAGCCTGTAATCTTGTTTAGATGCTGTCCAACAGTCCTAACGGCGGTCTTTTTCCTCGCCTCCCAATCGGCAGGCAAATCCGTTCGCGACTCGTCTTCAAGACACTTGAATCTCGAATACATGTCCATTCCGCTGACTACGTGTCCTTTGCCATCATTGTCAACCATAACAAACAGGCCTTTCATCCTTGGTGTACGCACAACAAAATAGCTACATCCGTCGTCGGTTGTGACTGCCATCTCAAGGTCGTTTTCCTCATTAATGATGAAGTCAAAACGCTCTGGATTATTGTCACGATATGTCTTAAGTTCATAAAGATATTTCTCGTATGGTGACTCTTCGCCATCTGTCATCTTCTGAAGATCATAGTGTGTGACGATTTCCTTTTCAGTGAATATTTTGGAGTCCTCGCCAAAGAGGGTGTGGAACGACTGGAGTTTGATGTGAGCTTTCTCTACCAACTGAATTTGAAGGTCGCCCTCTGCACTTGGCATAAAGTTATACACATAAACCACCGGTTCTTGACTTCCGATTCGGTTGACTCGTCCTATGCGCTGCATCAGGCGAGTGGAGTTCCACGGGGTGTCGTAGTTAAGAATGCAGTTTGCCCGATGAAGATTGATTCCTTCCGCCAAAACCTCAGTGGTGATGATTATCTGATAGTCGTTCTTCCACTCACCACGATAGTTGGCATCGAAGTTCTCGCGTATCTTCGACTCCATGTCCTTGCGGTTGGCTGCCGTGATGGCAAGAGTGCTAAATCCCTTGTTTTCGCACGCTCTCGTCAAAGACTCCACCGTATCAATAGCTTCTGAGAAAATGACAAGTTTCTGCGGACGATTGGTTGAAGGATTGAAGAGGACAGGACGCAGGTTCTCCTTGAAGGCATCGAACTTCGGGTCTTCAGAGTTCTTTGCCCATTGGTCGCAAAGCCACTTTATATACTTGTTGTCCATCTTCAAAAGGTCGATGTATTCTTCCTTGAAGTCCTCTCGTGTATATTCCGCATTCTGCCCTTTTTCGTTTCTGCCTTTTTCGTCGAGCTTCTTGATTTTCTCCCTAATGTCGTTGACACACTCGTCAAATGTCACCTTGTAACCTCTCTTCAAGGTCTTTACTTCCTCGTCGAGTTCTTCATTCACATTAATTCCAGGACAAATAAAGATGGTGTTGTTTTCCCACATCCTTATCATGTTCTCGGTGTATTTCTGAAGATTGCGGAGCGACTCCTTGAAGGCAGTAAATGAACTTTCAAGACGTTTTACGAGCAATATCTGCATAATACGTGCTAACTGGGCACATACGGCTTGGGCATCCCTTGCTCCCCTACCCTCATATTTCTTTCTTGTATTCTCGTCTATCAAAAACTCTATGGCACGATAACGATAGTATGATAGATAGCGGTCGCTTGTCATCTTGTATTCATCACTTGGAACAATAATGTCCATCGTTGTGTTGAACAGATTGACGAGCCATTTGTCCATCTTGTATTCCAAACCGTGAGGTCCACTAATATCGGGGAAGACAAGATGCTGCCTTGTCATATCCTCTTCGTAATATTTTTTTATATCAGTGCGAGTGCGACGCACAAGGATGTCGCAGAGCACATGGTCGCGAATCTCATAGGAAAGCTTGCCAAACTCATTGTCTATCTCCTTTTGCCTTTCAATATCTTCCTGTGTCTTATTCTCCTTTGCGGAAATCGCGCTTGCTTCGTGGCGCAAGGCTGTGAACGAGCGCATTATGCGCGAGAAGAAGGCTTCAATGTTGCGTCCGTCAACCTTGTCAAGTGTGCAATATTGGTGGTTTCGCTCGAAGAGATAAATCTGATTTTTTAGGTCGTTGGGAGTGTTGTTCTGAGGTGTGGCGGAGAGAAGTCCTATATAAGGATAAAATCCTGTATTGGCTCCTATTTGGGCTATAAGATTGTCGAGCGAGCGATACATATCGGTATCACTGTTGCGGAACTTATGACTCTCATCTATAATGATTAGGCCATAGTTCTTATATGCCAGTTCACCATTAAACACACCGTTTTCCTCATCTTCTTCGGCATCAGGATCATCAACAAGATTACCTATCGACCCTGTGGTAATGAAGTCTATATAGGGAGAGATGACATTGTCGCTCTCCTTGTCAAACTCACTGATTGTGTCTTCCCATGCCGACCTTATGGCTGGAGGCGTAATGATAAGCACATTGCGTTCCCTTCCGTCGTCTGGATAGTTGAGGAAGTATTTTATCACGAGTGTTCCTACTATGGTCTTGCCAAGTCCAACTACATCGGCAAGCATAAATCCTCCATGGGCTTTCATTGTCGAGAAACATTGCTTCACAGCATCGAGCTGATATTTGAGCGGTGAATACAGCTTGGGGAGATAGCTGGATATCACCTTTGTGGTATTCACGTCTATAATATCTCCAAAGTTATAGTGAAGAAGTTTGATGTATAACTCGTATGGGGTCAGTGGTTCTTGCGGTTCTTTTTCTACAATGGCCATTTTCTCTTCTTCCATCTTCTGAACTGGTTTTGAAACCAGAAGAACCTGCTCAAGGAATTCTCTTGTCCAGTCGTCACTTTGCTGCCATTTTTCCTCAAACCATGTCACATGGCCTTTAATTTCGGGCACTTCAGGTTGGAGCACAACGTACGCGTTCGACTCCACATAGTTGAGTTCCGCATTTCCCTCCAAGCCTTTCTTGGTGAAATT
>JALFCG010000076.1 GCA_022771265.1 Prevotella sp.
TGCTCCGACATTCTCGACGAACAACCGAGAAGCAACTACGACCCGGGATTCTTCCAGACAGAATTGGGCATCAAGGGAGGACTCACCTCTCTCTACGCCAACCTAAGGAATCTCTATGGTCAGGCATATTATTTCAACTCCCAGGAGACAGGTACTGACGAATACACCTACGCACAGTCTGCCGACGGCAACTTCAAGGATGCCGACGTGTCGGGAGCCGGCTCTCCGCTGAACTCCACCAACTGTCGTGCTGACGTCCTTTGGGGAAGTGCTTTCTCAAATATCAACACTGCCAGCGGTGTCATCGAGAACGCTACTGCAGCAGGCATGAGCGAGGCTCTCATCGCCGAGGCACGCTTCTTCCGCGCCTTCGACTATTTCAACCTCGTACAGACCTTCGGTGGAGTGCCACTCGACCTTGGTTCAGGCGAACTGAAGTTCAACACTTCCACTTCCCGCACATCTGTTCGAAACACTGTGCCTGAAGTATATACCAAGGCGGTGTTCCCCGACTTGTTGACAGCCATCAATGACCTGCCGGAGAAGCCACGCCTTACCGGAGCATTGACAAAGAACGTGGCTCGTCTGATTCTCGCCAAGGCTTACCTGACCTACGGCTGGTGGCTTGAGAATCCCAACGGCATTCCTACCTATCCGGAGTGCTCGCGCACCGACCCCGACGGTCACGACGCAAAGTGGTACTACCAGCAGGCTTACGACGTGGCACTCGCTGCCATCAAGAATCCCGGAGCCTACAGTCTCCAGCCTACATTCTACGACGTGAACCTGGCTACCAACGACCGCAACTCTGAGTGCATGCTCTACGCTGACCACAACGACCAAAGCGAGCTTTACAACGGCGGCTCCTTCTCTTACGGTAGTGGTGGAGCTCCCGACAACTTCGTGTCATGGATGGGTTGCTGGAACTACACTACAATGACAGCAGAGGGCAACACCAGCGGAGTAATCAATCCCGTGCAGCGTGAATGCGTACAAGCTCTCGGACGTCCTTGGACCCGTATGGCAACACCACAGGAAGTATTCACAAAGGTGTTCACCGACGTTGAGAAGGACTCTCGCCTCGACGGAACATTTACCACTACATTCTATACTAACTGGAAGAAGGGCGGCAAGTCTGACGACTATGTTGAAGGTGCCAATGGCTCAAAGGTTTATTACGGCGAGCCGTTCCTGAAGTTTGTGCTTAGTGGCGACCCTGCAATCACCTATCCTGATGGTGGAGGCAAAAACAATGTCGGTGCAGGCGAAATGGCTGGCGAGAACGCTTACGTGGTTGGTATCACGGGCATCAGCCGTCTGAAGTACCCGATGTTGTGGAAGCAGGGACCTTACCGTACCGACAATGGTTCCGGTCTTGGGCAACCTAATGCCGGCAGCACTCGTCCCTACGTAGTATGCAAGTTCTCAGAACTTTACCTCGTTGCAGCCGAGGCAGCCGTTAAGGGCGCTTCCACACAAGGCGGCTACAGTGCCCGCGAACTCGTGAACGTTTTGCGTGCCCGTGCAGGAAAGTGGCGTTGGAACAACAACGGCAACTGCGAGAAGGTGGCTGACTACAGCAAGGAACTGACCGATGCCACACCGGCAACCATCACCATCGACTACATCCTCGACGAGCGTATGCGTGAGTTCTTTGGTGAGACGATGCGTTGGTTCGACCTTGCCCGCACCCAGACATGGGAAAAGCGTGCCGGTCAATACACCATCTGCGGTCCCGAAGCTCGCGACCACACTCCACAGGTGTTCACCCGCACCATCACCAAGGACATGTATCTCCGCCCGATTCCACAGGGACAGATTGACGGTCTCGAAATGACTGATGCCGAGAAGGACGCTTATCAGAATCCCGGCTATCGTGACTGATGATTTCATCATAGAATAATTAGTAAGTTTAGCCGCTATCCTCAAGCAAAGAGGGTAGCGGTTTTTTATGCCAACTGTCGGAATGAAAAACGGCCAACTGTCGGATTAAAATATCTTAAACGCTTGTATATTAGAATATTTCTTATTATCTTTGCAGCGCAAAAATGGAATATAAGAGAATGAAAGGAAATTACAAGAAAAGAATAGCCGACAAAATGTTGTCGGAACAACTTGAGGCAGCTGGCGTCGTGCTGGTTCAAGGTCCAAAATGGTGCGGAAAGACAACTACCGCACAGCAAGCTGCTGCAAGTAGCTTGTTCATGGACAATCCAGCCTCAATAAAAGCAAACCTGATGATTTCGGAGACAAATCCGGAAATGATACTCGAAGGAAAGACTCCGAGACTTATCGACGAGTGGCAGCTCGCCCCGTCGCTGTGGGATGCTGCACGCTTTGAGGTTAGCAGGCGCGGATTGCCAGGACAGTTCATATTTACTGGGTCGTCAGTTCCTGCTGACGCATCAATGATCACACATTCCGGTACAGGACGTTTCGCGTGGCTTACCATGCGGCCTATGAGCCTTCAGGAGTCGGAAGACTCTACAGCCAGTGTGTCGTTGGGAAGCTTGTTCAAAACAGGCAGGGCGGCTGGAATAGGAGCCGACATTGACATAATGAGACTTGCTTTTCTGTTGTGTCGAGGTGGATGGCCAGGATCGTTGCAGTTGTCAGACAGGGCATCGCTGTTACAGGCTGACAACTATGTCGATGCCGTGGTTAATAGCGACATCTCGAGGGTTGATGGCATTGCACGCAATTCGGTATTCACAAGCAAGCTCTTGAGGTCGTATGCCCGCTATCAGGGAGCGCAAGTGTCATTGACAAAGATTGCCGACGACATTCTTGCAGCAGGCAGTAACAACTTTAGTCTCGACACGCTTTACGATTATGTCAACTCACTGAAGAAAATATTCGTCATAGAGGACATGGAGGCATGGTCGCCAAATCTGAGGTCGAAGACTGCTATAAGGACTTCCGACACCCGCTACTTTACCGACCCTTCGATAGCTACTTCTGCCATGGGAGTAGGACCTGACGACCTTGTTGGCGACTTGAACACTATGGGACTTGTATTTGAGACGATGGCAGTAAGAGACCTTCGTGTCTATGCCGAAGCCTTAGGAGGCAAGGTCTTCCATTATCGCGACAAGAACGGACTGGAGTGTGATGCCGTCATCCATCTGAGGAACGGGAAATATGGACTGACAGAAGTGAAGCTTGGCGGTGAGAGCTTGGTAGAAAGTGGAGCAAAGACACTAAAGGCTTTGGCTGCCAAGATTGACACCGACAAGATGGAAGCTCCCTCATTCATGATGGTTCTGACGGGAGTAGGCAAATATGCATACACCAGAGATGACGGAGTTGTTGTTGTTCCTATAGCTGCATTAGGAGTATAATAAAAACATAATTAGCAATGAAAAAACCACTATCATTATTACTTTGCATGTTGCTCGCCGTCACTATATGCTCGGCTGCGCCGAAGCAACTGCGCCAAAGGCTGACCTTCGACCAGGGATGGCAGTTCCGCTTGTGCAAGAACCATCAGGAGGTGAAGGCGGTGCTCGACTCCCTTGGCGTGAAAAACGCCAGCTTCGGCACAGGGGAAATGAAAGCCGCAAAGACCAACGTGACCGACGACACCGAGCCGGAACAGGCGCAGGTGACTGCCGGGGAAGTGACTGCCACTACCGTGAGGGGATCGATAAGCGGCAAAGGATTCCACTCCGTCAGCGTGCCACACGACTGGAGCAGCTTCCTGCCTTTCGATCCGCAGATGGGCGGCTCGGCTGGTTATCTCGCCGGAGGGCAGGGCGTTTATGTCAAGCAGTTTCGCTTGCCTTCCTCGGTGGCGGCAAAGGAACGCTTAGCCATCACCTTCGACGGAGTCTATCATCGTGCCACGGTATGGCTCAACGGTCATCGCCTTGGCCACCACATGTATGGCTACACAGGCTTTACTTTCGACCTTACACCTTATATAAATAAGAAAGGCGACAACCGCCTAGTCGTTCACGTTGACCGCGAGGAACAGTCGCGCTGGTACACAGGTTCGGGCATCTACCGCCACGTTTGGATAGAAGCCACCTCTGCCACAAGGGTGAAGACCAACGGCATCTGCATAGTGGCAAAGACCGACGGAACCGTAGAGGTGAAGACGGAGATAGAAGGCGACCCGAAGGCAAAGGTGACACACGCCATCCTCACGCCCGACGGCAAGCAGGTGGCAGCCGCCGCGTCGGAGAACCTGAAGGTGAACCGTCCGCAGCTGTGGAGCTGCGCCACGCCTGTGATGTACCGCCTTGTTACAAGGGTGAGAGACTCTCGCGGGCGGCTTGTTGACGAGGTTGTCACGCCCTTCGGCTTCCGCGACATCCGCTTCGATGCCAATACTGGTTTCTGGCTCAACGGCGAGAACATGAAGCTGCGTGGCATGTGCCTTCATCAGGATGCGGGAAGCCTTGGCGTGGGAGTGCCCGACGAGGTGTGGCTCCGCCGTCTGAAAGCCATGAAGGAGATAGGCTGCAACGCCATACGCTGTTCCCATAACCCTCCTTCGCCGGAGTTCCTCACCATTTGCGACACCCTCGGACTCCTTGTGCTCGACGAGGCTTTCGACAAGTGGAAGTCAGGATATTACGAGCCGTTCTACGACGACAACGCCCGTAAGGACATCACCGACATGGTGCTCCGCGACCGTAACCATCCGTCGGTCATCGTATGGAGCATAGGCAACGAGGTGAGCGAGGCATGGCGTACTGACGACGAGGGAGTCAACCGCGCCCATGAGCTTAACGCCATAGTGAAGGCTCTCGACCCGACACGCCCCACGATGCTTGCCTGCCAGCAGGGCTTTCAGGACAAGATAGCCGATGTCGCCGACCTTGTGGGTTACAACTACCTTGAGCCACGCATGGTTGCCGACCACAAGCGCTTTCCCGAGAGAAAGATGTTCGTGAGCGAGGCGTTCGTCTATTATTCCGGCTTGCGTGAGAACCTTGTGCGCGACTGGGTGGAGCGCAACCCGTGGAACTTCGTCGAGGACTATCCCTTCATCGCCGGCTCTTTCGTGTGGGCAGGTGTCGATTATCTTGGCGAGTCGTCGCCGTGGCCTGCCAAGGGCTGGTGCTCCTGTCCGTTCGACATGACACTGAAGGAGCGTCCGCAGGCAGCTTATTATCATTCCGCATGGAATCCCGAGAAAGACTACCTGAAACTCGTGGTGCGCGACAACTGTTTCAACCAGGCGATGGGCACCGACCACTGGCAATATCCGCCTATGGCAGACACCTGGGACCTTCCTTACACCGACTCCCGCTGCGTGGAGATACGCTGCTACACCACCTGCGACTCCGTGCAGTTCTTCTTCCCCATGTGGAGCAATCCGCAGTTGCCGCTGAAGCCACGCGTCACCGCCGACTATCCCGACCACTGCATCACGGTTCAGTTGCCAGCGCGTCAAGGTAAGGTTCTTGCCGTGGGCTATCGTGGAGGCAAGGAAGTGATGCGCGACTCTCTTGTCAACCACGGTCCTGTGGCAGATGTCCGCCTTGAAGCCGACCACGAAGTGCTCAACCCCGTTGCTCCCGACTTCTCTTCCGCCACGGCAAGGAACACCGTGAGCCACGTCCGCCTTGTGCTTGTCGATAGCCTTGGCCGCACTCAGCAGATGGATCCGCGCCGCTTCCGTGTGGAGACCGAAGGACCCATTCGCCTGCTTGGCGTTGAGACAGGCGACATGCGCCGCATGGAGTCATGGCGCACCACCGAGCTTCCCACCTACTTCGGCGAAGGGCTCGTGCGCCTGCAGTCAACCACGAAGCCTGGCAAAGCCCGCGTCATCTTCCATGTCGAGGGCTTCGACCGTCCGTTTGTCAAGGAGTTGGAGATAGTGAAACAGGAATCACGTCTGTGACAAGTTGACAACTATTTCTTGTGTTTAGTCGTTTTTTTTCGTTCCCCGTGTAGTAAACGGGATGGAGGGCGAGTCTAACAAGTAATAACCTTAACCAATTTTATATTTTCCAAGACGCGTGACGGATAGTAATCCGCCGCGCGTCTTTTAAGTAACGTTATTGGGACAGTCTTTCCATAACTGGAGATACGACTGTTTCATAACTGTGGAACACTCGTCTCAGATGTTATGGAACTATTGTTCCAATAGCGTTCCTTATGTATTGCCTGTAGGCATTTTGTATCATTTCTGATAGCTATTCTATTGCTTATAGACCAAGGTCAATCACCTAAAAGCCCTATGACGATGCAGTCTTAGCCCATTTTTCAGAGCCTCTGTCACCATAACGAAAAGCCAATACGTTGATAATCAGTAATTTTCGAAAGGCGGGTGACAGTGACAGACGTTTTGCAACTTTTGTTTTTTTTAGAATGATATTGTGTTTACCTATTTTTATAAGTTAGGCTGCGTCTCGGAAATTAAAATAAAAGTTTTGGGACTTTTATTTTGTATTTCGCTCAACTTGCACTAACTTTGCAGCGAAAATGGAGCACAAACAGTTTGAGACATTCTTCCGAGCCAACTACAACAAGGCTTTTTTCCTTGCCCTGCGTCTGCTGCACGACGAAGAGGCAAGCAGGGACGTCGTGGCTGACTCGTTCGAGAAAGTGTGGGGAAGGATGGAAGGCAACAAACTGAATGTCAACAACCTCGACGCATATCTGCTTGTGGTCGTTAGAAACATGGCATTGGAATGGCTCAGGAAAATGGAACTGCACGACAGATACGCAAAAATGGAACTCCACCACCAAGAAAGAGCTTGCATCGACCAACAAACCCTGACGGAACGTGAACAAAGAATGGCTGCATTGATGGCTGCACTGGAGGAACTAACTCCACGGACACAGACAATCGTAAACCTCTGTTATGTGGAGAGAAAGAAATACAGGGAGGTGGCTGAGGAACTCGGCATTAGCGAGAGTGCCGTGAAAAAACACATCATGCAGGCACTGAGCTTTCTAAGACAAAAATTCAAAAACTCTGTTATTTAGTTGTATAACGTTAAAATTATAACAAAATCCCCGAATTGGGGTACCCTGTTCTCATTTAAGGTGGTCATAAATTACGAAATGAAACGATAGAATGGAAATAAGACAAAAAGAAATAGACAGGATTCTTGATTTCCTTGACAACAATAATAATATTGACGACAAGGAGATGATGGCTCTACTCGACACTGAGGAGGGACAGAAGGCTTGGAGTGACATTAAAGACCTTGATGAGGCTGCAAATAGGGCCAAGGGACGACAACCCGACGTTGACACCGAGTGGGCTACTTTTGAAAACAGACTGCATGACATGAGGAATGACGAGACCCAACCGAAGCGACACTTTGTCAATCCCGGCTTGGCATGGAAGGTCGCGGTTGCCGCTGCAGCTGTATTGCTGCTGGTGGTGTGGCAAAAGAAGCCTGTGGCTGAGATGAAACAAGATCCTGTTGTGGCAGTTGCTAAGGAAAAGGCTGAAGTGAAAGAGCACGAGGAAACCATTGCCAAGGCTGTGGAGGCAAAGAAGATAAGGATGTTAACCGTGGAGGTGCCGGCAGGGGAGACGAAAGACGTGGTGCTGCCCGATGGCACTGAGGTGTGCCTCAACGCAAAGAGCACGCTCGAATATCCAGAGACCTTCGAGGGAAAGATGCGCCTCGTGAGCCTTAAAGGCGAGGGCTACTTCAAGGTGAGCCACGACAAGCGTCATCCGTTTGTGATAAAGGCTAACGAGGTGATGACCCGTGTGCTCGGAACGGAGTTCAACGTCAGATGCTACGATGCAAAGGATGTGCACGTCACTCTCGTGGAAGGATCTGTGGAGGTTGCGTCTGATATAAATAAGGTGAGAATAAGTCCTAACCAGGACGCATCGCTGTCTGAGGGAAGACTGGTTGTGGCGAACGTGAACCCGAAAGACTTCACAAGCTGGCGCGAGGGGTTGATGTATTTCGACAACGCCACACTTCGCACCATTCTCCACCAGATTGGAGCATGGTATGACGTGAGTGTTGTTTGCGACAAGTCGTCGATTCTCGACAAGCATTTCCACTATATGTTTAATGTGAACGACTCAATAGAGAAAGCCATACAGCTACTCCGCGACGCCTCGGATCTTGACATAATCATAGAAGACAATACGATACAGGTGAAGTAAGGTTGTTTTTTTTTCTTTTGTTTTTGTTACATTTTTATTAAATTTAGGGTACCCTGTTTTACAATCAGTTCATCATAAATATGTAAGAATTGTAAAAATGGGGCGTAGTCCCTTAGTTAGTAACAATAAAAACGAGAGAGAAATGAGCAAGAAAAAACTCTTAATCTTATCTTTCCTCATTATGCTTCTGCCTGCCATGGCATCGTCGGGAATGTATGCTCAGGGCAGCAAGGCAAAGTATGAGAAAGTGATTAGCGGTCAGTCGCTTACGAGCGTACTGAAGCAGTTGGAAGAAAAGTTCTCTACGAAGATTGTCTTCTCGTACGAGGATTTGGGTACTTACAAGGTAAACGCACGAGTCAATGCCAACAACATTGACGAGGCATTGAAGCAGGTGCTGAAAAACCTACCAGTAACCTATTCCTCTAACGGCAACATCATCACCGTGAAAGCCACAAAGCCGTCAAAGGTAGCCACTACGACAAACGGCGGGACCAACAAGGTGAATGTCTGCGGACGTGTGATTGACGAGAACGGCGATGCCATACCTGGCGCCACCATCAAACTTGCCGACGACGGCAGCGTGGGAACAATAACCGACGTGAACGGACGTTTCGCCCTGGAATTGCCTAAGGGCAAGGGGGAGACTCTGGAGGTTTCGTTCCTTGGAATGGAAAACACATCCTACTATGTAAATGGACGCAAGGACCTGGCGAACATAGTCATCACAATGAAGGAGGACAAAAAAGCCCTCGACGAGGTGGTGGTCATCGGCTACGGCACGGCAAAGGCAAAGGACTTGACAGGTTCGGTTTCGCGCCTTTCTGAAAAGGACATTGAGACTGCGCCAATGACTTCAAACATCGCCGGAATGTTGCAAGGACGTGCGGCAGGCGTTAACGTCATGGTTGCCAACTCATCGCCTACCTCTCCAGTGTCGGTGGTCATCCGCGGCCAGTCATCAATATCGGGCGACGGTCAGCCACTGTGGGTCATCGACGGAGTGCCGCAGTACTCCACCGGCATCTCAGGCGACGTGAGCAACACTCTCTACAACCTCAACCTCAACGATGTGCAGAGCATCGACATCCTCAAGGATGCCTCAGCCACCGCCATCTACGGTTCGCGTGCCGCCAACGGCGTTGTCATCGTGACCACCAAGTCGGGTGCAGAGGGCATGAGGCCCGTGGTAGAGTTCAACGCACGCTACGGTTGGCAGAGCATCGATTCCGACAAGATGAAAACACTGAGTCCTGAAGAATACATAGCTTATTCAAAAAAGGCAAATATGTTAGAGGCCTATCGTGAAGGAACGTTGACATATTATAATAAGAAGTGGATGGACATCAACAAGTTCAACCAAATTGGCACCAGCCAGTGGGACATGAGCGACATCGATGACATTTGGAAGGAAAATGCCTACTACGACGGTCACGACAATTATTGGGATATGATGACCCAGAATGCTGCCGTGCAGGACTACAGTGTGTCAATACGCGGTGGCTCTTCTAAGACGTCCTATTTTGCGTCAGTTAACTATAAAGATCAGGAAGGTATAGTAAAGGGAAGCAATTCCAGGTATTTTGGCGGAAGATTTAACTTTGAGTCTTCTGTAGCCGACAAACTGAAATTTGGCTTGTATATGGATGCCTCCACAAGAAGGGCAAACAACAAAGATGGTATGATTGAAACAATCATCAACATGCGTCCTGACTATCCTGCTTATGATGAAGACGGTTCTATCAATCTCATTGACTATTATTCTAAGAATCCGCTTATTGAAATGCTCAACAAGAATTATAGCGTTTCACGCAACATCAATTCTTCAGGGTTCTTGGAATATAGTGTCTTTGATTTCTTAAAGTTTAGGTCAACACTAAATGCACAGTATATTGACACTAAAACAGATAAATTTTCAAGGACATCATACGAGGGCGAGCAGAATGAAGGTACAATGTCTAACAGGCAGACCTATTCAATAATATGGGATAACCTTCTGACGTTCAACAAGACCTTTGCAAAGCATGACCTGACAGCGCTCGTCGGTCATTCGGTTGAAAGGACTTCTACCGAGTTTATGACAGCTACAGGAATGAATTATCCTGACGATGATGTTCTGACAAACCTGGGAAGTGCCGCAGAGAAAAGCGATATTGACAG
>JALFCG010000132.1 GCA_022771265.1 Prevotella sp.
CATCTCAGGGCACGGCAACGTCATAGTGGTGCGCCACGACAATGGCTTGGAAACCGTTTATGCCCGCAATGCCGAAAACCTCGTGAAGGTGGGCGACAGGGTTAAGGCCGGGCAAACGATAGCCATCGTGGGAGGCGAGAACGGAAAGACGTTCCTCACCTTTTATATAATGGTGAACGGAGGAAAGGTGAATCCGGGGATTATCGTCATGCCAAAGAGCCATAAACTGACTCGCCGCACGCTGATGTTCAAGAAAAAAGGATTCACTGTGGAGACAACGGTAGTGGGAGCAGACGAGAAGACTGGTGAAGGCAACTTGGCGGTGTGTTATCCGCTACCAGGGGCAAAGGTGATAAGTCCATACGGCAGGCGTGATGGCAGGACTCACACGGGTGTTGACATAAAGACAAAGGCTAACGACGACATTCTTGCTGCCTTCGATGGCGAAGTGGTGATGTCGCAACGATATGGGGCATACGGCAACCTGATAAAGATTCGTCATCAGAAGGGACTGGAGACGTGGTATAGCCACAACTCCAAGAACCTCGTGAAGGTGGGTGACCGTGT
The DNA here is from genome assembly GCA_022771265.1 of Prevotella sp. Taxonomy (GTDB): domain Bacteria; phylum Bacteroidota; class Bacteroidia; order Bacteroidales; family Bacteroidaceae; genus Prevotella. The sequence goes on from JALFCG010000132.1 coordinate 568, forward strand.
GAAGGCGGGACAGGTGATAGCCCTTGTGGGACAGACAGGCCGCGCCACCACACCTCATCTTCATCTCGAGGTTCGGCTCAATGGCAGTGCCATGACCCCCAATATGCTGTTTGACCATAGGTCGCACACAGTGAAGATGGAAGTCTATAAAGCATTTCTTAAGACAGGAAAACTTAGGAAGAAATAGACTAATCTTATAAAAATACATCTTTTGTGCATCTTTTAACACTTTTGCAACACATATATCGGAAAATTTAGTTAAATTTGCAGCCGTAATATTTTTGGGCATCAAATGTCCTTAATAAAAAAGGTATTAGGTATTAATTATTTTAACATTAAATTTCTTATGCAAAAGAGATTGTATTTCCTAATCGCCACACTTATGCTGATGGTATCGTCGGTAGTGGCACAGGTTACTACGTCCAGTATTAGTGGAAAGGTAACTTCAGGTAGTGAAGAAATCATTGGCGCGACCATTAAGGCCGTGCATGTGCCTTCAGGAACTGTTTACCAATCAGTGACTAACGTTAATGGTCGTTATTCTATTCAAGGTATGCGTCCTGGTGGTCCTTACAATGTAGAGATTTCATACATTGGATTCAACACCAAGGCTGTGAAAAATGTGACTCTGTCACTTGGTCAAAATACGATTATTGACGGTGCGTTGACAGAAGGCTCTGAACTTCTCGACGAAGTTGTTGTTTCTGCATCGCTGCGTAACAATATGCGTACAGACCGTGCCGGAGCTACCACAAATCTTAACGCTTCGCAGATTGAGGCTGTTCCTACAGTAAGTCGCAGCATGAACGACATTCTCAAGCTCACTCCTCAAGGTGCCAATGTCGGTAGCGGTTTCGCTGTGGCAGGTGGAAACTATCGTCAGTCATACGTGACCGTTGACGGCGCCGCCTTCAACAATGCCTTTGGTATTGGCGGAAACCTTCCTGGCAATGGATCGCCAATTTCTTTGGACGCTCTTGATCAGTTGTCAGTGTCATCAACTCCGTTTGACGTTCGTCTTAGTGGATTCACAGGAGGTGCTATCAATGCTGTTACCAAGAGCGGTACAAACCAGTTCAAGGGTACTGCATACAACTATACAACCAATGTTCACCTCCGTGGTAACAAGGTTGACGACTATGAGTTGACCCGTAACCAGTCACACTCAACCACGTGGGGAGCATCTTTGGGTGGCCCAATCATCAAGGACAAACTGTTCTTCTTCGTTAATGGAGAGTATGAGGCTAGCGTGTCAGCAGGTCCTTCAGGAATAGCAAGAACCTCTGAGACAGAGGATTGGAATGCAAGCTCAGGCATCGTTCACCGCCCATTGGCAAGCGATTTGGATAAGCTTGTGTCATATCTCGGTGAAAAGTATAACTATAACCCAGGACGTTATCAGGGATATTCTCTTGACACTCCGGCTTACAAGTTCCTCGCACGTTTGGATTGGAACATCAACGACAACAACAAGGTTAACTTCCGCTTCTCAAAGTCTCACTCAAAGGACTCTTCTTCCCCATCTTCTTCCACAACACCGTTTAAGGATACGACAATCTACCCCGGTGGTGACGGACTCTCGGCAGGTAAGAGCCAGTCAGGTCGTACGGCAAATGCGGGACTTTATTTCGAGAGCTCAAGATACTATCAGATTCGTGACTTTACTTCAGTGGCAGGTGAATGGAACTCAAAGTGGGGAAATGTGAACAACGCCCTGCGTCTTACCTATTCTTATCAGAAGGAGCCACGTGAATGGGAGGGTGGCAATTTCCCGACAGTGGATATCCTCAAGGACGGAGCGGTATATGCTTCCTTCGGTCCTGACCCATTCACAACAGGTAACCTTAGAGAGGTGAAGACATTTGTTGCAACTGACGAAGCTACTTATGCAACTGGCATTCACAACTTCTTGGCAGGTATCCAGTTTGAGACAAATGAGGCTGTCAATGGCTTCGGTGCTGCTTCTGGAGGTTATTATGTTTATTCTTCGCTGGAAGATTTCTATAACGACGCAAAACCAGCCGCTTACGGCGTGACATTCCCAATGAAGGGTGAAGGACAGTTTAAGTCGAAGATGAAATACAACCAGTTGTCTTTCTATCTTCAGGATCAGCTGAACTTCTCTGACCGCTTCAGAATGACTGCCGGACTTCGTTTTGAGGTGCCTATGTATCCAGCGCTCAAGGACAACTATAATGAGGCTTTCGCAGCCATCAAGTTCAAGCAGAATAACGGAAATGAGGTTAGCTACGCAACCGACCAACTTCCAAGCAAGGCCTTGACCGTATCGCCTCGCGTTGGCTTTAACTGGGATATCCTCGGCGACCGTTCTCTCGTGCTTCGTGGTGGAACAGGATATTTCGTGGGAAGACTTCCGTTCGTATGGCTTGTTTCAGCTGTAGGTAACTCTGGTTGTGGTCAATATACATATTATTATAATAAGGTGTCTGACGCGAAGGGTGGTCAGCCGAACTTCCACGTGTCAGTAGCCGACCAGCTTAAGGACCTCACTCTCGACCCGAAGGTGGCTGCTCCTTCCAATCCAACCATCATCGACACCGACCTTAAGATGAACTCTACATGGAAGACATCTTTGGCTTTGGACGCTAAAATTCCGCTCGACATCGACTTTTCGCTTGAGGGAATATATAGCCGCGACTTCAACCCTGCAGTAGTGACTAACCTTAGTCGCTATTGGGATGGCACTTCATACATAGAGATTGCTCCCGGTGATAAGCGTCGCCTCTTCTCTAAGCAAGGTTCTGACGCCTACATGATTACCAACGGCGGAAAGAAGGCTTACTACTATTCAATCACGGCCTCTCTGGCAAAGAAGTTCGGCTTCGGTCTTGACCTTGCCGCTTCTTATACCTATTCTAAGGCACGCTCTTATGGCGACGGTATTGGCGACCAGGTAAACTCTGCTTACTACAACAACCGTTATTCCGTAAATGGAAATAACGACATGGAGTTGGGCTACGGTACTTATGTCACACCAAACCGTCTCCTTATATCGGCATCTTTCCATAAGGACTATGGCAAGAACTTCGGTACAATGGTAGGTCTCGTTTATGAGGGAATGAATATGGGATATGCAGGTGGATACAGCTCTACCCGTTACTCTTATACCATGACAGCCAATGTCGTTAATGACAAAGGTTCATACAACCTTATATATATTCCTGCTTCACGCAGCGCACTTGACAGTTGGAAGTTCTCTGACTATACATTCACAGGCTCAAATGGCAAGGAGACTTACACTGCAGAGCAGCAGAAGAATGACTTCTGGAACTATATCGAGCAGGATGACTATTTGAAGAACCACAAGGGTGAGTACGCTGAACGTGGTGGCGCAGTGATGCCTTGGCATCATCAGCTTGACTTCAAGTTTGCACAGAACTTCTATTTGAAGGTCGGTGGACAGAAGAATACCCTGCAGCTTGGCGTTGACATCAAGAACCTTGCCAACTTGCTCAATAGCAGCTGGGGTCTCTACAAGACTGTCAATAACACTTCACTGTTGAAGTACAACTCTAAGGATGGCTCGCTTCAGTTCCAGCGCAATGGTAAGGAAGCACTTACAAGCACTTATAAGGATTACACGAGCTTCAGCTCGACTTATTCAATACAGTTCTCTGTTCGTTATATCTTCAACTAATAAGGAGGACGTTAAATAAAAATCGGCGGCATCAACCTAAATGGGGGGATGCCGCCGATATTTTTTGCTTTTGCTGTCTCCCCTTTTTTCTTGTCTTATTTAAATACTCAAGTTGACAACTGTTGACTATTTACCACGAGTGTCGGCACCCCACATCAGTTTCTCACGTAAGGTAGAGAAATAGGTGGAGTGCTGGCGCTTTACTATTTTAATGCGGTATGGGGCTTTCTGAAGGGTGATGGTAGTGCCTTCGCTGAATTTCTCGCTCCTGCCGTCAAGGGCAACAAGGAAATGGTGGCTGCGGCATTCAACACGGAGAGTTATCACCGACTCGTCGGAAAGAACTATCGGACGCATGCTAAGACTGTGAGGCGCTACGGCGGTGAGGGAAAAGATGTGCGTGCCGGGGACGATGATAGGTCCGCCAACCGAAAGGGAGTAGGCTGTGGAACCTGTCGGGGTGCTCACAACAAGACCGTCGGCCTGGTAGGTCGTGAGATGTTCGCCGTTGATACTGGCGTGGATGGTAATCATCGAGGCATTGTCGCGCTTGAGAATTGCAACATCGTTGAGCGCACAGTCGCTGCCTATAATGTCCGAACCGTCGGCTGTCACCTTTATTACTGTCCTGTCCTCAATGGCATATTGCCCTTGGTATAGCGCGGAGACGCAGTTGTGAAACTCTTCGGGATGGACATCGGCGAGGAAACCCAAGCGACCCATGTTAACACCAATAATCGGAATCTCCTTGCTGCCAACGCGGCTCGCCGCCTTGAGAAAAGTGCCGTCGCCCCCCATGGAAACAACAAAATCGGCATCGAAGTCTCCATCGTGGAACACATGGTCAATAGGCATTGAAAGGCGACCTCCTTCGACGAGGAAACGGTAGAACTCGCTGTCGATGCTCACTTCCGCACCGCTCTCCTTGAGCGTGGCGATGATATTGTTGATGAAGGCCGACTTCTTGACCTGGTAAGTGTTGCCGAAAATGGCGAATTTAAGTGTACGTGATGCCATAAGTTTATTGATATTGGCAATTCTTTAGAAAAAAATCCCGAAATACTTTGTCATTTGCTCGGTTTTCACTATCTTTGCCGCATATTTCGGTGGCAAAGATAATGGAATTTGGCAAAACTGCAAAATAATTGCTCGCTTTTTTTGATTGTCACGGCCACTTTTGTTATTATAGAACAATTTAACGAACAACAAAGATGACAAAATTGAGCGTAAACATCAACAAGGTGGCTACCATAAGGAATGCACGTGGAGGAAATAACCCCGACGTGCTGCAGGTGGCTTTGGACTGTGAGGCGTTCGGGGCACAGGGAATAACGGTGCACCCGCGTCCGGATGAAAGACACATCAGGTATCAGGATGTGCGCGACATTAAACCTAGGATAACAACGGAACTGAACATTGAGGGAAATCCCATCGACAAATATATAGAACTGGTGCTTGAGGTAAGGCCGACGCAAGTGACGCTCGTGCCCGATGCCGAGAACCAGATTACTTCCAATCATGGTTACGACACAAAGGTGTGCAAGACGTTCCTTACTGACGTGGTGGGAAGGTTCAATGAGGCTGGTATCAGGACTTCCATCTTTGTTGACCCCGACACTGAGATGGTGGCTGCGGCAAAGGAGTGCGGAACTGACCGGGTGGAACTTTATACCGAACCATACGCATCGGGATATCCTGCCGACCGCAAGGAAGCAATAAAGCCTTTCATCGACGCGGCTGTGGCGGCACGTGAACTGGGACTTGGCCTGAATGCCGGTCATGACCTCAGCCTTGTCAACCTCCACTATTTTCATCGGCAGATACCTTGGGTGGATGAGGTGAGCATAGGTCATGCACTGATTTGTGATGCCCTTTACATGGGACTTCATGAGACAATAAATAAATATTTGGATGCATTAAGATAAGAATATGGCAAAAATCTATCAATTCATGGCCAACGGCTTCGAGGACGTAGAGGCATTGGCACCAGTGGATATCCTTCGACGCGGAGGACAAGAGGTCGTAACGGTTAGCGTTACAGGTAGTGAATTCGTGACTTCGGCACATGACGTGACGTTAAAGACCGACGCTCTCTTTGAGGAGGTTGACCTCAGCGATGCCGACTTGCTAATGTTGCCGGGAGGTATGCCTGGCTCTACAAACCTCAACGAACACGAGGGACTCCGCAAGGCTATTATGAAGCACTATGAGGCTGGTCGCCGCATAGCTGCCATTTGCGCAGCACCTATGGTCTTCGGGTCACTCGGACTGCTCGAAGGAAAGCGTGCCACTTGCTATCCCGGTTGTGAGGGAACCATGAAGGGAGCTACATATACGAAGGAACTCGTCACCATCGATGGAAACATCATAACGGGCGAGGGACCTGCAGCCGCGTTCCCCTACGGCTATGCCATACTGGAGATATTCGGAGGAAAGACTGTCGCCGACCAACTGCGTGAAGGAATGATGTTTAACCATCTGACAAATAATTGATGGACCACGTAATCATTGTCGCCGGGGGAAAGGGCATGCGCATGGGGGCTGACATTCCTAAGCAGTTCCTGCTGCTTGGAGGAATGCCGATACTGATGCGTACAATACAACGCTTTCGCGACTACTCCCCGGCACTTGACATCATTATTGTCTTGCCTCACGACCAGCAGAACTACTGGCGCGAGCTCTGTGAGAGGTATTCCTTTGAGGTCAAGGTAAGAATAGTGGATGGTGGAGACACACGGTTCCAGTCGGTGAAGAACGGACTGGAATTAATCGGGACAACGGAAATGGGAGTCGTTGCCGTTCACGACGGAGTGAGACCTCTGCTGTCTATCGACTTGATAGACCGTTGCTTTGCCGGAGCGCGAGTCTCGGAAATGTGCATTCCTGTCATCCCCGTTACCGACACGTTGAGACATGTCGGGCTTGGCACTGTACCTCGGTCTGACTATCGGTTGGTGCAGACGCCGCAGTGCTTCCGCCTCGACGTGTTCCGAAAGGCATACGAACAGCCTTACCGTGAGAATTTCACCGACGACGCGTCGGTGTGCGAGTCGTTTGTTGACGACGTGTCGTTCGTTGACGGAGAACCGACAAACATTAAGATAACAAGACCGGTTGACATGGCCTTTGCAGAAGCCATATTGGCGGAGGAAAGAGAGAAATGACAATGGTGAACCTCGAAACGGAGATCACTTATCTTCTAGGTGTGGGACCGAAAAGGGCAAAGGTGCTTGGAGAGGAACTTGGCATCAGGACATTTGCCGACTTGCTCGTGAACTTCCCGTATAAGTATATCGACAGAAGCCGGTTATACAAAATTCATGATGTGAACACCGAGATGCCTTTCGTGCAGATAGTCGGAAAAATTCTTGGCTTCGAAACCTTTGAGATGGGACCAAGAAAGGAACGTGTCGTCGCTCATTTCACTGATGGACAAGACATAATGGATCTTACTTGGTTCAATGGAGGAAAATACGCCCGTACTCATTATAAAATAGGTCAGCCTTACGTAATCTTTGGAAAACCGACACTTTTCAACGGACGAATTAATGTGGTGCATCCCGATATCGACCCCGCAGAGGAAATGCAACTGTCGGGGATGGGTATGCAACCTTATTACTCGTTGACGGAAAAGATGAAAAAGGCGGGGTTTACGTCGCGCTCGCTTGAGAGATTGACCAAAAACCTTCTGGCTTTTCTTAAGGAACCAATTCTGGAAACGTTGCCTCCTTCAATGACTGACAGGCTAAACCTTATGTCGCGCGATGAAGCTCTTAGGAACATCCATTTCCCAGAGTCGGCCAAATCGCTCGAAAAGGCGAGGCTGAGGCTAAAGTTCGAGGAACTGTTTTATGTCCAACTTAACATCGTGCGATATGCTTCTGACAACAGAAGGAAATATCGAGGGTATGTGTTCCCAAAGATTGGGGAACGCTTCAATTCCTTTTATCATCAAAACTTGCCATTCCCGCTTACAGAGGCTCAAAAAAGGGTGATAAGGGAAATATGGAACGACATGAAAAGCGGAAGACAAATGAACCGCTTGCTGCAAGGGGATGTGGGAAGCGGAAAAACACTTGTCGCGCTGATGACGATGCTCATAGCTATTGATAATGGATATCAGGCGTGCATCATGGCACCAACGGAAATCCTCGCAGAACAACACCTGCAGACAATAAATGAATTCCTCAGAGGAATGGACGTAAGGGTGGAACTGTTGACAGGAATTGTGAAGGGCTGGAAGCGAAATGATATCCTTGCTGACCTCGCATCGGGGAATGTTGACATTCTTGTCGGAACTCATGCCGTCATTGAGGACAATGTAGTGTTCGCAAGGCTGGGAATGGCAGTCGTTGACGAACAACACCGTTTCGGCGTAGCTCAACGTGCAAAGCTATGGAGAAAAAGTGTCAATCCGCCACATGTGCTCGTAATGACTGCGACTCCTATTCCCAGAACTTTGGCAATGACTCTTTACGGCGACCTCGATGTCAGTGTAATCGACGAACTTCCGCCAGGACGAAAACCTGTACATACGCAACACGTGTTCGACGCGCAACTGCCACAATTATACGAAAGCATAAGAAGGCAGATAAGAATGGGAAGGCAGGCGTATGTCGTTTTCCCGCTTATCGAGGAAAGTGAACATATTGACCTGAAAAACTTGGAGGACGGATACCAGACGTTAAGACAGGTGTTCCCGGAATTCAGAATGAGCAAGGTGCATGGGAAAATAAAACCAAAGGAAAAAGAGGAGGAAATGCAACGGTTCGCTTCTGGAGAAACGCAAATACTCGTGGCTACAACGGTCATTGAGGTGGGGGTGAATGTGCCTAACGCTTCGGTTATGGTAATACTTGATGCCCAACGATTCGGATTGTCACAGCTTCATCAGTTGAGGGGAAGAGTGGGAAGAGGCGCCGAACAGGCGTATTGCATTCTTGTCACTTGCTATCAGATGAGTGCTGACACAAAAAAACGCATCGACATAATGTGTGACACCAATGACGGATTTAGAATCGCAGAGGCAGACCTAAAACTGAGAGGTCCAGGCGACCTTGAGGGAACACAACAAAGCGGAATGGCTTTCGACCTGAAAATTGCTGATATTGCACGCGACGGACAACTCGTTCAGATGGCTCGTGACGAGGCTCAGACTGTCATTGAGAATGACCCATTGATGCATAGTGCTGACAATGCGATATTTGTGCGCAGATTGTTTGAATTGCGCAAAACTAATGTTAACTGGTCGGCTATTTCTTGACTGAAGTGTTAAAATACACATAAAAATCACTCAAAAGCATACGATATTACAAAAAAATTACTATCTTTGCAATGTTGATTTTACAATAACCGGTGTCTGACAGCGTTGCAAACGCATAATTGGATTGTAATTATCGTAGTGCTGGCAGACTGTGCAATAAGCACAAATAACTATTAATATTTATGATTTTCAAAAAACTAAAGACAATAGCTATATTGGCGTGTATGTCATTGACTGCTGTCCCGACGATGGGACAAGACCTCTTGGCACGCCAAGCTCCAATCGACAAGAAAATGAAGGCCGTTGATTCAGTGGCCCTCAGCCGACTGATTCAGACAGAGCAGATGGAAACACCTGCCGCTGACTTATATGAGGACTGGAACAACGTATATGCACATAAGGCAACAGAACTGCCTGACACTTTTAGAATTGACCTCAGAAACTTCTGTATGCCTACAGATAATCGTGTCGTCACATCCAATTTCGGACGACGTTGGGGAAGGCAGCATAAGGGTATTGACGTGAAGGTTTATATTGGAGACACTATCCGAGCTGCTTTCAGCGGAAAGGTCAGAATGGTGAGATATGACAGAAACGGATATGGAAAATATGTCGTCATTCGACATGGGAACGGACTGGAGACTATCTATGGACACATGTCAAAACAAATTGTAGAGGAAAACCAAATCGTAACTGCAGGAGAACCAATAGGACTCGGTGGTAACACTGGACGAAGCACTGGTTCGCACCTTCACTTCGAAACTCGTCTTTGTGGAGTGGCTCTCAATCCGGCACTTATGTTCGACTTCCGTAACCAAGATGTAGTTGGAGACACTTACATGTTCTATCGAAATCGTTATGAATCGGAGTCGGTTGTTGCTAATCGTCTGCGCGGAGTAGGTGGAAGCGGAAACAATGTTGGAGAAAACGAGGAAGACTTGGAACTTGCTATTGCGGCGCCTGAGGCAAGTTATGCAAAGGACGTGAAGTTCCACAAGGTAAAGTCGGGTGAAACACTTTCATCCATCGCTAAGAAACGCAGTACAACTGTTGATGAGCTTTGCAAACTTAATCATATTGGCAAACGCATCCGCTTGATGCCGGGGCAAATCCTAAAGTACAATTAATCATTGTGCCATTTTCAGATACGCTCGTTTGTGGCATTGCAATATTTAGACTTAGGATTGCTCCAATAATATATAATAAGGTGTAATAAGAATAACGGTACTTTTTACACTCTTTATTTGCAAACAAACGTTAAAGAATGAAAGTTTTTTCTTGAAAAGTTTGGTTTGTATTGAAAAAGTCCGTACCTTTGCATCCGCTTTCGAGAAACAACGACACTCGTGAGCGTTAGAAAAGAGTTCTTTGAAAGATTTACATAACAGA
>JALFCG010000160.1 GCA_022771265.1 Prevotella sp.
GAAGTATATGAGATGTTTTCCTGTGTCAGTTCCTTGATGGCTCTGAGGATGGTATCAGAGCTGCATGTGCGCAAGGTCGGATGATACGAGAGATGACGCATCAGATGCGATGTTACATCCTCCACGCATGAACCGCCACAAAAGTATACGCTCATCAGAGAACGAATAATTTCGCTGTACTGGTATCCGATGATACTGCGGCATCTCTGACCAAGTGCCTGGTCGATAATAATTGAAAGCATGGAGTCAAATTGCTCCATGATTGAAAAAATTTCTCCAAAAGGTGTGATTTTTTCTGATTTTATTTGTACTTTTGCCATGTCTTGTTACGATTTATGCTTGTTTTGAATTGCAACACTAAGATAAGTGAAAAATCTGACATGGCAAAATCCTGAGCAACAAAAAGTTGCTCAGAAACTTATAAATAAAGTATAATCAAAGTGTTGCGGAATTAAGGCTATTATCAAATGCCTTCAAATACACAATGAACGGTCATAATATCTCGCTGTCCTATATCAGAGAATACGAGTCAGACACATGCCATTGAAATCATTACCGACGACAAGGAACGCCGTTTCCAAAGCCAGCTCGACCACTGGCTTTCCTCACACATCAGCGACGCTAACATCAACATCGACCTGTTTGCAGAGGAAATGGGATATGGACGAACCACATTCTTCAGAAAAGTCAAAAAAGTCACAGGTATGACACCTAACGACTATCTTAAACAAACAAGAATGAATCTCGCAGCAGAACTGCTCAAAGATGACAATCTTACCATTGCACAAGTGGCATACAAGGTTGGTATCGATGATCCCTACTATTTCAGCAAGGCATTTAAATCCTACTTCGGGATAGCACCTTCAAAATACCGAAATGGTGGTAATACGAAAAGTATTGGACAATTAATACAGATTTTAGGACAAAAAAACAAGGTGAGGAATGGAAATAAACTGTAATTTTGCACCGAAACTAATAACGACAACAATGAAGAAAACTATTCTCACATTGGCAACATTCGCCATCACCATCGTGACAGCCATGGCTATAGAAAGACAAAAACTCAATTTCAACGCCGGATGGCTGATGAAGGTCGGCGACATTGAGAATGCACAGACATGCCAATACAACGACACTCGTTGGAAACCTGTCACGCTGCCTTACGCCTTCAACGGCAACGAGGCATACAGGAAGGACATCGTAGATCTCACCGACACCGTGGTGTGGTATAGAAAACACTTCACCATGACGGATGTGAAGTCGAAGAAGGTGTTTGTGGAGTTTGAAGGCGTGAGGCAAGGCGCCGACTTCTATCTCAACGGACAACCGCTTGGCTTCAGCGAGAACGGCGTGATGGCTTGCGGCTTTGACCTTACTCCATATATAAAAGAAGGTGAGAACGTGATCGCCGTGCGATGCGACAACAACTGGCGCTACAGGTCGAGAAGGCACAACAGCCAGTATCAGTGGAACGACCGCAACTTCAACGCCAACTACGGCGGAATACCCAAAAACGTTTATCTTCACATCACAGGCAAGGCATACCAGACACTGCCGCTATATAGCGACCTTGGCACCACTGGCACTTACATCTATGCCACCGACTTCGACATACGCCGCCGAAGCGCTAAAGTGCATGCCGAATCGGAAGTGAAAAACGAGAGTGGCGCTGACAGGGTCTTGTCGCTCGTGGCTGAAGTGACCGACGCCGACGGAAAACTCATTGCCACACTAAAAGGCGACAAAGTGACCGTAAAGGCACAAGAGACAGCCACTCTCAGTGCCAAAGGCAACATTACGGGACTGCATTTCTGGTCGTGGGGATATGGATATCTATATAAGGTGAAGACAATGCTTTGCGACAACAATGGTAATCTGACAGACGCTGTCGTGACAAGAACAGGATTCCGAAAAACCCGATTTGCCGAAGGAAAGATATGGCTCAACGACAGGGTCATCATGATGCACGGCTATGCACAACGCACCTCTAACGAGTGGCCTGGTGTTGGGCTCTCTGTCCCCGCATGGCTCAGCGATTACAGCAATGCCCTTATGGTGGAGTCGGGAGCCAATCTCGTTCGCTGGATGCATGTCACACCGTGGAAACAAGACATTGAGTCGTGCGACCGTGTGGGACTCATTCAGGCAATGCCAGCCGGCGACGCCGAAAAAGACGTTACAGGACCACGCTGGATACAACGCACCGAACTTATGCGCGATGCCATAATCTACAACCGCAACAATCCCTCAATCCTCTTCTACGAAGGCGGTAACGAGAGCATCTCACGTGAGCACATGCTTGAACTAAAAGCAATACGCGACAAGTACGACCCTCATGGCGGTCGTGCCATCGGTTCGCGAGAGATGCTCGACATCGATGAGGCAGAATACGGAGGCGAGATGCTATACATAAACAAGTCGGGCAAGCATCCGATGTGGGCAATGGAATACTGTCGAGACGAAGGACTTCGAAAATACTGGGACGAGCTGTCATATCCTTATCATAAGGAAGGCGATGGACCTCTATATCGTGGAAAACCTGCCAACGACTATAACCACAACATGGACGTGTTTGCCATTGAAATGGTGCGCCGTTGGGAGGAATACTGGAAGGAACGTCCGGGAGGAGGCCGACGATCATCGGCAGGAGGAGTAAAGATTGTGTTCAGCGACACCAACACTCACCATCGTGGCGAATCAAACTTCCGTACCAGTGGTGTTGTCGATGCAATGCGACTGCCAAAAGACGCGTTCTACGTCCATCAGGTGATGTGGGATGGATGGGTGGAACCAGAAAAGCCCCGCACTCATATTATAGGACACTGGAACTACAACCCAGGCACACGAAAGCCTGTTTATGTGGTGTCGAATGCTGACGAGGTGGAACTCTTCGTAAACGGAAAGAGCCAGGGGAAAGGAACGAGAAGCCACCAATATCTCTTCACTTTCAACGACGTTGACTTTGAAAGCGGAAAAATTGTGGCTGTGGCAAACAATGGCAGCCGCGACGAGATAGAGACCGTAGGCAAACCTTACGCCATACGTCTGAAGGCAATGGAGAACCCCGAAGGAATGAAAGCCGACGGTGCTGACATGGCTCTTGTTGAAGTGGAAGTGGTGGACAAGGAAGGCAGACGCTGTCCTCTCGACGACCGCATCATCCACTTCAACTTCAATGGTGAAGCGGAATGGATTGGTGGCATCGGCACTCGTGACAATAAGTCGTTTCAGCGTCCAGACCTGAACAGGGACAAGTCGTTGCTCGATGCGGCTGCAACAAAAAATATCAGTGACAACTACGTTGGTTCCATGTCGTTGCCAGTGGAGTGTGGTGTAAACCGTGTGCTTTTACGCTCAACGGTAAACGCAGGCACTATCCACATTTATGCTACTGCGGAAGGCGTACAGCCCGCAAAACTTACCCTAACAACCAAAACACAGCAAGGCAACACCCTGCCGCAGCTCACCCTTCCGTGTCGTCTTGAGCGTGGCGAAACCCCTTCCACACCATCATATACAGACCGCAATCGTTCAGTGGCAATAAAGAAAGCAGAGGCAGGCAGCAACAACGAAAACGTGGTGGCATCATACGACGACAATGAACTGTCGGAATGGAAGAGTGACGGACAGCGAGAGAACGCTTGGATAACCTACACCCTCGAACGCAAGGCAAAAGTTAGCAAAATAACTATTAAACTCTCTGGTTGGCGCTCTCTTCGCTATCCGTTGGCAGTTTATGCAGGAAAGAAAAAGGTATGGGAAGGCATAACCCAGCAGTCGTTAGGCTATGTGCATATTGACATTCCGACCCCTGTCAGCTCCGACATTCTTACAATAAAGATGCTCGGTCCTGCCTCCTCAAAGACTGAGAAGGGCGACACTGCCGAACTTGCCGGTGGCAAGGCTGGAGAGCTCGACCGCGTGGCAACAGCCAAGGGGTCAGTCAGCCTCCGCATAGTGGAACTTGACATACTTGAATGAAATCAATAGTAATCAAGAAATGAACAAAATAGTATTATTTCTTCTCGCATTCATATCATCTCTTACAGCCAAGGCGCAGATGAAGACTTGGTGGTTCTTTGGCTATGAGCGAACTACCAAAGAAGGCATTGTGGAAGACATTAAGGCACTGAAAGATGCGGGATTTGCAGGTGTGGTATATTATGACCAAAACCATGAAAAAGATGCACGGAGCAACGGAGCGGAAGAGGGATTCTCCCCGGAGTGGTGGCATAATATCAGGTTTGCCGCACAGGAAGCAAAGCGTGCTGACATGTCCTTTGAGATAAACATTTCCAATGGGTATGTGGCGGGAGGAACGTGGATTGATGCCAGCCATGCGATGCAAAGAGTGGTCACGGCTGATACTGTCATTTCCTCTGTTGGTAAAAAACGTTTCATTGTGCCCAAGATTGCCGGACGAGATGGTTATGTAAGGGATATTGCCGTGATTGCCATTCCTTATCGCAACGACGGACTGATGCGACACATCACTGCGCAATATCCCGCAAAGGGTAAAGGTAGAAACGGTGCGATGCAGATACCTGGTGAGTCTGAAACATTCATGGGAGCAAAATACAATGCAATGCCTGACATCGGCACACTGCAAGTGAGCGACGATAGTCTGTCGTGGCGCGATGTGGTGACATTGGAGAATATGTATAGCAGTCAAGGTGGCTACTATACCCGAACAAACGCGTTTCCTGCCACAAGAGGCAAATACTGGAGAATAAACTATAAAGGTAACCTTCGACTGAAAAACTGGCATGTGGGTGACGAAGCCCTTGTTGACAGATGGCAAGAGAAGGCTGCATTGCAAAGCGACTTTATGGAGGAGAAATGCAATGTGACTTATTCTGCCGATGAGATTATTAATCCCGAAAGCGTCATAGACCTTACGGCGAGGGTTGATGCTGATGGCTATGTGGAATGGGATGTGCCCGCAGGCCAGTGGCGAATAGTTCGTTTTGCTTCTGTTCTTACCGGCGCGAGAACAAAGCACGGCAGGCAGAACCTTTTAGGCTACGAGTGTGACAAACTCTCGCGCGAGGCGGCAGAACTGCATTGGAACTGTTATGCACAGGTGATTATTGATTCGCTCAATACCTCAGGACAGCGTTTGGTGGACGGGGTTGCCATGGACTCACATGAGGGCGGGTCGCAAAACTGGACTCCATTGATGTTTGAAGAGTTTAGGCAAAGGCGTGGTTATGACCTCAAACCTTACCTTCCCGTTTTGGCAGGATATGTAGTGGAGTCATTAGAAAAGACAGAAGGGGTTTTGCGAGACTTGCGCAAGACTGTCGGTGATTGCATGCGCGACAATTATTATTCCACTTTTCAAAGGAAAGCGTCAGAAAATGGTCTTCATTTCACCGCTCAGGCCATAGGCAATGCGCTGTGCATCACTGGCGATGCCATAAGTGTTAAGGCGGCTGTTGAGAAACCGCAAGGCGAATTTTGGGCTTATCAGCAAACTGGAGCTTACGACGTAAAGGACTGTTCGTCGGCAGCACATCTTTACGGCAAGAAGATTGCGTCGGCAGAGGCAATGACAGACGCGGAATACAAGCACTCTCCCCTCGACCTGAAACGTGTTGCCGACATAGCATTCTCTATGGGAGCGCAGGAGTTTGTGGTTTGTGCCACTCCCCACATACCTGAAGAAAATGCTGTCAGATATGTAGCTGGACGAGAGTATGCCATAAACCGCAGCAATCCTCAGTGGGAAGACTTCAAGCCTATATGGCGAGAGATAAACAAGAGTATGGATATACTCCGCAAGGGAAAGGCGGCTCCCGATGTGCTTATCTTCCTCGGCGATGATGTGCCCATAAAGACACTCACCCACCGTCTTCCCAAAAACATCGATGGACTTGACTGGGACGTATGTACCGGCGACGCCTTGCAAAATAGGATTTCAGCCACCTCAGACGGACTTCTGACAACCCCCGATACAATCCTCTACAAGGCACTAATCATAGAGGAAGGGGTATATATATCGCCTGAGTCACAACAGAAAATAGAACTGTTGCGCTCGGCAGGTGTCCGTGTCTTAAGTGAAGGGTCGTCTGTTGTTCGTCCACTACAAATTACGGAAGGCAAGGAATCCGTTGTACACACACATAGGACAATAGATGGCAAGGATGTGTTTTTCATTGCCAACATCACCACGGAGCCTGTAACATTAAGATATAACTTCGAAGGCAAAAGGAAAAGACATAAACTCCATCTCAAACCCGGAGAGTCCTTTTTCATTTGACATCCTTGCATAATAATCATAACAATAACTAATCAAAAAGAAAAACGATGAATATGAGAAAAAGGTTCCTGACCAGCATAATCGCTTTTGCGTTTTCCGCAACGTTTGTCCTCTTTGCTCAAACAAAATGGGCTGACCAAGAAGTTGTTAAGCCTCGCATGCGTGTCATTGTCGACAATGACTTTGGAGGTGACCCCGACGGTTTCTTCCATCTTGCAGAACAACTGCTTTCTCCTTCTTGTGAAGTTAGGGGTATAGTCTGCAGCCACCATTACAATGAGTTTTATGATAAGCCAGGCAATGTGTCGTACGCACGTTCTCAGGTTCAGACGTTACTGGATGTGATGAAAGTCAAAGATATACCTGTGTATATGGGTAGTGACGAGACAATGAAGGATTTCACCACCCCTTTGGAGAGCGAAGGCGCGCGAGCCATCGTTAGAGAAGCCATGATGGAGGATGACAAGTCTCCGCTCTATATCTTATGTGGTGCAGGACTAACCAACATAGCCAGTGCTTATCTGATGGAACCACGCATAGCAGACCGCATTACAGCTGTTGTGTGGATTGGAGGGCCGGAATATCGTGAATTATGCAAAAACCAACTCCAACAACGGAGGGAGTATAATTTTGGTATAGACGGCAAATCGGCTCAGATGGTGTTCAACCATTCTTCACTTACTATCTGGCAATTTCCTCGTGATGTTTACAGACAAAAGACTCAGTCTCTATGAACGCGTTGTCAGCAGAGTAGTTGACATAGAATGACATATCAAAATTAGTTTACTATTATAACTTTACATACGGTTCCTTTCTTGCCATTACTTGTTGCCGCATTAACCATATACACTCCAGAAGCCACGCGATTACCTCTAAGATCTTTGCCGTTCCATAGGAACGAGCCACCGGTACTGCGCCCTTCTGCCACAAGTACGCCGTTGGATGTGGTTATCTTTACGTCTGAGTTCAGCGAGAGTCCTGTTATGGTTATCATCCCCTTGAATTCTGGAGTAACAGGATTAGGAAAAGCCCATACGTTATCGTTATCCATTATTTCGTTTGTCTGCGTTGCTTCACTATGATAAGAACAGAGTCCTTTCTCAGTGCCAAAATAAACAATGCCTGTATTGTTGTCGATGATGATATACTGAATAATGTCAGACAAAAGAGGACTATTTGTAGAGGTGAAATGATGTTCTTCCACCATATTGTCTGAGCTGATGAGATAAACACCATTTCCATCCGTCCCAATCCATTTCCTATTCGCATTGTCTACGGCTATTGAAGTTATGTTAATTCCAGACAGAAGATAATCTGCATAGTTCGTTCCATCATTACGTGGTACTTTTATCTGATAGAACCCTTTTTCAGGATTATGCATATTATATTGCTCAGTTATTAAAAATAATCCATAATTTAATCCAACCCATATATTGCCATCAAGGTCTTCAGCCATATTTTGGCAATGAATGTATTCACCAATTGGTGTACCATCTTGATTAACATAATGTGAATACTCTTTGAAAGAATCCGTAGAATAATCATAACAGTATATGGCTGGATTCTCCCAATAAGCACTATAAACCCAAAGCCTGTTATACTTGTCAATATTCATAAATTTCAGATTCTTTGAGCTTGAAATGTTTGCTGATTGACTGAATGTTATCCATTTGTCATTGGTATCAAGAATGTATATAGGTGTTTTTGTATGGCTATTGGCTACGTATAGGTCACCCGTTGGGGTATAATAAAGAGATGAAATCATTTCATAGTTTGGATTTCCCTCTATTCCTGGGACAAATGTAATTGGACTGTTTTCATAATTATGATATTTGACAAGTTCGCCATCGTAAAACTCAAAAAGTCCTGATTGGGAACCAGCCATAACATGCTTGGAGTCTATTGGGTCTATGTCTAACGTCAGTATGTCCGTATAGCGGATGCCGTATTTCTCCCCTATTCCTTCGTTGTTGAAAATTGTCCACTCATCTTTATCTATGTCCAATACTTGTATTGAAGCTGGTTTCTTGGCATCCCACATGCCTCCGTTGCATGTATAGAGTTTGTTGTCGTGTATCTTCATAAACCCGAAATAGTTGTATTTCGGCCCTCCTGGCTGAAGGGTCTTCACGAGGTCGATGTTCTCTTCGTAGGCGGTATTGTCGTTGGCGAAGATGGTTTGGGGCCAGGAGGTGACTTGTGTCCAGTTGGACTTGTCTATCAGGTTTGAGGACAGGGAGGCTTTGTAGGTCTTGTTTTGGGCTGTACGGGCATAGATGTTGTCGTTGTCCACACCTATTTTGCTCACCTGAAGGTTGAGCATGTATGACTCTGAAATCTCCACTTTGTTGAGGTCAAGTTTAACACCTCCAAAGTTGGTGGCTAAATAGGCATAGTGGCCATCCATGGTTATGCTGTTGACGGTTTTGTCCTCGGTCATGGTCTTGCTGTACAAGTCAGAAATGTTCGACACGTTTCCTTGCAAGTCCATGAGGTCTATATTTGAGTTGTCGTAGACTATGACAAGTCTTTTGGTGTCAGAGTTCCATCCTATCATTATGATGCTTACATCGTTTAGTCCTGTGGTCTTGTCGAATGTCTGGATGCTTTGGTCTGCCTTGTTGTATAGATATAGTGCGTTTGAGGCGCGCACAAAGAGCAGCTCCCCTACCCTTTCAATTTGTTGTGGTTCGCTATATGACAAATGTATTCGCCAGTCACCGATGGCGGCTGTTGACTGCAGAATTGTTGCTACCAGTGTTGTTATTGTTAGGATGAGCTTTTTCATAACTTTTGTTATGGATTAGCAACTTTCAAATGTGCTGCGAGTTTTGCTACGGCTCTTGCGCGATGGCTGATGGTGTTCTTGATGTTGTTGCCCAGTTCGGCGAAAGTCTTGTCGTAGCCTTCGGGTTGGAATATGGGGTCGTAGCCGAAGCCTTCGCCTCCTCTGCGCTCGCTGATTATCTCGCCTTCCACTATGCCCTCGAAAAGTGTTGAGAGGCTCTCCTGCCCTTCCTTTTGTGGAATGAGGATAAGGGATATGACTGTGCGGAATCGTGCTTTGCGGTTTTCTTTTCCAGTCAGTTCCTTTAACAAGGTGGTCATGTTTGCCTCTGAGTCGTGACTTTGGGCATTGGGGTTTTTAACAGCTGCATAACGTGCGCTATACACTCCTGGCTCACCGTCAAGTGCTTCAACCTCAAGCCCAGTGTCGTCGGCAAACACGTTGCAGTGGTATTTGTTGTAGATGTATTCAGCTTTCTGCCGTGCGTTTTCCTCAAGCATAGTGCCTGTTTCTGGTATGTCGTCGTGACATCCTATGTCGTTGAGTGAAAGCACTTCAAACTGCTTTCCGAGTATATTCCTTATCTCGTCGAGCTTATGCTTGTTGTTTGTCGCAAATACTATTTTCATTATTCTTTTTTCTTTACTTTCACTTTTATTGCGTCAAATCCTTCGCCATAAACGCCAATGACTGAACTTTGGCTGACAAAGGCGTTTGGGTCAATGGTTTTGATGAGGCGGAATATCTGAAGGCTTTCGCGCTTCTTGGCAAGGAGGCAGATGACTTTTGTGGGCTTGCCTGTCCAGTAGCCATGGCCGTCGAGTATTGTCATGGTGTGCTCGGTGTGAGTGGCAATTGCATGGGCAATTTCCTGGTATTTCTTTGAGAAGATGAGGAATTGCACCGACTGCCTTTGCCAATACATGACATAGTCAAGCATCAGACATTCGATGACCATGGTGCAAAGTCCGAACACGACCATTTGGCACCGGTTTTGTATAGGTCCGAAGTTGGTGACGAACAATGAACTGCTGATGATGCAGATGTCGATGAGTATCAATGCCTTGCCGAGTGAAATGTTGTGATATTTGTTTATCACGGCAGCCACGATGTCAGTACCGCCGGTGCTTCCGTTGTTGAGGAACACAATGGCAAGTGCCGTACCGGTGAGCATACATCCAATGACGAGCGACATGAAGTCGTTACCTTCTCCCAGTAGCTTGTAGAAGTGTCCATCGGGCTGCACCACAAAGCCCTGTGCCACTTCAAGGAAGAAGGTCAGGGCAAATGTGGCGTATATGGTCTTTGTAAGGAACTTCCATCCAAGTATCTTCAATGCCGCAATGATGAGCGCAGCATTGATGATGAAGAAGGTGTACTGCACAGGAAATTTGGTGGCATAGAAGATGATGGCTCCTATACCCGAGATTCCTCCAGTTACGATTTCGTATGGCAAGAGGAACACCGTGAACCCGAATGTATATAACATCAACCCGAGGGTGATGTTGACATAATCCTTTACTTCGTATAATATTTCCTGACGGGACATGTTTATTATAGTTGACGAGTTGTTTGCAAGTTGACAAGTTGACGAGTTAACTCGTCAACTTGTCAACTTTTACTTTATGACTACATTGACAATTTTCTTCGGCACGATGATGACCTTCACGACCTTTTTGTCGCCAATGTACTTGGCTGACTTCTCGTCGGCAAGAACTGTTTCCTCGATGGTCTTGTTGTCGGCATCGGCAGCAAACTGCATTTGGAAGCGGGCTTTGCCGTTGAAGGAGACGGTGAGCTGCATTTGGCTTTCAACGAGGTAGCTTTCGTTGTATTGTGGCCATTCGGCGTCGCACACTGACGTTTGGTTTCCAAGGGCGTGCCACAGTTCTTCAGCGATGTGAGGGGCGAAGGGAGCTATGAGCACCACGAGGTCTTTGAGTACCTCACGGTTGCGGCACTTCATTTGTGCGAGTTCTCCTACGCAAATCATGAATGCCGAGATGCTGGTGTTGTAAGAGAAGGTCTCAATGTCGTGGGTTACCTTCTTGATAAGCTTGTGAATGCTCTTCAGCTGCTCAGGTGTTGCCTCGTCGTCGTTAGGCAGGAACTGGTCGTCGCGGCTGTAGAAGAGAGCCCAGAGTTTCTTAAGGAAGCGGTGGCAACCGTCGATGCCGTTGGTGTCCCATGGTTTCGACTGCTCGACAGGACCAAGGAACATCTCGTAGAGGCGAAGCGTGTCGGCACCGTATTTCTCAACAATCATGTCGGGGTTGACAACATTGAACATCGACTTCGACATCTTTTCTATTGCCCATCCGCAGATGTACTTCCCGTCTTCGAGTATGAATTCCGCATTCTCGTATTCCGGTCGCCAAGCCTTGAACGCCTCGATGTCGAGCTGGTCGTTGTTGACGATGTTCACATCGACGTGGATAGGTGTAACCTCATAGTTGCCCTTAAGTCCGAAGGAAACGAAGGTTGGATGGTCCTTGCCTTCCTCGTTGATACGATAGACGAAATTGGAGCGGCCTTGTATCATTCCCTGGTTGACGAGCTTCTTGAATGGCTCGTCGGCGCAAGAGTAGCCGCTGTCGTAAAGGAATTTGTTCCAGAAGCGCGAGTATATGAGGTGGCCGGTAGCGTGCTCGGTACCACCGACGTATAGGTCAACGTTCTGCCAATATTCGTCGGCTTCCTTGCCTACGAGAGCCTTGTCGTTCTTCGGGTCCATATAGCGCAGGTAATAGGCTGAAGAGCCTGCAAATCCTGGCATGGTGTTGAGCTCGAGAGGGAAGATGGTCTTGTTGTCGATGAGCGACTTGTCAACCACTTCTTCCTTTACGGTGTCCCATGCCCAGCACTTTGCTCTTCCCAATGGTGGCTCTCCTGTTTCCGTAGGCTTGTACTCGTCAATCTCCGGCAAGAGCAGTGGGAGTTTCTCCTTCGGAATCATGTAAGGCATATCTTCCTTGTAATATACAGGGAACGGCTCGCCCCAATATCTCTGGCGAGAGAATATGGCATCGCGCAGACGATAGTTCACCTTCACACGTCCGAGGTTGTTCTCAGTGACAAATTTCTTTGTGGCGGCAATGGCTTCCTTCACGGTCAGTCCGTTGAGCGAGAAGCCGTTGAGTGCCTCTACCCCACCCTTCGGCGAGTTCATGACGATTCCTTCTTTGGCGTCGAAGCTTTGTTCGCTTACGTCGGCACCCTCGATGAGCGGAATGATAGGAAGGTCGAAATGCTTCGCGAAGGCGTAGTCGCGTGAGTCGTGGGCAGGCACTGCCATGATAGCACCTGTACCATAGCCGGCAAGAACGTATTCAGAAATCCAGATAGGAATAGCATCGCCGGTAAATGGATTGACGGCGTAAGAACCTGAGAACACTCCAGTTACACGATGGTCACTGATGCGGTCGCGCTCGGTGCGCTTCTTCACGTATGTGATATATTCGTCAACGGCGGCACGCTGCGCGTCGGTAGTCAGTTGGTCAACGAGCTCACTCTCAGGTGCAAGCACCATGAAGGTCACGCCGAAGATGGTGTCGGCACGTGTGGTGAAAATGGTAAAATGCTTGTCGCTGTCCTTCACCTTGAACTCCATCTCGGTTCCTTCCGAACGTCCTATCCAGTTGCGCTGTGTCTCCTTCAGCGAGTCAGTCCAGTCGATGGTTTCCAGTCCGTCGAGCAGACGCTGTGCATAGGCTGACACTCTGAGGCACCACTGGCGCATCTTTTGCTGCACCACTGGATATCCACCTCTTACGCTTACTCCATCGACCACCTCGTCGTTGGCAAGCACAGTGCCGAGCTTCGGACACCAGTTGACCATCGTCTCTCCGAGATAGGCAATACGATAGTTCATCAGCACCTCTTGCTTCTTCTTCTCTGAGAATGAATTCCATTCTGATGCAGTGAAATGCAATTCCTCTGTGCAAGCAGCTGATATATTCTCCGTTCCCATCAGTTCGAAGTGCTCAATGAGCTTGATAATGGGCTGTGCCTTCTGTGATGCAAGGCTGTAGTAGGACTTGAACATTCGGATGAAGGCCCACTGGGTCCAGTGGTAGTAGTCGGGAGCACAGGTGCGCACCTCACGGTCCCAGTCAAATGAGAAGCCTATCTTGTCCAGCTGCTCGCGGTAGTGGTTGATGTTTTGCACGGTGGTTATTTCCGGGTGCTGGCCAGTCTGTATCGCATACTGCTCTGCAGGCAGACCGTAGGCATCGTATCCCATAGGATTGAGAACGTTGAACCCGCACAGACGCTTGTAGCGGGCATATATGTCACTGGCGATGTAGCCGAGCGGGTGTCCGACGTGCAGTCCTGCACCTGAAGGGTATGGGAACATGTTGAGCACATAGAACTTCTTACGTTTCTTGTCTTCGGTAACCTTGTAGGTCTTGTCTTCGACCCACTTCTGACGCCATCTTTTCTCGATGTCTCTAAAGTTGTATTCCATTATGTTATGTTTTTTATGTTTTTACTCAATGACGAGTGCAAAGTTACAATTATTTCTTTATATAATATGTATTTAGATGCAGTTTTTTCTATTTTTTCCACTTTTTGTTTTGTTTTTCGCCCAACAATGAGTAATTTTGCACTCCAAAGCAACAATTTCACTCGTTTATGGCAAAGAAAGACAATGAACTAACACCGATGATGAAGCAGTTCTTCGACCTAAAGGCGAAGCACCCCGACGCGGTATTGCTATTCCGATGCGGAGACTTCTACGAGACTTACTGCGAGGACGCCATCACGGCTTCAAAAATACTTGGCATCACGCTCACACGACGAAACAACGGCGCGTCAACTGGGTCGGAGATGGCAGGATTCCCGTATCATGCCCTCGACACATATCTGCCGAAACTCGTCAGGGCGGGTAGGAGAGTGGCCATATGCGACCAGCTGGAAGACCCGAAGCTGACGAAGAAGCTCGTCAAGAGAGGCATCACTGAACTGGTCACTCCCGGTGTAGCCATGAACGACAATGTGCTCAACTACAAGGAGAACAACTTCCTTGCTGCCGTTCATTTCGGAAAGACTGCCATGGGTGTCGCCTTTCTCGACATCTCGACAGGTGAGTTCCTCACTGGCGAAGGCACACCCGACTACGTTGAGAAACTTCTTACAAACCTTGAGCCACGCGAGATTCTCGTTGACAGGGTAGAGAAGAAGGGTTTCGACGAACTGTTCGGTCAAAAATATTTTACTTATGAGCTTGATGACTGGGTGTTTACAGAGCAGTCGGCCATCAGCAAGCTCACCTCTCATTTTGCGGTGAAGAACCTTAAGGGGTTCGGCATCGACCACCTCAAGAGCGGCATCGTTGCCTCAGGAGCCATACTACAATACCTCGAGATGACACAGCACACGCGCATCTCGCACATCACCTCCATAGCGCGAATAGAGGAAGAGAAATACGTGCGTCTCGACAAGTTCACCATCAGAAGCCTCGAACTCATTCAGACGTTACAGGAAGACGGCACCTCGCTGCTCGACGTCGTTGACAAGACGGTCACACCGATGGGCGGGCGAATGCTGCGCCGATGGCTCGTGTTCCCGCTGAAAAACGAGCGACAGATCAACGACCGCCTCGACATGGTCGAATATTTCTTCCGCGAACCGGAGTTCCGTGAGCTTACCGACGAGCAACTCCACCGTATAGGTGACCTTGAGCGCATCATATCGAAGGTTGCTACGGGAAGAGTGTCGCCACGAGAAGTGGTGCAGCTCAAAAACGCGCTCGAGGCTATACAACCAATAAAGACAGCATGCCTTTACGCCAAGAACGAAGCACTGAAAAGGGTAGGTGAGCGGCTGTGCCTCTGCGAATCCATACGCGAACGCATATCAAGAGAAGTCGAACCTGACTCACCACAGCTCATCAACAAGGGCGGAGTCATCAAAGACGGTGTTAATGAGGAACTTGACAAGCTCCGTCAGGTGGCATACCACGGAAAGGACTACCTGCTGAAAATACAGGAGCGAGAGCAGAGGGAAACAGGCATACAAAGCCTGAAAATAGGCTACAACAACGTGTTCGGCTACTACCTCGAAGTGCGCAACACCTACAAGGAACTTGTACCCGAGACTTGGATTAGAAAGCAGACCCTCGCCAACGCCGAACGTTACATCACACAGGAGCTCAAGGAATACGAGGAGACCATACTCGGAGCGGAGGAAAAAATCCTTTCGCTCGAAATGCGCCTCTTCAACGAACTTGTCACGGCAATGCAGGAGTTCACGCCGCAAGTGCAAATCAACGCCAACCTCGTTGCCCGGCTTGACTGCCTGCTATCCTTCGCCAAGACAGCAGAAGAGCACCACTATGTGCGCCCGACAATCGACTCGTCAAATACGCTTGACATACGACAGGGGAGACACCCCGTGATAGAGACACAGCTGCCACTGGGAGAGAAATACATACCCAACGACATCCTTCTCGACTCCGAACGCCAGCAGATAATCGTCATCACCGGACCTAACATGGCTGGTAAGTCGGCACTGCTGCGCCAGACGGCACTCGTCGTGCTCATGGCACAGGTGGGTAGCTTTGTGCCTGCCGAAAGCGCAAGAATCGGTCTTGTCGATAAAATATTTACACGTGTGGGCGCAAGCGACAACATATCCCTGGGCGAGTCAACCTTCATGGTCGAGATGACCGAGGCATCGAATATTCTTAACAACGTCACACCGAAGTCACTCGTACTCTTCGACGAGCTCGGACGAGGTACCTCGACCTACGACGGCATCTCTATCGCATGGGCTATAGTCGAATATCTCCACGAACAGCCACGCGCACAGGCACGCACCCTCTTCGCCACCCATTACCATGAGCTCAACGAGATGGAGAAGAACTTCAAGCGCATAAAGAACTTCAATGTCAGCGTGAGGGAAGTCAACGGAAAGGTCATCTTCCTCAGAAAGCTCATGCCAGGCGGAAGCGAGCATTCATTCGGCATACATGTGGCGGAAATAGCTGGCATGCCACGGTCGATAGTCAAGCGCGCCAACACCATACTCAAACAGCTCGAAACCGATAATGCGGGAGTTGGCACGACAGGTAGGCCTGCCATCAAGCCGGAAAGCCGTCAGGACAGCATGCAGCTCAGCTTCTTCCAGCTCGACGACCCCGTGCTATGCCAGATACGTGACGAAATCAGAGGGCTCGACATCAACAACCTCACTCCCGTTGATGCCCTCAACAAACTTAATGATATTAAACGCATACTGAATTGAAAAACAACCACTATTCTTCCCTCCTGAAGCTCGGCGCACCAGTAGTCGTCGGTCAGATAGGGAACCTCGTGCTCAACTTCGCCGACACGTTCATGATAGGACACCACTCAACGGTGGAACTCGCCGCTGCAAGTTTTGTCAACAACATCTTCGTGCTCGTACTGCTCTTCGCACTCGGCTTCAACTTCGCACTCACTCCAATCATTGGACCCTTCATCGGGTGCGACGAGAAGGAGAAGGCTGGGGCGGTCATGCGTACAGCTCTCTTTGCCAACGCCTTGCTCACGGTGGTGCTTGTGGTAGCCTCTGTTGCTTTCTACTTCTCTCTGCCATACTTCGGCCAGCCCGAAGAGTTGATGCCGCTGATGCGGCCCTATCTCTTGGTCAACATCCTTTCCATACCCTTTGCCGTCTTAGGCTGCCAGTTCAAGCAGTTTTTCGACACGATAGGGCGCACGAGTATCTCTATGCACGTGCTCATCACAGCCAACTGCATCAACATCCTCGGCAACTACCTCCTTATCTATGGCCACTTCGGATTCCCTGAGCTCGGACTGCTCGGGGCAGGTGTCGCCACTGCTCTCTCGCGAGTGGTCATATTCCTGTTCTTCGCCCTCACCTACGTCCTTAGGAAGGAGTGCAGCGTCTTCTACCATGGCACCCTGAAACCTGCCGGCAACGAGACACGACGGCTCTTCCGTAAGATAAATAGCCTCGGGTGGATGTCGGCAGTGCAGTCAACCGTCGAGTGCGGCGCGTTCTCGCTTGTGGCAGTTTTTGTCGGATGGATAGGCACCAAGCCCCTCGCAGCCCATCAGGTGATGATTACCCTCTCGCTCTTCTTCTACAACCTTTACCTCGGCATAGCCACGGCAGTAAGCATTCGCGTGAGCCATTTCGTGGGCATGCGCGAGCGACAGGCAATCATCGACGTGACGAAGAGCGGATTCGTCATCATCCTCTCCATGGCGATGACGGTGGCTGTACCCATTTTCTTATTCCGGCATAGCTTAGGCAGCATGTTCACCTCCGACCCTGTAGTCTGCTCGCTCGTGGCATCGACGGTCATCCCGCTGCTCGTCTATCAGGTGAGCGACGCGTTCCAGTGTTGTCTTGCCAACGCCTTGCGCGGACTGGGCGAGATGCGCCGTATGATGTATGCCGCCTTCGTGGCCTATTTCCTTGTATCGATACCCCTCAGCTGGCTTTTAGGCATTCGGCTCGGTTACGGACTTGTTGGCATCTGGAGCGCCTTTCCTGTCTGCCTGACCGTAGCCGGAGTGCTCTATTATGTCATCTTCCGCAAGCGGATAGGGTAGGTGGTTTCCTCCTCGAAAGCGTAACTCGTAACAGTGTAACTCATAATTTTCAGTTACACCTCACTTGTTGCCTCTGAGGAGTTGTGAACGGTTTAGGATATAGGGTGTTGAATTCTATTATTTATATATATTATAATATATATATAAATAATAAGTATTATACTAATAGAGAATAAGCTAAGCTGTGGAAGAAGAAGGGGAAGCGTGGAAATCGAATGAAAATTACGAGTTACACTGTTACGAGTTACGCTTTGCTTCCCCATCTACTTCTCCTCAGAGGCTTAACTTACGACCATTGCCCGTCATAACTTATCACCGCGCCGAGGCATAGCTTATATAGTTTTTCGTTTTCAGTCGCCATACGGCTTCGTCGCATCTACATTCTTCGCTGCATACCACACGAACTTCGTGAAGTCGTCGGGTAGGGTGGGGGAGTAGTCGGGGAAGTCGGGAGTGACGTGGGAGGCGAGAGGGAGGCCGAGGCGCTTCATCTCCATCACCACCATCTTTGCCACCTCGTAGGCACCGTAGGGGTTGAAGTGGGTGTTGTCGGCGAGGGCTTGGGGCTGGTTGGCGAAGGTGTTGGCGGGGTAGTGGACGAGGGAGCGCTTGCTGTCTTCAAAGCCAAGGGTCTCGAAGAAGGTTCGGGTGAGGTCGTGGAGCTCTATGACGGGCACTTTCTCGCGCTCTGCCACGGCGCGCATGGCATCGGGATAGTCGAGGTGGGTCTCAAGAATTTTAGTGTGAGTAGCATCGTCGAAGGCGCGGCGTTGTGTAGGGGTGACGAACACGATGGTGCCGCCCTTGGAGCGAACGCGGTCAACGAATATCTTGAGGTTGTGGGCGAAGTTGTACCATGCGCCGCTGCCCGGTTTGCGTTCTTTCTGGTCGTTGTGGCCAAATTCGCAGAACACGTAGTCGCCTTTTTTCATCGTCTTTACGACTTGGTCTAAGCGGCCGGAGGCTATGAATGAGCTGGTGGCGAGACCGCTCTCGGCGTGGTTTGCCACTGCAACAGTGGGGTCGAACCATCGCGTGACCATCTGTCCCCAGCTGGCATAGGGCTCGCTTGTCTGGTCAACGACGGTGGAGTTGCCGCAGAGGAAGAGGGTGGTGGCGGTGGTGTCGCGTTCGATGCGCACTTGGCTGACGGCGGGTGCCGAGCCAGTGAACTCGAGTGTGAGGTAGTCGTCCCAGGTGAGGGTGCCTATTTCGCGTGCGTGGCGGCTGACGTTTTTGAGGTCGTCGATGTACGGTGTGCGTTTGTTAACGGTGAACGTGATTGTCTTCAGTTCGCCTTTCTTCGTCTTAGTCTCTTCTACCATTAGTCGTCGGCTTTCAGCCCTTACCACGGTGCTTGCCGCGCGTTTTCGTGAGCCGAGGGTGAGGGTGACGCGGTAGTTGCCGTCGGGCACTTCGGTTGAGAAGGTGAAGGGCTCGGTGGTCTTCACGTTGCGCTGGCTGAGGTCTGCCACGATGGGCTGTGTCATCTTCAGGCACCGGGCGAGTGGGCTATTGATGCGTGCAAGCCCCTTTGCCACGCTGCGTGCGTTGAGCTGTGCTCCGGCGAGTGAGGTGTGGGTGTGGTCGTGGTTGTAGTAATGACGTGCCTCTTCAGCTCCTTTCTCGTCAAGGAAATCGGCTGTGATGTTATGCACATCGACGAGGTCAGTGCCTGTTTCTTTTGCCACTTCGCGATACCATTGTCCGTAGGTGTCATTGCGTCGTTCTATCTTGCCTTTCTTCCACTTGTTGCGCGGAGTGAGGGAGAGTATTATGGGTGTTGCCCCGCGTTCGCGGGTGTCCTGTATGAACTTTTTGAGATACCATCCGAAGGAATAGACCACCTCGTACTGTCCGCTTCCAGCGAGGCGATAGACGTGGGATGTATCGGCGGCGGAGGCTATGGTGCCGCGCATTTTCAGCGTGTCGATATGACCGATGTCGTTGTGTCCGAATTGCAGCAGCACGTAGTCGCCGGGCTTGAGGCTGTTATAGACCTTTTCCCATCGGCCTTCGTTGAGGAAGGTGCGGGTGCTGCGTCCAGCCTTGGCGCAGTTGACGCAGGTGACCTTCGAGGGGTCGAACACGGTGTATGCCTGCGACCCCCATCCCCACATGCCGTCGGGGTCGGAGTCGGCGTTTTTCACGGTGCTGTCGCCGCAGATGAACACCACAGGTTTCCCTTCTTCTCTCTTCACGTCAACCGTTGGCAGTTCCACTCCTTTCATCATTGCCTTTAGTTCGTTGAGCTGCGGGTCAGTGGAGGCTGCGATGCCTTCTGCCGCCGATCGTGCGTTCATCATTGCACCGAAGCGAGAGGTGTGGATGCGGTCGCCGTAGAAGTGGTAGGAGGTCTTCCACTTGCCGTAAGAATCGAGTTTCTTGGCGGAGATGGTGTTGAGGTCAACGTATGGAACGCCTTCTTCGGCAGCCACCTGGCTAGCCCAGAGTCCGAAGGTCTTGTCAACACGCTCTATGTGTCCTTGGTCGTCGTAGGCGTTGCGTGGTGTGAGCGACATGAGAACAGGCTTTGCTCCTCGGTTGCGGCAGTCGTTGATGTACCGCCGCAGGTATTCGCCGTAGGTATATACCGTCTCGCGTGCGCCAGTCTCCTTTATGACCACGTCGAGAGAGTCTTTCCCTGTGCCAGGAATGCTCGCTCTTGCCCTTCCGCTGTCGTATGGTCCGTTGTCGTTATGTCCGATGGAGATGATGACCCAGTCGCCTTTCCTTATGCCTCGCCTGACGTCAGGCCATAGCCTTGTGTAAAACGTGCGACTGCTCATGCCTCCGAGAGCCTGGTTTTCGACGGTAATCTTGCTTTCGTCGAAGAAGGCTGAGGCGTAAAAGCCCCATCCCCACTGTCCGTTGTTGCCGTTGCCGAGCGTGCCGTTGCGCATGGTTGAGTTGCCCACGAGGAAGAGCACAGGGTTGTCGCCCTTGCGGCTTGAGCCCGGTGCGACGCGTGCTGTCTGAGCCTTTGAGAGACTGTCGAGGGTTAGGTCAACGACTTGGTTTACGTCGTCCATAGGTGCTGCCACCTGTGCCGTGGCTGTAGTGGCGACGAGTGCCGTCGCCATGCCTAATAATGTATGTTTCATTGTTTCGAGTTTGATTGTATGGTGCAAAATTAACAATATTATGGCAATATCGTCACTTTCTGAAGCCATTATTTTCGCATTTTGCCAAAAATCTGGGTAATTTATCAAAAAGTCTTGTTGGAGTTTCGTTTTCTCATTGTAATTTTGCACCGAAACAAATTACCTTGGACAATGAGAAATAAAATCATAACAATCGCGGCAGCTATCCTCATGACTGCTGCAGCCGTAGACGCGGGAAATATAACCCAAAAGGTATCGCTAAGTTATATGGAACGCATAGACAGGGCACCCGTGGCATTGCCCGCAGCCGACAAGGGCATCTTTGTCAGCTGGCGGCTTTTAGGCGACGACGACCATCAAGTGACCTTCACCGTCGTGAGGGATGGGCAGGTGGTGGCTGACAACCTCCACGTAACCAACTTCACCGACACATGCGGCACTACCGCCAGCACCTACCGCATCGTGGTACACCAACGAGGAAAGGAAGAGCAGACAAAAGAAATCAAGCCATGGGATGACCTCTACAGACGACTGCCCGTCAACCGTCCCGAAGGAGGCGTGACACCCGACGGCAAGTCCTTCACCTACTCGCCTAACGACTGTAGCACCGGCGACCTCGACGGCGACGGTGAATATGAGCTCATCGTCAAATGGGACCCATCCAATGCCCACGACAACGCCCACGACGGATATACAGGCAACGTCATCATCGACGCTTACAAGTTTGATGGACGGCAATTGTGGCGCATCGACCTCGGCAAGAACATCAGGGCTGGGGCACACTACACCCAATTCCTCGTTTATGACTTCGACAACGATGGACAATCGGAAATTATTTGCAAGACAGCACCTGGAGCCACCGATGGCAAGGGGCAATACGTGACAGCAGCAGCCACCGATCCCGCCATAGTCCATGCCGACAACACCGCCGACTACCGCACTCCCCGTGGACGCATACTGCAGGGACCTGAATACCTCACCGTGTTCGGTGGAAAGGATGGCAATGCCATCCACACCATCCACTACAACCCTAACCGCGGCTACACCGTTGGCGGAAGTGCCGACTACGCGGGGTGGGGCGACAAGGCAACCATGGGCAACCGCGGAGAGCGCTATCTCGCTTGTGTAGCCTTCCTTGCAGGACCGCAGGAAAGTCCAAGCGCGGTGATGTGCCGCGGCTACTACACGCGGTCGTACCTCTGGGCGGTAGATTTCGACGGCAGCCGCCTACACACACGATGGCTGCACGCCTCGCTCTCGCCCGAGGAATGGCAGATAACCGATGGCGACGGACATGTGAAGGCAAGCGAAACAGGGTTGAAGGCAACAGCCTACGGACAGGGAGCACACAGCATAGCCGTGGCTGACGTCGATGGCGACGGCTGCGACGAGATAACCTACGGTTCGGCAGCCATCGACCACGATGGCACGCTGCTCTACTCGACAGGACTCGGACATGGCGATGCGCAACACCTCGCCGACCTCGACCCCGATCGCCCCGGACTGGAATACTACATGGTACATGAAGCACCGCCCTACGGTGCAGACTTGCGCGATGCACGCACAGGGGAAATCATTTGGCAAGTGACAGCAGATGAGGACACCGGACGAGGCCTTGCCGCCGACATTGATCCGCGTCACCCTGGGGCAGAGACATGGCACATCTGCCAAAAGGCCATACGCGACGTGAAGGGCAACGTCATAGCCAACGAGCTGCCTGCCATCAACTTCAGGATATATTGGGACGGCGACCTGCAGGACGAGTTGCTCGCCAACCTCAACCTGCGCCCCCACTTTCCTCCATACCTTCAGAAATGGGACGGGGAACACATCGTGGACCTGCCTCTAAGCAACGGACTCCAACTGCACGAAATGGGGCACTCTGCCTCCTGCAACTGGACGAAAGCGACACCCAACCTCCAGGCTGATATCCTCGGTGACTGGCGTGAGGAGCTCATCTTCTGGGACTCGTCCACCGCGTCGCATTTGAACATCTTCACCACCAACATACCGACACCTCACCGTCGTGCCACCCTCATGCATGACCACCTCTATCGCATGGGCGTGGCGTGGCAAAACGTCAGCTACAACCAGCCTCCACACTACGGTGGAAAGAAATAAAACCCTGTTTTTTGTCATTTCACTATAGTATTTGACATATAATGGTAGTTTATAAAAAAAAATTTGTATATTTGCACCGAAAAAATACAACCACTAACAACCTAAAGTATTTAACGTTATGCAAATCAGCAAATACATGCTTGCCTCGGAACGCGATGCGGAATGGGGGCTTACCGTGAGCACAATCGGAAAAGAACACATACAACCGGGAGAGTCCTACCCTACGCGCGGACACGCTTACGGATACTACTTCTACGTCGATATAGGACGCACCCTCGACGAATACCAGCTCCTATACAACGTCGATGGGGAGGGAGTGTTCAGCTCCGAACACGTTAAAGACGTGCTCATAAAGCCAGGCGACATGTTCCTGCTCTTCCCAGGGGAATGGCACACCTACCACCCGCTGAAGAACGTAGGATGGAAACAGTACTGGATAGGGTTCAAGGGAAAGAACATCGACGAACGAGTGAAGGCAGGATTCCTCTCGCCCGAAAAACCCATCTACCACGTCGGATTGAGCGTGGAAATACAGTCGCTCTACGAAGACGCATACAAAATAGCGCTCAAGGAGGCTGCATACTCGCAGCAGACGCTCGCGGGAATAGTCAACTACCTCATTGGAACGATGTACTCGCTCGAAAGAAACATCGAGCTGAACAAGAACTCACAACACGTACACATCGTCAACAGGGCGCAGATGCTAATACGTGAACTGCTCGAAAAGCCAGTGTCGATACAGGACATCTCGCAGCAGCTTGGAGTCAGCTACTCCAACCTCAGAAAGCTTTTCAAGGAATACACCGGGCTCGCCCCCGCGCTCTACCAGCACGAGTTGAAACTGCAACGGGCCAAGGAACTGCTCTCAACGTCAGATACGAGCATAAAGGAAATTGCCTACCGCCTCAACTTCGAGTCGCCCGACTACTTCTCGTCGAAATTCAAGGCAAAAACAGGATTGAAGCCGTCGGAATACAGGGCAATGAACAGGAGGGGGGGTGATTAAACTACTCTTTGTTGCACTTGAAATTAATGGATTAATGAAGCTTCGCGCTAAAACTTCGTTGAAGACTAACAGAACGATGTGCTTAAAAGCTGTACGGAAGGGTATTGCCAGCGGAGTGTTTTGAGGGTCTTACTGGGATTTGCGCCGTACTATATAAAAATGAAATAAAATAACGATATATGAAACTCGCGAAAAGAAACATTTTTGCAACACTTCTCATGACAGCGGCAATCGGCATCAACGCGCAACAGCTGCCCGAAGCCACACAAGAGGCAAAACCGGGACTGAGATGGTGGTGGCCAGGGTCGGCAGTTGACAAGGAAAGCCTCAGATGGAACCTAAAGCAGTATGCCGATGCAGGAGTCGGGGCTGTGGAGATAACACCCATCTATGGAGTGCAGGACAACGACAGCAACGACATCGACTACCTCTCGCCAAAATGGATGGAGATGCTCGCATTCACACAAAGCGAAAACAAACGTCTCGGCATCGAAACCGACATGGCGACAGGTACAGGATGGCCTTTCGGCGGACCATGGGTGCCAGCGAGCCAAGCCGCGTGCAAGGCAATAGTCGTAGATACCCTCGTGTCGGCACTCATCGACCCGAAACTCATCGACATACAGCTGCCCGAAAAGGAAAAGGACTCGGCAAAGCTGAAGTTCATCAAGGCGTACCCCATCGACAACGAGAAACAACGTCTCATTGCCCTATATGAGAGCCGCACAAGGCAGATGGTGAAACGCGCCGCACCGGGAGGCGAAGGCTTCGTCATTGACCATTTCGATTCCATAGCAGTGGCAAACTATCTCGCCCACATCGACAGTGCTTTCATCGCCTCAGGCACACCCTTCCCACACACGTTCTTCAACGACAGCTACGAGGTGTATGGCGCCAACTGGACACCGACACTGCCTGAAGAGTTCCTCAAAAGAAGAGGATACCGACTCGAAGACAACCTCGACAAATTTGTCGATGGCGACCCACAGGTGGTCAGTGACTACCGCGAGACCCTTGGCGACATGCTGCTCGACAACTTCACACGGCAGTGGACAAGATGGGCTCACAAGCACGGAGCAATCACGCGTAACCAAGCACACGGCTCGCCAGCGAACCTCATCGATTGCTATGCTGCCGTCGATATACCAGAGATAGAAGGTTTCGGACTGACCGATTTCGGTATCAAGGGTTTGCGTAGCGACTCCGGCAACACCCGCCGCAACGACAGTGACCTATCGATGCTGAAATACGCACCCTCTGCAGCCCACATCACGGGAAAGCCCTACACGTCAAGTGAGACGTTCACATGGCTTACAGAACACTTCCGCACGTCGCTGAGCCAAATGAAACCCGACCTCGACCTGATGTTCTGTGCAGGTGTCAACCACATGTTCTTCCACGGCACCGCCTACTCACCCATTAACGACACATGGCCGGGATGGCGCTTCTATGCATCAGTGGACATGAGCCCCAACAACAGCATCTGGCGCGACGCACCTTACCTCATGGACTACATCACACGCTGCCAAACCTACCTGCAATGGGGAACGCCCGACAACGACTTCCTCGTCTATCTGCCTGTGAGGGACATGTGGAAAAACGACACAAAGAAGTGGCTCATGCAGTTTGACATTCATTCAATGGCAAAGAAAGCACCGGAGTTCATAAAGCTAATTCTCGACATCGACAAGGCTGGATTCGACTGCGACTACATCAGCGACCAATACCTGATCACCACCACCTTCAACAAAGGCATGCTCCAAACCGCCGCAGGCACCCGCTATAAGGCCATCATAATACCTGAATGCTGCACGCTGCCCGACAACCTCACACAGCATCTCAGCGACCTCAGGGCTAAGGGTGCCGCAATAATCATAGGTAGCGACACTCAAGCCATGAACAAAGCCGCTAAACCCGAACAGATGAAACTGAAGCTCGGACTGAAGCTCATACGCCGCTCCAACGGACAAGGTCACCACTACTTCATAGCCAACCTCACACCTGACGACATCGAGTCAAGAGTGCCTCTCGCCACAGGGGAGAAACAAGCACTGTGGTACAATCCCATGAACGGCGACATCCATAAGGCGGACATCGACCCTGAGGGCATCAGCATAATGCTGAGAAGTGGGGAGAGCCGCGTGCTCATCACCACCGACCACGACCACAACTATCCCCATGAACCAAAGCCACAAGGCAAGGAAATAGACCTCACAGCCAACACCTGGCAACTCTCGTTCACCGAAGAGCAGCCAAGAGTTTCCTCGACCTATAGCCTTGAAGGCATAAGCACCTGGGAGACACTTGGAGACAGTGCTGCCGTAACCATGGGCACAGGCGTTTACGAAACCACCTTCAAGCTCTCAAAGGCCGACGCGCAAAAGACGTGGACCATTGACCTCGGCGACGTCAGGGAGAGCGCACGCGTATATGTCAACGGCAAGCTTATCGGCTGTGCATGGGCAGTGCCCTTCACACTCGACTGCCGTGACGCCCTGCGCAAAGGCAAGAATACCCTGCGTATCGAAGTAACCAACCTGCCTGCCAACCGCATAGCAAACCTTGACCGCCAGGGTGTGAAGTGGAGAAAGATGAAGGAGATAAACGTGGTCGATATCAACTACAAACGCACCACCTACGACCACTGGACACCGGTGGAAAGCGGACTCAAAGGACGCATAGTGCTGAAAGAAACAAAAATATAAAAAACAAACAATAATGAAAAAACTGATTACAACCGCCGTCATCGCCTTTTGTGCTATAGTGCAGGCAACGGCACAAAACCCGCAACAGGAGGAAATAATTAACGTGGTGAGAAAAACCAACGACTATTTCATGAAGAAGTACAGTGACCCAACCCTCGACACCTACGTCAACAAGCGCAGGACAAGCAATCTCTGGACACGTGCCGTCTATTACGAAGGACTGATGGCACTATACGAGATTGACCCGCAGCAACGCTACCTCGACTATACCGACCGATGGGCTGACTACCACAAATGGACTGCACGAGGAAGTGTCAACGACACCGACGCCGACAACCAATGCTGCCAGCAGACGTACATCGACCGTCACATACAAAGCGGAATGAAAAAAGACCTCAGCCACGTGAAAGAAAACCTCGACCACCAAATGGGTACACAACGCTGCAACTACTGGACGTGGATTGACGCAATACAGATGGCAATGCCCGTCTATGCCAAGTACGCAAAGCTGACAGGAGAAAGAAAATACCTCGACTACGCCATGAACTCATACCGATGGTCGCGCGACACCCTCGCCTCAGGACTCTTCAACAAGAAAGAAGGACTTTGGTGGAGAGACAAGGACTACGTGCCGCCATACAAGGAAAGCGACGGTAACAACTGCTACTGGAGCCGTGGAAATGGATGGGTGTATGCTGCACTCGTAAGGGTCATGGAGACACTGCCAAAGAACGACAAGGCATATAAGGAACTGAAAAAGGACTTCCTGGCAATGAGCAAGGCACTGGTGAAATGCCAGCGTGAGGATGGCTTCTGGAATGTCAGCCTCGTATCGCCAGTCACCTATGGTGGACCCGAAATGACTGGTACAGCCCTCTTCCTCTACGGCATGGCATGGGGAGTAAGGCAAGGTATTCTGCCTCAGAAAGTATATCAGCCCGTCATGAAAAAGGCGTGGATGGCATTGGCATCATGTGTCCATGACAATGGATTCATAGGCTACAACCAGGGTACAGGCAAAGACCCTTCAGCTGGACAACCAGTAACCTTTACCTCAATGCCCGACTTTGAGGACTACGGCACAGGATGCTTCATTCTTGGGGCAGTGGAGTACTATAAAGGATTAAAGAATTAAAGTATGAAAAAGATAATCATCATGGCATTAACGTTTTCCGTCAGCGTTAACGCATTGGCAAAGAATGACTTATGGCCAGACGGAACGAAGATGGACAAGTGGTTCGAAAACAGAGAGAAGGTCGATGTGAACGCACTCGGAAAACGGTTTGTAATAACCGACTACGGAGTGGGTAACGACTCGACTGTGGTGCAAACGAATGCCATACAGGCTGTCATCGACAAGGCTGCAGAAAACGGTGGCGTGGTGGTGGTGCCAAAAGGCACTTTCCTCAGCGGTGCGCTCTTCTTCAAGCAAGGTACTCACCTGATGGTGGAAGAGGGCGGAAAGCTTAAGGGAAGCGAATATATAGCCGACTTCCCAATACTCGAAACACGAATAGAAGGACAGACCTGCAAGTACTTCGCCGCTCTCGTTAATGCCGACAATATCGACGGATTCACCATTGCAGGAAAGGGTACCATTGATGGGAACGGCTACCACTATTGGGAGGAATTCTGGATAAGAAGAAAGTGGAATCAGCAATGCACAAACAAGGATGAGCAGCGACCACGACTCGTATATATATCAAACTGCAAGAATGTCACCGTGCAGGACGTAAGGCTGCAAAACAGTCCTTTTTGGACTAATCACCTCTATCGTTGCGACCACGTACGCTATCTTGACTGTCATATCTACGCACCCACACAGGGAGTAAAAGCTCCGAGCAGTGACGCCATTGACATCGACGTTTGCCACGACGTGCTCGTTGACGGATGTTATATGTCTGTAAATGACGACGCAATCGCCATCAAGGGTGGTAAGGGTACATGGGCAGATAAAGCACCGGAAAATGGACCTAACTACAATATATTGATTCAGAACTGCCGTTACGGTGTCGTGCACGGTTGTCTGACTCTCGGCAGCGAGAGCGTTTACGACAAAAACATCGTGCTTAGGAACATCGACGTGAACAAGGCTAACAGGGTACTTTGGCTGAAGATGAGACCCGACACCCCGCAGCACTACGAATACGTCACAGTGGAAAACATCAAGGGCACCACAGGGTCGTTCCTCGTAGTTAGGCCATGGACACAGTTCTTCAAGCCTGAACAGCGCGACGACATGCCACTAAGCCAGTGCAACAACATCGTGATGCGCAATATAAAAATGGATTGCAACAACTTTTTCGATGTGGGCAAGAGTGACAAATACCGCTTGAAGGACTTCACCTTTCAGGACATCAATGTCAGCGACAAGAAGCAAGCCTTCGACCCTTCACTCATCGAAAACACGACGGTGAAGAACGTAAACATCTCAGCCAACGGCATTGAATGGCAGCAGCTTAACCATAAGGAATAACAGTAGAAACCGCTCGCCAGTTAATGCGCTTCAAGCCAGTTGCTTCCCCATCCGCTGTCAGCAACGAGAGGGACCTGCATGTGGAAGGCGTTCTGCATCTCTTCAATCACGATGCGCTCTACTTTCTCTTTCTCGTCGGGATAGACGCTGAAGTTTAGTTCGTCGTGAACCTGCAGTATCATCTTCGAACGCATGCCCTCTGACTTGAAGCGGCGATGGATGTTGATCATTGCCACCTTGATGATGTCGGCGGCAGAGCCTTGAATAGGCGCGTTGATGGCATTTCGCTCGGCGAAACCACGCACTGTGCCATTGGCTGAGTTGATGTCGGCAAGATAGCGGCGGCGGTGGAATAGTGTTTCCACATAGCCCTTGCTGCGTGCCTCTTCCTTTGCCTTTTCCATATATTCTTTCACCTTCGGGAATGTCTCGAAATATCCGTCTATTAGCTGGCGGGCTTCCTCACGGCTTATTTCCAGTCGGTCGGCAAGACCGAAGATGGTTATGCCGTAGATGATGCCGAAGTTGGCGCGCTTTGCCTTTGTTCGTTGGTCGCGTGTCACGTTTTCCATCTCCTCCTTATATATTTTAGCTGCCGTTGCGGCGTGTATGTCGTGACCTTCGCGGAATGCCTCTATCATGTTCTCGTCGCCACTGAGATGAGCCATCACACGCAGTTCAATCTGACTGTAATCGGCTGAAAAGAACAGACATCCTGGCTCAGGAATGAAAGCCTTGCGAATCTCTTTTCCCTCCTCGCCACGCACAGGGATGTTCTGCAGGTTTGGGTCGCTCGACGAGAGTCTGCCTGTGGCAGTGGTGGCTTGGTTGAACGAGGTGTGGATGTGTCCTGTACGCGGATTGATGAGTTTTGGCAGTGCGTCGATATATGTGCCGAGGAGCTTTTTCAATCCTCTATGCTCCAATATCGCACCTACAATCTTGTGCTTGCCTTTCAGCGACTGTAGCACTTCCTCGTTGGTGACATACTGTCCTTTCTTTGTCTTCTTTGCTTTCTCCACAATTTTCAGTTTGTCGAAAAGCACCTCGCCAACTTGTCGTGGAGAGGCAATGTTGAATTCACCTCCGGCAAGTTCGTAGATTTCACGTTCCACTTCCTCCATTCTCTTTGTCAGCACAGTGGAAGTTTCGGCAAGTGACTTGGTGTCTATCAGCACACCGTTCATCTCCATCTCAGCCAACACCGGCATTAGAGGCATCTCGATGTTATAGAACAGTTCCTCCGCTCCATATTTCCTCAGCTCTGCCTCAAGCTTGTTTTTCAGTTTCAGTGTCACGTCGGCATCCTCGGCAGCATACTCGTAAACGTCCTTAGGGTCAAGGTCGCTCATATTCTTCTGTCCCTTTCCCTTTGGACCTATTAGTTCATCAATGTGTATCGTTTGATAGTTGAGATAGATTTCAGCGAGGTAGTCCATATTGTGGTGAAGTTCGGGTTGGATGACATAATGGGCAATCATCGTGTCGAACATCTTTCCCTTTATTTCAACCCCGTAGTTCATCAGCACCTCATAGTCGTACTTCAAGTTTTGTCCTATCTTCAGAATTTTCTCGTCCTCATAGGCAG
>JALFCG010000184.1 GCA_022771265.1 Prevotella sp.
GAAGCTTTTTTGTGGCTTCCTCTGTAGATCTTTTGTGGTTTCCTCTTTAGCGCCCAAAAGTCACTTTTGGGCGAAGCTCTTTCCTTTCCACTTCAGCGAGTGCCATCTCTTCATGAGTATGACGCCGCGAAGGTTTTCGTCGAGGCAGAAGCCTATCCACATGCCTATGATGCCGAGTCCCATGGGTATGCCCAGACACCAGGCTATGCCCACCGCTACTGACCACTGGCAGATGACTCCCACTATGACGGGATAGATGGCGTCGCCGGTGGCACGAAGGGTGCCGCAGGCAAATATGTTCTTCACGCGACCGTAGCTCAGGAAAAGGTCGATGCAGAATATCCAGGTGCCAGTGGTGATGATGTAGTCGTTGGAGGTCAGGAAGGTGAGAAGGAAGTGACCGCCAAGGGCAAGCAATGAAGCCACGATGAGGGTCAGGATGTTTGCCATGCGATAGACGTAGTTGCCAAGGATGTAGGCGGCACGGTAGCGAAGCTGTCCGATGTAGTGACCGACAAGGATGTCGCCACCTTGCACGATGCTCGTGCTGAAGAGGATAACGAAGGTGATGGTGGTGGTGCAATAGACCTTTGTGGTCAGTGCCTCGGTGCTTATCTGGTTGATGAAGAACGTGATGACAATCTGCGAAAGCGAGTAGGACATCTCTTCGCTCATG
This sequence comes from Prevotella sp., assembly GCA_022771265.1. Lineage (GTDB taxonomy): Bacteria > Bacteroidota > Bacteroidia > Bacteroidales > Bacteroidaceae > Prevotella. The sequence continues at coordinate 677 of JALFCG010000184.1, forward strand.
GCAGGTATGCCTATATGGAAGAGATTCTTCATCTCCTGCCATGGGAACGGTCTGAAATATCTTGAATAAGAGGCATAGACAGTGCGTGCCGCCGATGCCGACTTGAACACGACCTTGAACGGTAGGCTGATGACGAAGTAGGAGGCACGGAGGGTGTGGAAAACGATGCCTCGGGGAGTGATGTCCTTCTTCACTGATGCCGACGCGCGCCATATTCCTGTCATGAAGCATGCGAGGATGACGGTGGAGGCTATGCGGCTGCCTGCTGTAGCCCATGCCGCTCCTTCGACACCCATGGCGGGAAGTCCCCAGTGTCCGAAGATGAGGGCATAGTTGCCGACGATGTTGAGGATGTTGACGGCTACGGTGGAGAGCATCGGCTTGATGGTCTTGCCAGTGGAGCGGAGTGCCGCGCTAAAGGTCAGCGAGAGTGCCTGGAAAAACGAGAGGGAACCGGTGATTTGCAGGTAACGCACTCCGTCGGGCATGAGGTTCTCGCGCAAGCCGAATGACGTGAGCAACGGTTCTGCCCACAGCCATAGGGCGCAGCTGACTGCCATACCAAGGAGGGTGTTGACCATCACGGCAATGCCTACAATCTGCATGAAGCGTGTGCGGTAGCCAGCACCGTAATACTGCGCGCAGAGTATGGCTGCTCCCATCGACACAAACTGATAGACAAGGAAGACGAACGATATGAGCTGGTTGTCGAGCCCTACTGCCGCCACGGCGTCGTCGCTATAGCGTGAGAGCATGACGGTATCGACTGCGCCGAGCAGCATCACCAGTGCGATGTCGATGAAAATGGGCATCGTGAGACGATAGAGATTTTTCTTTACAGAAATGTTATCCATAATATTAATTATTTATTTAAGTTTCTCATGTACTCAACTTTTGGGAGTTAAGGAGTTAGTTGGTTAAAATACTTTTTGTTTCCCGTCAACAATATAAACATTACCCTTCCGTGGACTTTTCACTTCCACACCCCTGAGGTCGAATGTCCTTCCTGAAGAGGAGGTGGAGAGAGTGGGCATGGAAACGGAGGTGGATGGCTTGTCGATGATGACCACCTTGGTCATGATGACACCGTAGCCTTGGATTTTCGCACCGGAGGATTTCAGCTTTGTCAGCACGCTGCCAGAGACGGTGAAGGGAGTGATATGGGTAGCACCGGAGGTGCCGTAGAAGTTGCGCGGACTGAAGTCGCCGTTGCAGGAAGCGGTGACGACAGGGGTGCTCACGGTGCAGCTGAACGGCTTCCAGTTGTTGTCGTTGAGCTGGATGGACTCGTAGGAGGCAGTGGCATCCTGTCGATAGTAGCACACGATGGTGGCGCTGCCGGAGAAGCTCGTGAACTTGCTCTTGTCGATGCGAAGCTGGAGACCTTCGCCCCAGTTGAGCTTTTCCTCGCCCTTCCAAAGCACTTCCCCGCCTATACCGGTGTCAGGGTCCTCGTTGTCGTAATCGACGCTCTCGGCGTAGTTTTCCTTTGACCCTTGCCTTATGCCTTCGAGGTAGTAGGAAGCGCCTACGGTGGCTGTGGAGCCGCTACGACGGAAGATGCCGAACTGTTCGCTGCCGTTGCCGAAGCAGTTGTTGTCCCACGCGAAGGCGGCAAAGCCGTTTTTTCTTGCCTCGCCGACGAGGCATTTCATGTAGTACTGCTGGTTGGCTTCCTGCGTGTCGCGGTCGTTGGTAGTGTAGTGGTGTGAACAGCCGTATTCGCCCATGACAACACCAAGTCCTTGTTCCCACCACGCTTTTCTTATTTGCTTGAACTGAGTGGCCAACGACAGTTCGTTGCCGTCGGGAGTGACGGTGCCCTTGTCGGCATAGGCAAAGCCCCAGTAGTAGTATGACTCTGGCCTGCCGCTGCAGTAGCTGTAGGGGTCGTAGTAGTGGAACTCCACCGACAGACGGCGCTCGGTAGGGTCGGTAGGGACGGTGAAGTGGCTAAGTCCCAAACCGGGATTGCACCGGAAGGTCTGCACGATGAGGTTGCGCTTGAGGTTGTTGCCTCCGGTAGCCCTGACGGCATCGACGAAGGTTTGGTTGAAGGAGTTCTGCACGTCGTGGTTTTCCTGCGTCGGCATGAGGTCCCAATTGCCTTCGGGATTAATCTCGTTGGTGCCGGCGAAGGCAAGCCTGCCGTCATAGTCCTTGAAGGCGTTGGCTATGTTTGTCCAGAGCTTTCTTAGCTTAGTGTTCAGCTCTTCCTTCTTGGCGAGGGTGGGGTAGTGCTCGAGCCATGTGTCGTGGTGGGTGTTGATGACGACCATAAGGTCTTCGTCCAAGCACCATCCGACGACTTCTTTTACACGCGCGAGCCACGTGGCGTCGATGTCCATGGTTGTCATGTCGCAGTGCTGCCCCCATCTGACGGGTATTCTTATGGCGTTGAATCCTTCAGACTTTACGGTGTGTATCATTTCTTTTGTGGTCAGTGGGTTTCTCCATTCTGTCTCGCTGCCTGAAGCCTCGAGGGAGTTGCCCAGGTTCCATCCCATCACGACGTTCCTGCACCACTGTTGTGCCTCGACGTCGTGGTCCATGGCAATCGACTTAGAGCTTGCCGCGAGTGCTAAGAGTGCTACTATTGCTTTCTTCATCGTAAGTACTTCTATTTATTATATCCTCGTTACGTTCATGACTCCCTTGACAGCCTTGAGCTTCTTTATCAAGGCTTCAAGACGCGAGGTGTCGTCGAGCATGACGACGAGGTTACCGCTGAAGAGACCGTCGTGACTGTCGATGCTGATGCTGCGCAGGGTCAGTCGTTCCTCTCGGCTGATGATGCTCGTGAGGTTGTTGACAATGCCTATGTCGTCATTTCCCACCACCCTCAGGGTGATGCTGTATTTCGACGAACCTTTGCCGCTCCACCGTGCCTTTACGATGCGGTATCCGAAGCGTTTTCTTAGCTCCGGGGCATTAGGACAGTCTTCACGGTGGATTTTTATGCCTCCTCCGGCAGTGACGAATCCGAACACCTTGTCTCCATAGATGGGCTGGCAGCATTTAGCGAGCTGGAAGTCGATGCCCTTGAGGTTCTGGTCGATGACGAGCACGTCGTCGTTGGTTTTATCCTCGTGGCTTTCCCCTCCGTGGTTAAGGCTGAACCCGTCGGCACTCTGCGCCATGTTGTCGCCAAGGATGCCTTGCTCCTTGTTGCGCAGTTCGAGGTATTTCTCAATGACGGTGTTCACGTCGAGCACCCCGTCGGCAATCTGCTTGTAGAAGTCGCTGACCTCCTTGAACCTCAGTTTCTTGATGAGCCTGGTCATGAGAGACTCTTCGAGGTCAATCTTCTTGTTTTTGAACTTGCGTTCAATCATTTCCTTGGCAAACAGTCCTTCCTTTACCTGCGTCTCTTTCAGTGCAAGTCGAATCTTTGCCTTCGCACGTGAGGTCTTGACGATGTTGAGCCAGTCCTGCTTTGGCTTTTGTATGCTCGACGTGATGATTTCCACCTGGTCGCCGCTGTGTAGAGGTTCGCGGAATGTCACCACCTTATTGTTTATGCGTGCCCCGGTACAGGTGTTGCCAATCTTTGAGTGGATGTGGTAGGCAAAGTCGAGAACGGTGGCACCCTTCGGGAACTTGAAGAGGTCGCCCTTGGGGGTGAACACGAACACCTCGTCCTCGTAGAGATCCATCTTGAACTGGTCCATCACCTGCATGTCGTCGCTTGTCTCGAGAATGCTTCTGATGTTGTTGAGCCACTCGTCGAGACCTGTCTCGCCTTTCACTCCCTTGTATCGCCAGTGGGCGGCTACGCCACGTTCGGCAATCTCGTCCATTCGCTCGGTGCGTATCTGTACCTCTACCCATTTCTTCTCCGGTCCGAGCACGGTGATGTGAAGGCTTTCGTAGCCGTTGGACTTAGGCACCGAGAGCCAGTCGCGCAAGCGTTTCGGGTTAGGCTGGTACATGTCGGTCACGATGGAATAGACCTGCCAGCACTGCATCTTCTCCAGCTCAAGGGGAGAGTCGAGGATGATGCGTATGGCGAAGAGGTCGTAGATGCCCTCGAAAGCGCATTTCTGCTTCTTCATCTTCTGCCAGATAGAGTGGATGCTTTTTGTGCGTCCCTTGATATGGAAGTGGAGGCCCTGCTGGAGGAGCTTTTCCTCGACGGGCTTGATGAAGCTGGCGATGTAAGCGTCACGAGTTTCCTTCGTGGCACTGAGTTTCTCGCGTATCATGTAGTAGGCGTCGTGCTCGAGATATTTCAGCGAGAGGTCCTCCAGCTCGCTCTTGAGCTTGTAGAGACCGAGCTTGTGGGCAAGCGGGGCATAGAGGTAGGCAGCTTCCTCAGCCACATCACGCCTTGCCTCGTCGTTAGGGTTGTCCTTTATCTGACGCATGAGGTTGACGCGGTTCGCAATCATGATGAGTATGACCCTCATGTCCTCGGCAAACGAGAGGAGGAGGTTACGGAAGTTCTCGCTTTCCACAACGGGGTTTTTCTTGTAAAGCTCACCGACGCGCTGAAGCCCGTGAAGGATGCGTGCCACGGACTCCCCAAACTGTACCTTCACCTCGTCGATGGACAGGAAACCGTCCTCTACGCTCGGATGCAGCAAGATGGCGAGTACGGCGTCACGCCTTAGTCCTATCTCCTCGACCACGATGGTTGCAGTCTGCAATCCGAAGAGAATGGGGTTGAGTCCGAACACGTCGCGATGGATGACATGTTCGTCAACGGTTCTCTTCAGATGAGCTCTCATCTTCTCCTCGTCGCCAGGCATGAGCGATGCACCTATACTGTCTTTTAACCGCAAGTAGGAATTGGATGTTTCTTCCTTCTCAAACGGTGTAAATTCGAATTTTTCTGCCATAATACTGTAGCTTTTATGTTAAATTCGTTGCAAAGTTACAATTTTTTGCCGATTTATTTCTTTTTTCCAATAAAAGTTTGTAATTTTGAACCATATTTTCACCAAATATACCACAAATATGCTAACAGAACAAGACCTAAAGCAGATTGCCGAGAAAGGCATCAGTGAAGAGAAACTCAACGCGCAGCTCGAAGAATTCAAAACCGGATTCCCGTTCTTGAAACTCGAAGCTGCCGCAAGTGTTGAACGCGGAATCATTGCCACGACACCGGAAGAGGTGAAGAAATTTGAAACGGCATGGGAGCAGTACAAGGCCCAGGGACACACAATAGTGAAGTTCGTGCCGGCATCGGGAGCAGCGTCGAGAATGTTCAAGGACATGTTCGCGTTTGTTGACGCTGAATACGACGTGCCTACGACTGACTTTGAGAAGAAGTACTTCGACAACATCAGGAAATTTGCTTTCTTTGACGCGCTCGACGAGGTATGCAAGAAGAATACGGGATTGGGAGTCGATGAACTCATTGCCAAAGGACGCTACAAGGACGTGGCTGCAAACATGCTCAAACCGGAGGGACTCAACTACGGACAACTGCCGAAAGGCATGCTACTGTTCCACTCCTATGAAGAAGGACCGCGCACGCCGATGGAAGAACATCTCGTGGAAGGCGCACTCTATGCTGCCAGCGACGGTAAGGCTGCAGTACACTTCACAGTGAGCCACGACCACCTGCCGTTGTTCAAGCAGCGCGTGGCGGAGAAGGCTGACGGCTATGCCAAGAAATACGGCATTACCTACGATATATCCTTCTCGGAGCAAAAGCCAAGCACCGACACCGTAGCCGCCAATCCCGACAACACTCCGTTCCGCAACAGCGACGGTTCGCTCCTGTTCCGTCCGGGAGGACACGGAGCTCTCATCGAGAACCTCAACGAGATTGACGCTGACGTGATATTCATCAAGAACATCGACAACGTAGTGCCTGACCGACTGAAGGACGACACCGTGACCTATAAGCAGGTCATTGCCGGCATCCTCGTCAGCCTGCAGCAGCGTGCCTTTGAATATCTCAACACGCTTGAGTCAGGAGCCTACAACCACGATAAGCTCGAGGAAATCATACGCTTCGTCCAACAAGACCTCTGCTGCCGCAAGGGTGACATTAAGAATCTGGAAGACGCTGACCTGGTCATCTACCTGAAGAAGAAGCTGAATCGACCGATGCGTGTCTGCGGAGTAGTGAAGAACGTTGGCGAGCCCGGTGGAGGTCCGTTCCTCACCTACAACCAGGACGGCACTGTAAGCCTTCAGATACTTGAAAGCAGCCAGATTGACAAGAACAACGCTGAATACATGGAGATGTTCACAAAGGGCACTCACTTCAACCCCGTGGACCTCGTGTGCGCTGTGAAGGACTATCAGGGCAAGCCTTTCAACCTTCCCGACTTCGTTGACCGCACCACAGGCTTCATATCGAGCAAGAGCAAGAACGGCAAGGAACTGAAGGCTCTTGAGCTTCCAGGACTGTGGAACGGAGCGATGAGCGACTGGAACACCATTTTCGTTGAAGTGCCACTCTCAACGTTCAACCCGGTGAAGACAGTCAACGACCTCCTGCGCGAGCAGCATCAATAGAAAATAGGCGTTCAAGGAGTAGTTTTTTTTCTAGACCATCTAGAATTTCTAGAATTTCTAGAAAAAATACTCCTTGAACTCCAAGCAATATATACGCACTGTAAATGAAAATAGGATTCGACAACCAGAAGTATCAAACGATACAGTCTGAACACATTAAAGAAAGAATATCACAGTTTGACGGCAAACTTTATCTCGAGCTCGGAGGCAAACTGTTTGACGACCACCATGCAAGCCGTGTGCTTCCAGGATTCCAGCCAGACAGTAAGCTGAGAATGTTCCAGAAAATAAGCGACAGCATCGAGATTGTCATCGTAATCAGTGCCGCCGACATTGAAAAGAACAAGAAACGTGCCGACCTCGGAATCACCTACGATGAGGACGTGATAAGACTGAGAAGCGAGTTCCAGGGACGTGGATTCATGGTGGGGTCGGTGGTCATCACCCATTTTAACGGCCAACCGTCTGCCATCGCCTTCAAGCAAAGACTTGAGCGCGAAGGCATCAAGACCTATTGCCACTACCTCATCGAAGGATATCCGCACAACGTGAAGCTCATCGCGTCTGACGAGGGATTCGGCAAGAACGACTATGTAGAGACCGAACGACCTCTCGTCATCATCACCGCCCCTGGTCCTGGCAGCGGCAAGATGGCAGTTTGCCTTAGCCAGCTGTATAATGAAAACAAGCGCGGCATAAGGGCAGGATATGCAAAGTTTGAGACGTTCCCAGTGTGGAACCTTTCACTGAAGCATCCTGTAAACATTGCCTACGAGGCTGCAACAGCCGACCTTAACGACGTGAACATGATTGACCCGTTCCATCTTGAGGCATACAACAAGATTGCCGTAAACTACAACCGCGACATAGAGATATTCCCGGTACTAAACACCCTTTTCGAAGGCATCTACGGCACTAATCCTTACAAGTCGCCTACCGACATGGGAGTTAACATGGTGGGATTTTGCATCAGTGACGATGAAGTGTGCTGTGAGGCATCGAAGGATGAAATCATCAGACGCTATTATGACGCTACTAACAAGTTGGCAAGCGGGTCATGCAACGAGGCGGAAATTAACAAGATACAGATACTGTTCAACCAAGCAAAGATTACGACCGACTTCCGACGGACTACAAAAGCTGCCAAGGATTGTCTTGCACGCACAGGACACACCTCGTCGGCAATAGAACTTGAAGACGGCACTATTGTAACGGGCCACTCAAGCCTGCTGTTAGGATGCAGTGCAGCCTTGCTCCTGAACGTCATGAAACACCTCGCTGGCATCGACCACGACACGAAGCTTATCCCGCAGTCAATGATTGAGCCTATACAATACACAAAGGTGAACTATCTCGGAGGACACAATCCGAGACTACACACCGACGAAGTGCTCGTGGCACTGTCAGTGCTCTCAGAACAGGACGACAACTGCCGACGTGCTCTTGAGCAGCTTCCGAAACTACGTGGATGCCAGGTACACTGCACGGTGATGCTCAGCGAAGTGGACAGGAAAATATTCAAGAAACTCGGAGTCAATGTCACATGTGAACCAGTATTAAAGAAATAAACACATGACTTCACTCCTTTTTCTAAAAAAACATTAAAAAACAAGTAGGCGCCTTTGTTATACGGAAAAAGAGTTGTAACTTTGCACGCCGAAAGAGGAAAGGTGCTCGAGTGGTTGAAGAGGCACGCCTGGAAAGCGTGTAAACGTTAACCGCGTTTCACGGGTTCGAATCCCGTCCTTTCCGCATAAATGGTTATCATAATGAAGAAATTGATTATCATCATGCTCGTCATTGCTGCTTGCCAGTCGGTAAGCGCACAGGCGACAAAGACCTCCTCCAACACTCCCGTAACTACCGTGGCAGACACATCACTGGCGAAATATTCATTGGCAGACTCGTCGGCTGTGGACACTGCTGCAGCAAAGACAGCATTGTCAGACGATGACATGAACAATGAAGACCTTATGACGGCAGAAGAAGCGAAAGGACTTCACAAGCAACTGAAGACCAAATTCATCGAAGGTAACGCTGGGTTCATGTCGCTCGTGGCACTGGCTCTTGTACTTGGACTCGCTTTTTGCATCGAACGTATCATATATCTCACTCTCTCGGAAATCGACGCAAAGAAGTTCATGGCGGAAATCGACCGTCTCATCGAAGAAGGGAAGATAGAGGAGGCTAAGGAACTATGCCGCAACACAAGAGGTCCCGTAGCCTCAATCTGCATACAAGGACTGATACGCATAAAAGAGAGCATCGGGAACATTGAACGCAGCGTAGTGTCATACGGTTCCGTACAGACGGCTAACCTCGAACGAGGTTGCACTTGGATAACACTGTTCATACAGATTGCTCCGTCGTTAGGATTCCTCGGAACGGTGATTGGAATGGTGATGTCGTTTGACCAGATACAACAGGCTGGTGACATCAGTGCCACGATTGTGGCGCAGGGAATGAAGGTGGCACTCATCACCACCATCTTCGGTATCATCGTAGCAGTGGTGCTGCAGTTGTTCTACAACTACATTCTTTCACAGATAGAGCATCTGACATCGCAGATGGAAGAGTCGGCTATAACATTGCTTGACGCTATAACAAAATATAAGCAGAAAGGAGAAATGGCATGAAAATCACAAAACAACCGTCAAGGCTCTCACATGTCGTGCTCATAGTGCTGGTGGCACTGTCTGTCGTAGTATTCGTCGCTTTCTGGCTTGTAGGCTTCGACATGCCGTTCTTTGAGAACCCAAGGTTCAACGCTCCCTTGCTCACCGACCTTCTCATAGGATTTGTCTATTTCATGCTCCTGTTGGCTATAGCCACAGTGGCGATAAGCATGTCGGGTTGGGCAAGACGCATGATGAAGTAACACCTTAAAGGGGAGGAACGATGAGAGAAATACGATTCAAACGTTCAAGGAAAAAGCGCACGCCGGGGCTGAACACGACTTCGACGGCTGACATCTCGTTCATACTGCTCATCTTCTTTCTCGTGACCACATCGCTTGACACTGACCAGGGACTCGTTCGCCAAATGCCTCCAATGCCTAAGGAGGAAACGCAGGATAGGCTGCAGATAGAACGTGACGACGTGTTGCAAATTGACGTTAACGCCCGTGACAGTATTTTCGTCAACGGTCAACAAACAGACTTGCGCAATCTGTCAACGACGATGAAAGACTTTATCAAGCTATTGCCCAAGAAACGTGTCATTTCCATTCATGCCGACAGGGAAAGTAGCTATGACGCTTATTTCCAGATACAGAACAAGATTGTTGACGTTTACAACTCTCTGCGTGATGACTTCTGCATGAAGAATTTCGGGAAACCTTATGCCAAATGCAGTCAAGAATGCCAGGAAGAAGCTGTTGCCGCATTTCCACAACGTATCTCGGAAACCATCGACGCTGACGACGAAGGAAAGGAGGAAAGAAAGCAATGAGCATGATAAAACGAAAGAAGAGGCTTATGCCGGAGCTTAACACTGCCTCTTTGCCAGACCTGATATTCACCGTGCTTTTCTTTTTCCTCATCGTGACCCATTTGCGCCAGGACCAGATGAAGGTCAAGTATGAGACTCCACAAGGCACAAACCTTGAGAAATTGACACGCAAGTCAAACACTTCATACATCTATGTCGGTAAGCCAATCAACAACCAAGGGGAGACAACAGGCGAGGAACCGGTCATTCAATTGAACGACAAGATAGCCACCGTTGACGACATAGCCTCTTTTATTTCCAACGAGAGAAAGCATTCCTCGGCAGAGGACCTGGAAAAGATGATTGTTGACATAAAGGCAGACAAGGATGTCAAGATGGGAATGATTGTTGACATCAAGCAGGCTCTGAGAAAACGAAACGCTTTGAAAATCAGATATTCCGCTAAAGAGAAGGGGAAAGACTGAAAATGCGGAGCGCATTGGCTGTCGTGACCTGTTCCACCTCTTCAGGGCTTATCCCATAGCTCTCAGCCATTTTTTTCACCACAAAGGTAAGGTAACTGCTTTCATTGCGCTTGCCGCGCATTGGTACCGGTGCCATGTAAGGAGCGTCGGTTTCAAGTACTATTCTCTCCAAAGGTATTGACAGGAGTGTTGAAGGGAGGTTTGACTTCTTGAATGTAAGCACTCCTCCTATGCCCAAGACGAAGTTGTCGAAATCAAGCAGTTGGCTTGCCTCGTTCTCGTTGCCTGTGAAGCAATGGAACACTCCTCCGGGAAGTTCCTTCCGGTAGTTCTTCATGATTGCCACCATCTCGTTCTGTGCCTTACGGCAGTGTATCATCAGCGGCAGCCGTGTCTCCACCGACCATCTTACTTGCTCCTCAAAAGCCTCCATCTGTTCTTTCTCAAACTCACGGCTCCAGTAGAAGTCAAGTCCTATTTCCCCAATGGCTATAAACGGCGACCCTACACGTGGATGCAAGGCCGAGAGCACCTCTTTCCAGTCGGCTTTCACTTCTTCCGGATGAAGTCCTATCATAGGGAAGGCATAGCCCTTGAACCTTTCAGAGATGTTGAGCACGGCGTCGGTGGTGCTTGCGTCGATGGCAGGCAGTAGCATTGCTGTCACTCCGGCGTCTTTGGCTCTCTGTACAACGTCGTCAATGTCGTCGGCAAATTCTTCGCCGTCGAGATGTATATGTGTGTCAATGATCATTTGGTTTTTGATATGTCGATATTAATAAATGTGCGGTTCATGCCTGCGATAGTAATATATGACTCCCAGTTTCCTGCAGGCTTGGAAACGCTCCTCGGGAGGGAGACTGGCATAGTGGGCCTCAATCTGATTCCACAGGTCAAGGATGATCTCGTCTATTTCGGGACGCAACGCCTGTATGTCGGCAAGGGCTTTGGCTGTCTGGTCCATTTTCCTGCGCTGGTCAAACCAGGTCTCGCGAAAAATGTCAAGATGGGTTGAGACCTTGCCTATCGTGGGGTTGTAGATGGGCAGTCCACCTTTCTTGATGCGTAGCTTTTCGCCTTTGACAGCTTTTTCCCCAATAGCCAGCACCTGTTCTGCCTGTTTCAGCGGGGGGATGGATGTGGCATCTTCGGGCAGGCCGTAGAGAGTCTTGCACTGTTGCTTTATCTCGCCACGTTCTATGGCGAGGAAAAGGACTTGGAGAAAATGGCTCACATACATTGTCGCATTGCGCTGGAGACGCTCAATCTTTGAGCTGGCTCGCTTTTGTGCCAACAGGCGAATCTTGTGCTGTTCCACGGCAGTAAGCAAGCGGTCGTAGGCCGGACGGCACTTGTTGAGCACCTTCCAGTCAACGACACGGTTTCTTACTGTGTAGATGTCGTCGTTACGAAGCACCGCGTCCAGTGCTTTCAGTCTTGCGGCATCAGTCTTCGGCAATCGTCTGTATGGCATATGACACTAATTTTCCCTGTGTAGCATCAAGTCGGTGAACTTTTGCATTTCCTTCTTTCTCTCATCGGGAATGTTCACCTTCTCAAGGAATGACCGTGCTTCGTCGAAATATTCGTTAATTCTCTGTTCGCACAGCTCACGAATACCTATATTATTATATATGTCGGTGACGGCAGCAATTTTCTCCGCTTTGTCGAATTCATCTGCAGTTATCCACTTTGTCAGTTCCTCGCGTTGGCTGTCGTTGGCCCGGAGGAAGGCATTGATGAGCATGTAAGTCTTCTTGTTGGATGTAATGTCACCTCCAATGGCCTTTCCGAACACCTTAGGGTCGCCGTAAACGTCAAGCAGGTCGTCCTGCAGCTGGAAGGCGAGACCGAGTTTTTCTCCAAAGGAATAAAGGTTTGCCGCGTCTTCCTCAGAAGCTCCTGACATCATGGCTCCCATCTTCACGGCACAGGCAAGCAGCACGCTGGTCTTAAGCCTTATCATTTCTATGTATTCGTCCTCGGTGACGTCGTTGCGGGTCTCAAAGTCCATGTCGTATTGTTGTCCCTCGCCAATTTCCAGTGCAGTCTCTGAGAAGAGATCGAGTATAGGCTTTAGATACTCTTTAGGACAGCCGGCAATGCGTTGGAAAGCTACGACAAGCATCGAGTCGCCGGAGAGGATGGCAGTGTTGTCGTTCCACTTGCGGTGTACCGTAGGCTTGCCGCGCCTCATGTCGGCATTGTCCATAAGGTCGTCGTGCAGCAGGGTGTAGTTGTGGTAGGTCTCAAGGCCCACAGCCGGTTCAAGAATAGAGTCAACGTCGTCACGGTACATGTTATAAGCCAGCAGCATCAGTACAGGCCTGATGCGCTTTCCTCCAATCGACAGCACGTATTTTATGGGGTCGTAAAGAGTTGCCGGTTGGCGTTTGATACTTGACGACTCTATATAGTCGTTCACTTTCTGTAGAAGTTGTTCTGATGTAAACATATTATTGGTGATTATTGTTACAACTTAAATACTATCGGAATACATACCATAGTCCTGCAGGGCTTCCCGTCCTGTACTCCCGGTTTCCATTTTGGCATCATCCTCATGACCCTCATAGCCTCATTGTCACACGATGCCTCAAGTTTCTTGATTATTTGAAGATTGCTCATAGAGCCGTCGGCAGTGACTATGAACTGCACGATGACCTTTCCCTCGATTTTTTTCTTTTGTGCCTGTTGTGGGTACCTGAGATTCTTAGTGAGCCATTTCATCAGTTCGACGGCACCTCCAGGGAATTGGGGAAGGTCTTCGACCACACGAAAGTTCCGGGGATTGGCGTCGAGCGCATTGCTTGCGTTTGCTAACAGTGGGTCTTTCTCCAAGCTGTCCTTTTTTTCGTTGTTGTCGTTGTCCTTTCCTTTTTCCTCTTCAATTCTGTCCTCAGGCATCTCCATCCTGTTCAAATCATCGATTTTATCGACCACCTCAACCTTGTCGGGTGCAGGCTTTGGCTTCTCTTTCAGGGCGAGGGCAATCCTTTCCTCCTCGTGTTTCAAGGTGGAAAGGTCGAGTTCCTCCACTGTATCCTCGAAGTCGTCAAGATCATCCTTTTCCGTTCCCGACTCATATTCGAGAACGAAAAAGAAAGCGGCTACAGCTATTGCCAGCGAAAGCATGTAGCGTCTTGTCCTTCCGCGTTCGAGGTCAGCTTTCTTATTCTTCTTTATCTCCATTACATATCAACTCAATTATGACAATAATACTACCCTATGAGTGTCAATTAACTCCTTTTAACGCCAATAAATCACCTTTATTTAGATTTGGCGGTACAAAAATAGCTTTTATATTTGAAAAAAGCATTATCTTTGCAGTCAAAATGTATTAAATTGATGAAAAAAATAGTTTTCGCCACTATTTTCTGCCTTTCTTCAGCCATTTTATGGTCACAAGAGAGCGAAACGGCATACAATTTCCTGCGCTTGCCTGTCAGTGCGCACGCAGCGGCTTTGGGTGGCGACAACATCAGTATGGCTGATGACGATGCTGCCATGGGGTTTCATAACCCCGCGTTGCTGTCAGGTGTCGCCGACAAGACGATAAACCTAAACTTCATGACCTATATGGAAGGTTCGAAGGTGGCAAGCGCGTCGTTCACCAAGGCTTACCGTGAACGCGCGACGTGGTTCGCAGGTGCACAGTATGTTGACTACGGGAAGATGAAGCTCACGTCGGCAGAAGGGGAAGTCCTGGGAGAGACATCCGCCAAGGACATAATGGTGTGCGGGGCTTTTGAGTATAACCTTACCAACACGCTATCGGGGGGAATAACAGCCAAGTTCATCACCTCCGACCTTGCAGGCTACAATTCGGTGGCGGTAGGCGTTGACCTTGGATTGAACTATTATGATGAAGACAGTGACCTGAGCATATCGGCTGTAGCACGCAACCTTGGAGGACAGATAAAGGCATACGAAGAAGAGTTCGAGAAAATGCCCATCGACCTTCAGATAGGCGTGACGAAGCGGATTCTTGAGTCTCCTGTCAGGCTTTCCGCCACCATGACCCGCCTTAACGACTGGCACGGCAGGTTTGCCAACCATTTTGTGTTGGGTGCTGACATACTGCTGTCGGAAAACATCTACATTGCCGGAGGTTACAACTTCCGCCGTGCCGACGAGATGACAATAGCCGATGCCGACGGAGAGAGCAGCCACGGAGCTGGACTGTCAATAGGAGGAGGGGTGCAGCTCCAACGGTTCAAGCTGAACGTTGCATACGGGAAGTACCATGTGTCAGCATCGTCACTTAACGTGAATGTCAGCTATAGCTTATGATTACTGACACAATAACATATTAACAAAGAAAACAATAAAGACAGATGAAAAAGATAGTTATTGCAATTGACGGACATTCGTCGTGCGGCAAAAGCACGATGGCAAAACATTTGGCAAAGCAACTGGGATACATCTATGTTGACACAGGTGCCATGTATCGTTGCGTGACACTCTACGCAATGGAAAACGGATTGTTCTCAGGAAAATCACTCGACTCCGATGCCCTTGAGCAGCGCATCGACGAAGTGGACATCTCGTTCATGCGCGACGACACAGGAGCGTTGTGTGCCGTACTCAACGGAAAGAACGTGGAGAAAGAGATACGCTCGATGAGCGTCTCGGAACGTGTAAGCATGGTTGCCAAGCAGCCCTTTGTAAGGAAAAAGCTCGTTGAGCAGCAACAACTCATGGGCAAGGAAAAAGGTATCGTCATGGACGGAAGGGACATAGGCACAACGGTATTCCCCGACGCGGAGCTGAAAATATTCGTTACCGCTTCGGCTGAGGTACGTGCCGAACGACGTTACAAGGAACTTCTTGAAAAGGGTGACGAGGCTGACTACAACGAGATACTCGCAAACGTAAAGGAGCGTGACTACATCGATTCCCATCGTGCTGTCTCTCCCTTGCGGATGGCTGACGATGCAGTATTGCTTGACAACAGTTTCATGACACTTGACCAACAGAACCAGTGGCTTTTGGATAAAGTCAACGAACAGTTGGAATAAGCCGTCTCCTGTCCTAAAAAATACGAAAATCCACGTGAACTTAAGCAAGAATGCCTCATAAACGGTGTTTTACATTATGATAACATTAAAAAAGTGACTATTATGAAGAGATTTTTTTTGTTGTTGACCATTGCAGCCGCTTTTGCAGTCCAGTGCGCACACGCGCAAAAGGGGTACTCGACATTATGGAAACAAGTGAATGAGGCTGAAGATAACGACCTGCCAAAATCAGCTGTCACGATTTTGAGGCAGATATCAGAACGTGCCATACAGGAGAAAGCATACGGACATGCCCTTAAGGCGGAAATGAAAACCATGCAGAACTACTGGCAGATATCGGCCGACTCGCTAAAGCCCGCAGTGAAACGGCTCGAAGCCAGGATGGAAGCTGCCGACGACGTCGTGGCAAAGGCGGTCTTTGCCGCTGTTCTTTCCAAGGCCTACGATTCATACCGCACTCATATAGCTGACAATTGGGAAACAATGTCGCAATACTATGCCAAAGAAGCTATGAGTTCACCACAAAGACTCGCAGATGTAAGGGCTGACGACTACAAGCCGCTTGTCGTGGAAGGATACAATGCTTCCGTGTTCTCCGGCGACCTCTTGAGCGTCATAGGCTTTGAGACCGGGGAGTTCCGACGTATGGGCAGCTACTATGAAAAGGCCGGCAACCGTCGTGCGGCATGCATAAGTGCCCTGTACGCCTTGATGGCAAACAACAAGGAAAAACGCGTTTCTTCCAATTACAGCATAAAGAAGTCACCGTATGTCTATTCGCTCGACTCGCTCATCAACGTCTATAAGGACCTTGACGTGGCGGGTGAAGTGGCCGTCGTGCGTTACTATGCCATGAACTTATGCAAGGACAACAGTCCTGAAAAGCAAATAACTTACATACACTACATCCTCGACAACTGGCCCGGATGGCAAAGGGCAGGGGAGATGCGCACCGAAGAACGCGCCTTGACCAATCCGTCGCTCCTGGCAGAGTTGAGACAACATGTGGTGCGTCCCGGCGAGGATGTGACAATATCATTGCAAGGCATACGCAACATCAAAAGCGTGTATGCCAACATCTACTCAACGACACTTAATGGCAATAGCGGTATAAACATCAACAGTGCCGCCACATTCAAGAAATACAAACCGTACATCAAGAACCTTCAGCAGCCGTTGACAGTCACGGCATCGTTCCATTATCATCCCAATTACGAGTTGTTCAACGATTCGTTACGCCTGCAAGGTCTGCCTACGGGAATATACGTCGTTGAGATTGGGTCGCAACCAACGACTAAAGTGTCCTATATCACGCTCTTCGTGTCTGACCTCTTCCTGCTCAAGCAGCAGTTGCCGGGAAGACAGGTTCGTTATGCCGTTGTCAACAGTACCACGGGAAAGCCTATTGCCGATGCCTCAATAGAAGTCAAGCTGGGCAAAGAGAAGAAGACCTTACAGTGTGATGGCAACGGCGAAGTGATATATACATATGAGAAACAGGCTCCTGCCAACGAATATGCTTTCACTTCTTCCGACAAGGCCTCCCCGTCGCAAAACCTTTATTCCAACTTCTTCTTCAATAATAGCGACGGGAAAACAAAGAACGTCAAGATATTCACCGACCGGTCCATCTACCGTCCCGGACAAACTGTTCATGTCTCGGCAGTCTGCTACCGTTACGAGGACCGAATTACTCCTGTTGCCGACGAAGGTCGTGACATTACCATTAAACTGCTTGACACCAATGGCAAGACCGTTAAGGAGAAATCGCTCAAGGCTGATAAGTACGGTACAGCTTCCACCGATTTCATCCTCCCTGAAGGCAGGGTCAACGGGACGTATGCCCTTGCCGCAGGAGGCATGATGAACACAATACAGGTAGAGGAATACAAGCGCCCTTCCTTCAAGGTCGAGATACCGAAGGTCAACACCCGGTATGAGAACGGTGACACGCTGATGCTGCAAGGAAAGGCTCTCTCCTACGCCGGAGTGCCTGTCCAAGGCGCACGTGTCAGCTATCGTGTCGAGCGTAAGGCTGCATATTGGTGGCGATGGAGTCCCGGAATAAACAACACTACGGAAGTGCTGAAGACGGCAGAGACAATAACCGACGGAGAAGGACGCTTCGATGTGGAAATGCCGCTCGTCCTGCCAGAAGAGGCTCTCAACTCACGGCTCTACTATAATTTCATCGTCACCGCCGACGTGACCGACATCAGCGGGGAAACGCGTGTAGGTACGCTCTCAGTGCCCCTTGGCAGTCGTACGACAGCCATCAGCAGTAGCCTCGACGACAAAGTCCTGGCTGACAGTCTCAGTGGCATCACCGTGTTCCTTAAGAATGCGGCTGGCTTGGACGTGAGCACTGACGTAAGGCTGACTGTCGATGACGGCGCTTGGCTCACAGGCCAGACCATGCGTCCCATAATGCTTCCGCAACGGCTCTCTTCCGGTGAGCATACGCTTCGTGCCATCTGCGACAGCGACACCCTTGTCCAGAAGTTCATCGTCTTCGGCCTTGACGACAAGGTGCCTTGCGTGAAGACCAACGACTGGTTTTATTGCTCTGCCGACAAGTTCCCCGCCGACGGCGAGGTAACGGTTCAGGCAGGCACGTCAGGCGACACCCATGTCTTCTATACCGTATTCACCGGCGAGACCGTCATCGAAAAGGGAACCGTTGACATCAGTAACCAACTGATAAACTTCAAACTTAAATACAAGAAGGAATACGGCAACGGTATTGTCATCTCCTTCGCTTGGGTGAGGGACGGGAAGTGCTATACCCACACGGCTAACATCTCACGCCCTATACCTGACAAACGTCTTACTCTGAAATGGACAACCTTCCGCGACAGACTGTTGCCGGGACAGGCAGAAGAGTGGAAACTTTCTGTGCTTCGACCTGACGGCAAACCTGCCGACGCACGTCTTATAGCCACCATGTATGACAAGTCACTTGACCAGCTTAGTGAGCATCGTTGGTCGTTCAATGTGGTCCAACTCCTGCCTCTGCCACAATCAGCATGGCGTTCAACCTTCACCGGGATACGTCAGCTTCGGTTTATGAACCAGAGTTTCAGTGACTTTGCAAGCCATGCATTTGAGTTCAGCCGTTTCGACCCTTCGCTCTTCACCCGATACTCCGACAACTATATACGGGGCGTAAAACAGTCGCTAATGGCAAAGTCTGTCGGTGCTGAGAAGTATGGCATACCGGCAGCTGCCGAACACGTTGTCATGGAAAGTGCTGTCGGGATGAAAGAAGAACGTAAGACTGACTCAGCCGACGGAGAAAAGGGTTACGACGACTCAACACCAAACGAGGAGAACATCCGTGAAAACATGAACGAGACGGCATTCTTCTATCCGCATCTGACTGCCGACAAGGACGGAACCGTAAGCCTTGCCTTTACCCTCCCGGAAACTCTCACCTCATGGAGGGTGATGGGAGTGGCAAACACACCCGACATGATGACAGGCTTCATCGAAGGGGAGTGTGTAGCACAGAAGGAAGTGATGGTACAGCCTAACCTTCCACGATTCCTGCGCCAAGGTGATGAGACCGTACTCTCGGCAAAGATATTCAACACCGGAAACAGTGATATTCAAGGGACGGTAAGAATGGACATCATAGATTCGGAGACGGAAACGGTTCTCAAGACGGAAAGCAAGGCGTTTGCCGTGAAGGTCGATAAGACCGCCGTTGCCGACTTCAACTTCACTCCCGACCGCAACCATGACCTGCTCGTCATACGCATCGTGGCTAACGGCAAGACCTTCAGCGACGGCGAGCAGCATTACATTGCCGTGCTGCCCGACAAGGAACGCGTTACCGTCACCAAGACTTTCACCCAGACCAAGCCCGGCAAGACCACTGTTGACCTCCCGAAGCTCTTCGGGGTAAAGGACAAGAGCAGCCGCTTGACAGTTGAATATACCAACAATCCCGCATGGATGATGGTTCAGGCTCTCCCGTCAATGGCACAGCCTCACGACAACAACGCCATCGACCAGGCCACGTCGCTCTACGCCAACACTCTCGCCCTGTTCCTTGCAAAGCAAAACCCTGCCTTGGCAAAGACTTTTGAGATATGGAAAAACGAGAAGGCCGGAGAAGGTTCGTTGACAAGCAGTATTGAGAAGAACCTTGAGCTCAAGGACATCGTGACGAGCGAGACTCCTTGGGTCAACGAGGCTGAAACGGAAACCGAACAAAAGCACGCGCTCGCCATGCTGTTCGACAATAACGCCATGTCCGCACGTCTCTCGTCGGCTGCCGACAAGCTGGCAAAACTCCAGAACAATGACGGCTCATGGAGCTGGTGGCAGGGCATGAAGAGCAATGCCTGGATGACGCAGGAGATTGCCACCGTCATGGCAAGGATGATTGTCATGACATCTGCCGACAAGGATAATGCCATGCTCAACAAAGCCCTTGCCTATCTCGACAGGGAGAATGTACTGACCGTTGAAAAGATGAGGCAAAGGGAGAAGGAAGGCCAAAGGCAGGTCTTTCCGGGACTCTCCGCTCTCGAGTACCTATATACCAACACCATTCTCGACCGTAAGCTCACAGGCAAGGCAAAGAGTGCTTCCGACTATCTCGTTTCGCTTTTGAAGAAAGAGTCGAAGGAGATGACCATGTACAACAAGGCACTGGCTGCCATCGTGCTTCAGGGCAATGGCGACCTGCGCACAGCAAGGACTTATCTAAAGAGCGTCGTTGAACACTCCGTGGCAACAGAAGCCGACGGACGCTATTTCGACTCCTGGCGTGCTGTCTCCACTTGGCGCAACTATACCATACCGACTCAGACGGCTGCCATAGAAGCCCTCTGCCGCGTTGGTGACACCAAGGGTAAGGATACCATCGACGAGATGAGGCGCTGGCTGCTGCAACAGAAGCGCACACAGGCATGGGACACACCGATTAACAGTATCAACGCCATATACGCCTTCCTCAACGGTGAGCAGGCAACACTCGTCAGCGGCGAACAGGCAACCGTATCGATAGACAACCGCCCGTTGGAAATGCCAAAGGCAACAGCGGCGATGGGCTATCAGAAAACGGCAAAGCCATACGAGGGCGAGAAACAGCTGACCGTGACCAAAACCTCCGGAGGCACCTCCTGGGGCAGCGTCTATGCCCAGTTCATGCAGAATGTCACGAAGATTGGCAACAGCGGACAGGGAATGAAGGTGAAACGCGAACTTGTCCTCCCGAAGGACGGACTTAAGGTCGGAGCAAGGATAAAGGTGAGAATAACCATCGACGCCGAACGCGACATGGACTTCGTGGAGGTCATCGACCGCAGGGCTTCATGCATGGAACCCGTACGCCAGCTCAGCGGCTACCGCTCCGGCTACTACTGCGTGCCCAAGGACAATGCCACATGCTACTTCTTCGACCGTCTGTCAAAGGGACGTCATGTCATCGAGACAGAGTATTTCATCGGACGTGAGGGCAAGTATTCCACGGGCAGCTGCTCGGCTCAGTGTGCCTACGCTCCTGAGTTCAGGTCAACGACAGGGGCCGAGGTGCTGGAAATAAACAAATAAGCATATAAAACGACACATTATGAATAAAAAGACAACCATAGCCCTGCTTCTGATGCTTGCGGCACAGACGGTACAGGCACAGAAAATCGTGGTGACCGACAAAGAGGTCAACTGCGGCAAGGTGGAATATTTCAAACCTGCCACTGCCACTTTCAAAATGAAAAACAAAGGTTCTAAGCGCCTGAAAATCGACGAGGTGAAGGTCAGCTGCGGATGTATAGGAGCTGACTATCCCAAGGACGAAATCCCGGCAGGCAGCGACTTTGAGGTCAAACTCACCTACGACGCACGCCAGATGGGACATTTCTACAAGGAAGCTGCCATCTACAGCAATGGCTCCAAGTCACCTCTCTACCTCTCCATGCGTGGCATAGTGGTTGAGGAAGTGGCTGACTTTTCCGGCGACTACCCCTTCAAGATTGGCGACTTGCGCATTGACAAGCGCGACCTTGAGTTCGACGACGTTAACAAGGGCGACAGGCCGTTCATTGAGCTGCATGTCATCAACGACGGCACTACCGTCCTCCAGCCCAACCTTATGCACCTGCCACCTTACCTTGAAGCCACGTCGTCGTCACAGTATCTGCGTCCCGGCCATCAGGGCAAGATTACCGTCACCCTACTTTCCGAGAAACTGAAGGACTACGGTGTCACGGAGACCTCAGTCTATCTTGCCAACAAGCTTGGCGAGAAGGTCAGCGCCGATAACGAGCTGACGGCCTCTGCCGTCCTGCTCCCGCAGTTCTCGCTGATGTCCGACTTCGAGCGCAAGAACCCTCCGAAGATTAATCTCTCCGCCAATGAGATAAAGGTCAACTTAAGTCAGAATGACAAGCAAACCGAGCGAATAGCGATTTACAACACTGGCAGGACCAACCTTCAGATTTCGTCGCTCCACATGTATTCCAAGGCTCTGAAGCTGACCCTTGGGAAAAGGGTGCTCAAGCCAGGCGAAAAGACCACCCTCAAAGTCACAGTCGAGCGCGACGCATACCTTAATGCCCGCACCCGTCCACGCATCCTGATGATTACAAACGACCCGAAGAACCCGAAGATTGAACTGAAGGTGACGAAGGACTAACTACAGTCAGAATAACCCCAAACTCAACATAGATATGATTCACCCTGAAAACAGCGAAGAATACAAAGGCTTGACAGTCAATAGCGGTGTTACCCAGCAATCAACCGTCAACCCCTATCTCAACCGGATGAGATTCCGTCGCCGACAACTCTCTGCGGCGGAAATGGTTGAGGGTATAGTCAAAGGCGACATCACCGTACTTAGCCAGGCAGTCACACTCGTCGAGAGCGTCAATCCCGACCATCAGGCAAAGGCGCAGGAGGTCATTGAGAAGTGTCTGCCTTACAGCGGCAACTCTATACGCATAGGCATCAGCGGAGTGCCCGGTGCAGGAAAATCAACGTCCATTGACGTCTTCGGCACCCACGTTCTCGAACAACACGGAGGAAAGCTCGCCGTGCTTGCCATCGACCCGAGCTCCGAGCGCTCCAAAGGCTCCATCCTCGGCGACAAGACACGCATGGAGAAACTCGCCGTCCATCCCAAGTCGTTCATCCGTCCCAGCCCTTCAGCAGGCTCACTCGGCGGTGTGGCACGCAAGACGCGTGAGACCATCATCCTCTGTGAGGCAGCGGGCTTCGACAAAATTTTCGTCGAGACCGTCGGTGTGGGGCAGAGCGAGACCGCTTGCCACTCGATGGTCGATTTCTTCCTGCTCCTACAGGTGGCAGGCACCGGCGACGAGCTGCAGGGTATCAAGCGTGGCATCATGGAAATCAGCGACGGCATCGTCATCAACAAGTGTGACGGCGAAAACGTTGACCGTTGCCACATGGCTGCCACCAACTTCCGCAATGCCCTCCACTTCTTCCCCAAGCCCGAAAGCGGATGGCTCCCGAAAGTGATGTGCTACAGCGGATTCTACGGCACGGGAGTGAAGGAGGTCTGGGACATGATCTACGAATACATCGCTTTCGTGAAGCAGAACGGGTACTTCCAGTACCGGCGTAACGAGCAAAGCAAATACTGGATGTATGAGACCATCAACGAGCAGCTGCGCAACAGCTTCTACCATAATGCCGACATCAAGGCAATGCTGAAGACTGCCGAACAGGCGGTGCTCAATGGCGAGAAGACCAGCTTTGCCGCTGCCGGCGACCTGCTCGACTTTTACTTCAAGAAATAACCCAAATGCTGAAAATTGAAATCGACGATGGCAGTGGTTTTTGCTTCGGTGTAACCACTGCAATAAAGAAGGCGGAAGAGGAACTTGCCAAAGGGTCAAGGCTCTACTGCCTCGGCGACATCGTACATAACGGTATGGAGTGCGACAGGCTGAGGCACATGGGGCTTGTCACCATCAACCACGACGAGATGGAACGGCTCCACAACGCTAAAGTCCTCTTGCGTGCCCATGGAGAGCCTCCTGAGACCTACGCCCTTGCCGCGCGTAACAACATCGAGATTATCGATGCCACATGCCCCGTGGTACTGCAGTTGCAACGGCGCATCCTCCGACAGTATGAAGCCTGTCCCGACGCGCAGATTGTCATCTTCGGGAAACCCGGTCACGCAGAGGTGCTTGGACTTGTAGGCCAGACCCGCAGCCATGCCATCGTGGTCGCACACTTCGAGGACGTGATGAATCTCGACTTCTCACGCGACATCTACCTCTACTCCCAGACCACAAAGTCCCTCGACGAGTTCCACCGCATCATCGACTACATTCAGAGCCACATCTCGCCCGGTGCCGTGTTCAAGAGTTTCGACACCATCTGCCGCCAGGTGGCCAACCGCATGCCCAACGTCAGCGGTTTCGCACGCCGTCACGACCTCGTCCTCTTCGTCTGCGGCCGTAAGAGCAGCAACGGCAGGGTCCTCTTCAACGAGTGCCGCCGTGTTAATCCCAACAGCCGTCTCATCGAGGGCCCGGAGGAGATAAGCATGGAGTGGCTCGACAACGTCAGCACCATTGGCATCTGCGGTGCCACCAGCACCCCCAAGTGGCTCATGGAGCAGTGCCGCGACTCAATCCTCGGAGCTTTGGAAAAGAAACCGGAAGAGTAGTCACCCGCATATTTTCATTCAAAAAGTTGCGTGTTACGTTTTTTTTATTTATCTTTGCCAGCAAAAACAGGTAGAAAATGGAAAAGAAGCAGCTGAAACGATTGCCCGTGGGCATACAGACATTCTCCGAGGTGATTGACCTTGACTGTCTTTACAT
>JALFCG010000027.1 GCA_022771265.1 Prevotella sp.
TATTGCGGCGGGGTCCCACCTCTTCCCATTCCGAACAGAGAAGTTAAGCCCGCCTGCGCCGATGGTACTGCAATGCAATGTGGGAGAGTAGGAGGCCGCCTTCTTTTTAGACTTGGAAGTCCCGAGGATAGCAATATTCCCGGGACTTCTTGTTTATGATAATTAATCGTTAGTTAGCAATCTATATAGTAATGGACTTAAAATCACTATTGATATGGTTTCTTCGCATACCTTATTGTAGGGGATTCGGTATCCATTCTCCTACTGATTACGGGTTCGTCAGATATGTCATCAATGAGCATTATCCATACTATGCCTATATGGACTTGCTCAAGGAGTATCCGCTTGTGTCACATCGAAAACGAAAACTTTCCAAACTGTATTTCAGAATAGCTAATTGGAAACAACCAGAAAGGGCGCTTTTGCTGAGCAGTGATTGTGAGATGTATAAGAGCTATGTCAAAAGAGGGTGTAACAAGTCAATTGCTGACAACATTCCTTTAGAAAGCAACTATGATTTCATAATAATTGGAAATGATAATCATCAGATAAGCTTTGAAGGAATAGTACAATTGCTAAAAGCAGAATCTGTAATGGTCATAGAGGCAATCCATGCTGAAAACAAATGCTTATGGAAAAGGCTCCTCAAGTGGGAAAAGGCTACAATATGCTATGACTTGTATTATGCTGGCATCGTGTTGCTTGATGATAAACGTGAAAAAAGACAATATAAAATTTGTTTCTGATGAAAATAACAAAAGTATATACAAAAACCGGAGATAAAGGTATGACAAGCCTCGTCGGTGGAGTAAGAATAAGTAAATGTGATGACCGACTTGAGGCTTATGGAACTGTCGACGAACTAAATTCGTTTATCGGGTTATTGGCTGTTGATGTTAGTGACGAGAGCGTTCTTTCCACACTTTACAGAATACAGTCTGTCTTGTTCAATGTAGGCACTCATTTAGCCACGGACCAGGCTCAGACTCCCTTATATGATTCTGCAAAGTTGCCAGAAGGTGAGGTCGCTTTTATTGAACATGAGATTGACACGATACTGCAGGAACTGCCGGAACGATTGGGTTTCGTGTTGCCTGGCGGAGGTCGTGCAGGAGCATCGTGTCACGTGTGCCGTACTGTATGCCGTAGGGCGGAACGTCGTGTCCTAAGATTAGCCCAAAAAGCGCCAGTTGGTGATGAAATCATCATTTATTTGAATAGATTATCAGATTATTTCTTCGTTTTGGCTAAAAAATTAAATTTTATTGACGGAATAGAAGAAAAAATATGGTCTAAAACTTGTAAATAAAAAAATGATTTATTACTTTTGTGCGCAAAATGAAGAAACCATAATTTTATAGCTATGTATTGGACACTTGAATTGGCATCAAAATTGGAAGACGCGCCTTGGCCAGCAACCAAGGATGAATTGATTGACTATGCAATTCGTTCTGGCGCACCATTGGAAGTATTGGAGAATTTACAGGAGATTGAGGATGAAGGCGATGTCTATGAAAGCATCGAGGACATTTGGCCAGATTATCCGACAAAGGAGGATTTCCTGTTCAATGAAGATGAGTACTAAACAATTGGATAGAAAGGGTCGGCCAAATAAAGGACGACCCTTTGTATTGATATTAATGTGAATAACAAACGACTACATATTCTGACTTTCTTCCTCTTATCGTGGTTGGAGGCAATGGCTCAGTACGACGCTCATTTCAATCATTATTGGGCGTTGGAGCCTTTGTTTAATCCAGCTACAGTGGGCAAGAACGACAAGGTGAATGTCGTTGCTGCATATTCGATGTCGTTGACAGGATTCGAGAACAATCCGAAAACTATGTATGCCGGAGGAGACTTGCCTTTGAGGATGGCATCGTCAGTTCATGGCGTAGGAGTGATGATGATGAATGATGACGTGGGATTGTTCGTTCACAAAAATCTTGCCGTACAGTATTCATTTAGTACTAAACTTTTTGGTGGCACTCTCAGTATAGGCGCAAAATTAGGAATGTTGTCAGAAGGATTTGAGGGGTCAAATGTTGATATGGAAACACCGGACGACCCGGCATTCCCTTCTACTGACGTGACAGGCAGTAGCCTTGATGTGGGGTTGGGCGCTTATTATCGGTATGGGAAATGGTATTTGGGGTTGTCAGGTCAACATCTTAACTCCCCGAAGGTCGAAATTGGCGAAAAACAGGAAATTGACGTTTCTTGCATTTATTATTTTACCTCAGGATACAATATTCAGCTAAGGAATCCGTTTCTATCTATACAGCCGACAGTGTTGTGCAGTACCGATGGCGTTGCATGGAGAGCGGACATCAGTGGAAGGATGACGTACACCAACGACAACAAATTGATGTATGCCGGGCTTTCATACAGTCCTACGAATTCAATAACCTTCATGGTCGGTGGAGTGTTCCACGGCGTGTGTATAGGCTATAGCTATGAGGCCTACACAACAGATGTTAGTCTTGGCAATGGCGGACATGAATTGTTCGTCGGTTATCAGACAAAAATCAATCTGGGCAAGAAGGGCAAGAACTTGCACAAGAGCGTTAGACTGTTGTAAACGAATCATACAATAATGACACAATAGTATATGAGCGGAAAGAATATGCGAAAAATAAGGGTGGCAGCATGTCTGTTGGCAATTACGCTGTCGTTGGCTTCTTGCTTAGGCAGCAAGATGGCTTCTGCGTCTGGCGGTGAGGTGACAGGCTCGTCAGGCAGGGCGTTCACTGAACCGACACCATACGGCATGACTATGGTGAAAAGAGGGCATCTGCACATGGGCATCGACCATCAGGACTCCCTTTGGGGGCGACCGACACCTGTAAAGGACATCTCCGTTGAAGGCTTCTGGATGGACGAGCGTGAGGTCACCAACTCGCAATATCGTCAGTTTGTTAATTATGTCAGGGACTCTATCCTCCGTGAGCGTCTTGCCGACCCTGCTTATGCCGGTGACGAGACATACAAGATTGAGGAAGACAAATACGGCGAGCCTGTAACTCCCCATCTGAACTGGAAAAAGCCTTTGCCACGCAAGCCAAACGAAGACGAGCTGCGTGCCATTGAGAGTCTCTATGTCACTAATCCCGTTACGGGAGAGAAACTTCTCGACGGTAGCCAGTTGAACTACCGTTATGAGATTTATGACTATGCAGAGGCGGCAAAGAGGAAATACAGGATGAATCCTGCTGACCGGAACCTCAACACCGACCTGACGGTTAATCCTGACGAGCAGGTGTGGATTTCGAAGGATACAGCCTACGTTGACGATGACGGGAAAATCGTACGTAAGACAATAAACAGGCAGCTGACAGGACCGTGGGATTTCCTGAACACTTATATAGTCAATGTATATCCAGACACAACCTGCTGGGTGAATGACTTCCCCAATGCCGACAATGAGATATACATGCGTCATTATTTCAGCAATCCGGCATATAATGACTATCCTGTGGTGGGAGTGACTTGGGAACAGGCAAACGCTTTCTGTGCGTGGCGTACTGACTATCTCCTCAAGGGATTAGGCTCAGCTGCCAGGTATGTCCAGCGCTACCGTCTTCCCACTGAGGCAGAATGGGAGTATGCTGCACGTGGCAAGGACCAGAACGAGTTCCCGTGGGACAATGACGGAGTGTCAACGGGCAATGGCTGCTTTTATGCCAATTTCAAGCCCGATCGTGGCAATTACACCAAGGACGGGAATCTCATAACCAGCCGAACCGGCATTTACCAGCCCAACAGTAATGGCCTGTATGACATGGCGGGAAATGTGGCGGAGTGGACGAGTACGATATATACGGAGTCAGGGGTGGAATCCATGAATGACATTAACCCCCAATTGAAGTACAATGCAGCCATCGAAGACCCCTACCGCCTGAAAAAGAAGAGCGTCCGCGGTGGTTCATGGAAAGATCCGGAGTCACATATCCGTTCGGCATGGCGTTCCTTTGAGTATCAGAACCAGCCGCGTTCGTATATCGGTTTCCGTTGTGTGCGCAGCTTGGCTAACAGCACAAGTCAGAAATCTCCCAAAACGAAAAACAAATGACAAAGTACAGTAAATATAATATTGTCTATCGACTGCAGAAGTGGATGGACAGCGTCATAGGACAGACGTTTCTTAACTATGCCTATAGCTGGGGCGCGTCGGTAGTCATCCTTGGCACGTTGTTTAAGCTTACTCATCTTCCCGGCGCAAACCTGATGCTGTATATCGGCATGGGCACGGAGGTTATAGTGTTCTTCCTTTCGGCGTTTGACAGACCGTTTGACAAGACGGCCATAGGAATGGACCTCTCCACGCAGGACAGCCACCCTGTGACAGAAGTGGCACCGCCATTGGCTTGTGACATGACAAACAAGAAGGAAACGGTTGCCCATGGTGGTATTCCGCTCCAGGTCTCCGAAGAGATGGAAGAAGCAACAGGCAAATATATTGATGAACTGAAACGTCTTACGGAGATGATTTCCGCAGTGGCTGAACAAAGCCAGCGCCTGACAAGAGACTCGGAAGAGATGGAAAACCTCAACCGCACACTCACAGGAATCAGCCGTGTTTATGAGATGCAGCTGAAGAGTGCCAGCTCACAAATGGGAACCATAGACGAAATCAACGAGCAGTCGAGAAAAATGGCAGGGCAGATAGCCGAGCTAAACAAAATTTACGCCCGTATGATTGAAGGTATGAGAAATTGAAGGTTGAAAATTGAAGCTTGAAGAATAAATGGCAATAAAGAAGCGCCCTGTATCACCACGCCAAAAGATGATAAACTTGATGTATGTCGTACTGATGGCAATGTTGGCACTTAATGTGTCAACAGAGGTGCTTGATGGCTTTTCCATCGTAGAGGACAGCATAAACCGCACGACGACAAGCTCTGCAAAGGAAAACCAACGCATCTATGACTCTTTTGCCGAGCAACTAAAGGCTAATCCGGCAAAGGTACAGGTGTGGTTTGACAAGGCACGGAAGGTGAAGCAGATGAGCGACTCGTTGTATAACCTTGCCGAGGAACTGAAAAATGCCATTGCCCGTGAAGCTGACGGAGAGGATGCCGACTTGCACAACTTGCAGAACAAGGAAGACCTTGAGGCTGCCAACCAAGTGATGCTCGCCCCCGGCAGGGGAAGGGGCAAGGAACTGTATGATGCCATCAACACCTATCGCCAGCATATACTTTCCATGATTGCAGACCCTTCGCAGCGCGAGGTGATTGAAAGCAACCTGTCAACGGAACTTCCCAAGAACGCGGTGACGATGGGAAAGAACTGGCAAGAGTATATGTTTGAGGACATGCCGGTGGCTGGAGCAGTGACGCTGTTGTCAAAACTGCAGGGCGACATCCGTTACGCAGAGGGAGAGGTGCTCCATTCGCTTGTGTCAAATATTGACGTAAAGGACATTAGGGTGAACTCTTTGCAGGCCTTCGTCATTCCAAGTGCACAAACAGTGGTCAGGGGAGACAAGTATTCCGCAAGGATTGTCATGGCTGCTGTTGATACGACACAAGTACCTGACATATATATAGGCAACAGAAAAATGAACCTCAAGGACGGACTTTACGAAACTGTATGCGGACGCACCGGCGACTTCACGCTTGCAGGATATATGGAGATGGTAAACGGCGGGGGCGAACGAATCCGCAGGGACTTCAGCCAGAAATACACAGTGGTTGACCCTTCTGCCACAGTGTCTGCCGACCTGATGAACGTACTCTATGCCGGTTATAGCAATCCGATAAGCGTCAGTGTCCCGGGTGTTCCTCTAAACAAGGTTCAGGCAACGATGGCTGGCGGAACTTTACAACCAGTGGGCGCAGGACGATATATTGCCCGCCCCTCGGCTGTCGGCAAGGACGTGACGATAACGGTAACTTCCATTAATACAGGAAAGTCTCAGCAGATGGGGCGGTTCGTCTTCCATGTGCGTAAGCTGCCTGACCCTACAGCATTCATCGCGATGAACGATGAACATGGCAATCCAACGCGCTTTCGCGGCGGAGCCATGTCAAAGGCAAATCTTATGGCAGTGGAGGGAATAGGAGCCGCCATCGACGACGGAATACTCGACATAGGTTTTAAGGTACTTGGCTTCGAAACGGTTTTCTTTGACAATATGGGCAACGCAGTGCCGATGGTGAGCGACGGCACAAAGTTCTCTGCCCGCCAGAAAGACACGTTCCGCAAGTTGCAGCGCAACCGTCGCTTCTATATCTCCCGCGTCACGGCGGTCGGTCCTGATGGCATACAGCGAAAGCTGAACGCCTCGATGGAAGTGATTGTGAAATGAACTTTACGACATATTATATATTATGAAGAGACTTTTTTTGTTTTTGATTATCGTGTGTGTGTCGGCAGCGGCTTTTGCCCAGCCAAAGACGCGCAAGGCTGACGCCGGTAAGAAGTCGTCCACGCCATCGGCAGGAATGACCCTACGTGCACGTGAGATGTTCCCTACTGCAGTAGAGATGCCGGAGGATGTGGTGTGGCGACGCGATATTTACCGTGAGCTTGACCTTATGCAGGAAGCAAATGCCCCGTTGTATTATCCTGTTGAGCCACAAGGCAAGGAGATGAACCTCTTCACCTACCTTTTCAAGCTCGCCCTCTTCGGATATATCCCCGTCTATGAGTATCGTCTCGATGGCAGCGAGCAGTTCGACGACTCGTCGCGCATAGACATAAAGACAATTCTCGACAACTATCACATCTTCTATGAGATGAAGGACGGGAAACCACGTGTCGATAACAGTGACATTCCGTCTGCTGAGGTGAAACTCTATTATTTGAAGGAATGCGCCTATTACGACGAGTCAAATTCCACTTTCCGACGCAAGACCATTGCTCTCTGTCCGGTTATGATGCGCGACGACGACTTTGGAGGAGAACCGTCAAAATACCCTCTTTTCTGGGTAAGGTATAGCGACATCGCATCTTATCTCAGCCGACAGACCATCCAAGCAAGCAGCCTTAACAATGCCGCTACCATGAGCATGGACGATTATTTCACCCTCTCGCGCTATGAAGGAAAGATATACAAGACAAACAATCTCCTTGGCCGCACGCTTGCACAGTATTGTCCTACCGACGAGACTATGGCAAAGGAGCAGAAGAAGATAGAGGATGAGCTTGCCGCCTTCAAGAAAAACCTCTATGGCGACCAGGCGAAGAAAGATTCCTTGGAC
This sequence comes from Prevotella sp., assembly GCA_022771265.1. Lineage (GTDB taxonomy): Bacteria > Bacteroidota > Bacteroidia > Bacteroidales > Bacteroidaceae > Prevotella. The sequence goes on from JALFCG010000027.1 coordinate 7,209, forward strand.
AGTATAGCGAAGCTCGACCCGAAGGTGATGAAGTCGAAGAAAGCAAAGACTTCTGCCACTAAGACAAAGACCACGAAGGTGAAGAAAGCAAAGGCTCCAAAGAGTTCCTCCTCCGGTGGAAGCGGCGCGGCAAGAGTTACTGTGAGAAGAGAAAGACATTGAAAATGAAGAATTCTTTTGCAAACGATAGCAGAGCCAAGCTCGCTTGAGCTATGCCGAGCCGATGGAGCAGCGAGAGAAGAGCCAAGCTTGCTTGAGCTATTCCGAGTCGCGACAGAGGAAGACGAAGTCAATGCAGCTAAAGAATCGACGAAGTCAATGAAAGCACCTCCACTGCATGACAGTAATTTGGCTCTCCCCCTAAGATAGGGGGAGTCCCCCAAGGGGGGAGGGAGTATGAAAAACGTCAGCACTATCTCGCTTGACAAATGCTTTTGCAGGAAGCTAGTGCTGGAAGCTTCTGCTGGAAGGTCATACACCCCCGTCACTTCGTGACACCCCCTCTATCTTAGAGGGGGAACAAAAATGCTTTTGCAGGAAGCTCGTGCTGGAAGCTTCTGCTGAAA
>JALFCG010000061.1 GCA_022771265.1 Prevotella sp.
TGAGCAAATTCAAAATACACTTAAGAAAGTATGCGCCGAGGGCGCGACTGCGCACATTTCGGTAATGTCTATTCAGTGGTTAAGCCGGAATATCGATATGGTTAGGAAGAAACCTGATTTGGTAATCATCGACGAAGCACATCATGCCCGTGCCAAGACCTACAAGATGATGTGGGAGGCTTGGCCGGATGCAAAGTTCCTGGGGTTGACGGCTACTCCTTGCCGACTGAACGGCAAAGGCTTTACGGATTTGTTTGAGGTGCTGCTCTCTTCGCTCACCGTCCCTGAGTTTATCAAAAAAGGGGTATTGGCTCCGTTCGACTATGTCACCATCAACGAAGGCAGCAGCCAACAACAACTGATTGACTCACTGACGAAACGCGGAGCGGACGGCGACTATCAGGTAAAGGAGATGAACGAAGTGCTCAACAAGCGTCCGTCCATCGAGCAGCTATACAACTGCTACACCCAGTTTGCCAAGAAGAAAAAGGGCATCATATATGCCGTGAGCATCGAACATGCCCGCAGCATAGCGGATTATTATGAGAGCAAGGGCATTAAGGCGGTAGCCATCAGTGCCAAGACCCCTGCCAAGGAAAGAGCGGGTTTCTTGGATGATTTCAGAAAAGGAAAAATTCAGACGCTTGTCAACGTCGATATTTTCTCCGAAGGCTTCGACTGCCCCGACGTGGAGTTTATCCAGTTGGCACGACCTACCATCTCGTTGGCGAAATACCTCCAGATGGTAGGTCGTGGACTGCGCCCGCACAAGAAGAAGGAGTGCTGCGTGATACTCGACAATGTGGGACTTGTACGGCTCTTCGGACTGCCTACCCGATGCTGGAACTGGAATGCCACATTCTGCGGATTAAAGAATGAAATGATTAAAGGATTAAAGAGTAGAGATGAAAGATTAAAGAATAGAGATAATCATTCATCATTAATCAATAATCAAACAATCGAAGATTTCTCTTTGGTCATTGCTCACGAGCAGTTGGAGCAGCTGATTAATGACGCTGAACTGGAGGAGTGGAACAATAGGCAGGGTATAGCAGAGGAAGCTGCGGAGGCATTCAGAAGTGAGAACGGCAAGATGTGGGGACTGCGCCGAGGCGGAATGATGATGGTGGAACCAAAATATCTGAGGGTGTTCAACATCAAGGAGGGACTGGCTGCCGTGCGTTTGCAGGACAACAAGTTGGCGGTGGTGGATATGAAGGGCAATATTGTCAGAGGTCTCGGCAATGGCATTAGTGCACGCATTTGCAGCAAGGATTTCGCGGAAGTCGAGAGAAATAATGATTATAACTATATCGACCTGTTGAGCGGACAGATATACTACGACCTACCCCGAATAGTGTCTGAAAAGGAGCCGCAGTTGATGCGGGCTTCTTCCAATGGGTTGATACTGCGCCTGAAAGACCCCTTCGTTTATGGAAGCATCGACGAAGATGCGTATTTTAAGCCGGTAAAGGAATACAACTATTTCTACATGATATACATGTCGGTTTACAAGGCTGATGTGGAGAGGTATGCGGTAAATACCTTGACACTGATAGTGATAAAGGGCGACAACGAAAGGGCGTACTGGCTCTACGATGTACACGATGACGGCAGTATCGACGTGATCGACCGTAAGTGCAATGCCTACCATGTCATGCCCGACGGTACAAAGGAAAAGCTGAACCGTTGCGACATTCTGGAGCACAGTCAGGCGGTTCTGAAAGAGATAGCCATCCAATACAGGAAAGAGGGTGGAGACCCTAATGACCAATATATAATGTATCGTTTCCGCAACCGGATTCTACATAACCGCCTCTCCGAAAAACTGAAAGTGTTGAAAAACAAGAATAAGCTATAGGTATCGCTCCAATGTTGCCATTGGCTCATCGGTGTTATATAACATCCATGAAATTTTTCTGAACACGGTTGAACACCACTATTCCGAGAAACAGGACGGCAATGGTGAACGTGACGCTGTAGAGCAGGTAAGACCATTCGAAAACGCCTACGCCGGTGAAGGCGTACTTGAACGTCTCGACAATGGAGGTGAGCGGATTGGCGACGATGAGCCAGATCTTGTCGGGATAGTTTTGCTTCATCACCGAAAGGGGATAGATGATGGGGGTGGCATACATCCACAACTGCACGCCGAATGTGACAAGGAAGCGAAGGTCGCGGTATTTGGTGGTCAGTGACGAGATGATAAGGCCGAAACCAAGCCCCAAAGCGCCAAGCATCACGAGAAGAAGCGGAACGAGAAACAGGGCGAAATTGACGTGGAAGCCTCCGAGAACGACGGCATAATAGAGATAGACCGTGAGGAACAGCAGGAACTGGATGGAGAGCTTTATCATGTTAGACACAACGATGGACAAGGGAACGACAAGGCGAGGAAAATAGACCTTGCCAAACACTTGCTGGTTGGCGTTGAACGTGTCGGAGCATTTTGTAAGACAGTCGGAGAAGTAGTTCCAACACACAAGACCTGCAAGGTAGAACACTGCCTGTGGAACACCGTCGGTGGAGATGCCGGCAATACCTCCGAAGACGAACATGAAAATGACGGTTGTCATGATGGGCTGGATGAAGAACCACAGAGGGCCGAGTATCGTCTGCTTGTAAAACGTCACTATGTCACGTTTGACGTACATGACGAGAAGGTCACGGTAGCGCCACACTTCCTTCAGGTTGAGGCTTAGTAAGCTGCTTTTGTTTTCGATTATGATGTCCCAGTTTTGTTCCATTATAAATAGACAGATGATAAATCGGTTGCAAATCTACAAAAAAAAATGCTTATAGCCAAATTATTTCGCAACAAAAAGCGAGTTCCACCGCATTATGCACTCGTCGATGCCAAATGTTGACGACAGACTGAGAGCGTTCAGCGACATGGATTCCCACGACGTAGTGCGACTGACGGCTGTGAGTGCATCAGCGAGTGCCTCTGCATTGCCGCTTTCGAACAGAATGCCTGCTTCCTTGCCTTCGAGTAGTTCGACGACAACGGGAATATTGGAAGCGACGACGGGCAGACCGTGGGCCATAGCTTCGGCAAGTACCAACGGCTGTCCTTCCCATCGGGAGCTGAGCACGAACACCGATGCTGAGGCATAGTGGCGCTGGATGTCGGAGGTGAAAGGACTAATGGTCACACGGTGTTCCACTCCTGCCGATACTATCAGGGAGCGAATCATTGGCTCTTCAGGTCCCTCGCCTACAATCTCAAGGGTCCAGTCGCCATCGGTTTTGGCAAAGAGGGAGAACGCCTTCACAAGCAGGTCGAAGCCTTTGTGGAGCGGCGAGAACCTGCCGACGGCAAGAAACTTGCGTGGCGCTGCCGATGCCTTGCCGCGTGGTTCGAGAGTGAGAGGATTATAGACTACAGTTGGCTCGAGACCAAGACATGAGCGGAACAGGTCCGCGTCGTGGCGAGTGAGGACAACGATGCGGTCGAGCCGCTTCATCTCCTCGCCGAAAAACGACTTCAGGCGTGGGAGGTAAGGGTCGCGTTTGACAAAAAGTGCTTCATAGCTGTTGTGCATCCAGCCTATAGCGACGGGAACGTTAAGAAGGTGACGCACTGAGGCGAGGTGAAGCGAGAGAAAGGCGTGGACACCGATGACAACATCGTAGTCGCCGCGGTTGACATGAGCAACGAGGGAGCGCTTGAAGCGCGGTTGGAAAAAGCTCCAGTGGTAGAGACGCGCCGTGAGCCCGGTCTTTGGCAGCAAGTGTTTGTAGGCGAGGCTGCATGCCTTCGACAAAAGAAAGACGGCATTGCGGCGCTTGGGATAGCCGATATAGTCGAAACATATGCGGGACTCATCGTAGGAGTACATTGACAGGTCGGTGGAACGGTCGGTGGTGAGGATGGTTACATCGTGACACTCGGAAAGAGCCTTGGCAACCACAGCCAGCACACGCTGCACTCCTCCGAAGGAAAAAACGGTATCGGCGTAGAATAATATCTTCATAGTACTTGGAAATCAGGAGGGTAGGGTGAATATTACGTTTGTGCCATGTTTCGCTTCTTCGGTCCAAACACCGCAACCACGACGGCCTGTAGCCTCTGAATGGTCACGGAGAATTTGACGGATGAGGAGGGTGGTCGAGGAGAGAGAAGAGAGAAGTGAGGGTGGAAGAGTGGGGAGGGATACTGTGAACGCGAGGTAGTTGGCGTCACGCTTTTCCACACTAACGTTGATGGCTTCGTCGGAAGCCTGTTCACTGAGGATGTCGAGAAGGTGACGGATGAGGAACTTGTTGCATACGGTGGTCGCCGTCGGGTCGCAACGGTGAGGGTAGGGCGAGAGAAGCTCGCTGACGGGAATGCGGCGCACGGTTATGAATATTGTGGAAATCTGGTCGAGAGCCTGGCGGCACAAGAGGGAATAGACATTTCTGTAATATTCAACGACTTCCGCCACTTCGTTAGTTTCCGAGGTGGAAAGCATCTGGCGGATGCGGCCGGGATAGTACATCGTCTCGTGCTTCAAGGTGGAGAGACAGTTGTCGAGGATAGAGTTGCAGACGTAGAGACGATTGTTCTCATACTCAGCCTTGTGAAGACGGTCGGTGGCAACCTCAATGTCGGTGGCTGCCTTGTCGTCGGAGCTGCTGGCATCGGCGAGAGTCTGGCGTATTGTCACTACCACGTCGTGCAGCTCTGCAGGAAGGTCGTCGTGACAGAGTTCGTCGGCAAGTCGCAGCTTTTCTGCTATGGGCATTTCGCCCTTCAGACGGTCGTTAAGTCTCGAGATGCGTTCCTCGCAATATTTGAAATAGAGGCGGTGGCGATAGTAGAGCATGTAGTAGGCGGGAAGGATGGAGAGGAAAAGGAGGATGAGCACAATAACTGCCACGGTCTTGTTGGTTTGAGAGCTGCGCATGCGTGCGCAATAGTCGGCAAGGGTGTTGTCGGCTGACAACTGGTTGAACAGAGCGGTGAAAACGCGGTTGTTATAATGATATAATGCCCAGTCGTGGAGTGCCAGTGCAGCCACGGCACACTCGTTTCGTATGTCGAGAATGACGTAGTAGTTCACGTCGGCTTCTTCGCGGAACCACTGCAGTTCGGGAGCCGACAGCGGAGAGTCGGATGAAGAAAGCACGAGCAGCTGCCTGCTTCCGGGATGGAGACTGCTGTAGTGGCGGTTGAGCCATAGGATGCAGGAATCGGCGAAAGCTATGGTTTTTTCGTAGGTGCCGTTGATGTTGGAATAATAGGCACTGTCCGCATATTCCGCCGCTCGTTGGCTGAAGCTGACGCTGTTTCCGGCATGGCACATAGCCGACGAAGAAAGGAATGCCGCCACACCGGCAAAGATTCTTGCCGCGCCTGAAGGGAGTCGGAAGAAGAAGCGTGAGCCTTCGCCGGGCTTGCTTTCTACGGAGATGACACAGCGTGAGAACCGTTGGCTCGTCTTCTTGTATTTCTCTATGATGCCGCGGCAGTTGAGCAGTCCGAAACCGTGGCCGTCGTTTATTTTCCGTTCAAAAATGGTTGCCTGTTGTTCTTCGGTCAGACCGCTTCCCGTGTCGGTGACCGACACTTCGACCATGTCGCCTTCGGCAACATCGGCACTGATGGTAACGCTTCCGCCTTCGGGTGTAAACTTCAGTGCGTTGTCGGCGAGAGTGTTGACCATGAAGAGAGTGAGAATACGGTCGGCCTTGACAGAAAGTGTGGTCGGACGGACGTTAAGTTCGACACCCTTGGAAGCGAATGTACCGCGATTTTTGGCAATGATGGTGAAGAGGCTTTCGAGGGGGAACGTGTTGATTTTGGTAGTCACCTTTCCTTCCGTTAGCTTTATCCAACGGGTGAGGAACTGGTTGTTTTCGTCAATCTTGGCGACGAGTTCCCCGATATAGTTCTTTCGGAAAGCCTTTACCTCGTCACTCTCTTGGCGCGTGAGCAGCATGCGGACTTCGTTGGCTATGCGGTCGATGAGGGACAGGAGACTTGTTGCCAACGACACTCGTGCTCTTTGTTCGAGATTGCGTTTCATGTTTTCGCCGATGTTCATGTGGCATGCTTGGGTGGCTTCCTCTATTTCCTCCAGCTCTTCCAGCTTCTTTTCCATGGCAGCTGCGTTTTCCTCGCTCCACAGTTTCAGTGGTGTGAGAAGGCTGAGGGTTTCGTCGCCAGAGTGTCGCCAGTGGGATAGGCGACTGAAGAGCCATAGTGTGGCAACGAGTATAATAATGGCAAACAACACCGAGAGAATCAGGATGTTAAGCTGGTGTGAAGTGTGGTTAAGCATAGCGGCTCGTGACTCAAGTTCACGGTCCTGGCGTGTGTCTTCCTGAAGGTCGAGGTAGATGTTACGGTTATAGTCGCTCATCGGTTTGTCGTTGATGGCAGAATAGGCTACGCTCATCTGTTCCCTGATGCTTGCCACAAGGTCGGGGGCTTTCGTCACGGCACTGTCGGCAATGGCATCGTTGAGGTAAGCCAGGGCTTCGTAGTAATTGCCTATCGCCATATAGCAGGAAGCCACCGACCTGTTGGCTCCGGCAGTCTGATAGACATCTCCATAGTTCTCGAATATCTCAAGGGCTTCGATGGCAAGTATTCCAGCAAGGTCGGATTCATCCCATCCGTCGGGATTCACCACTTTCATTGCCGCCGGGTTGTTGTCGATGATGGTGCGGCGGTCAGCACTGTCGAGAAGATGCTCGGCGATGGCCTGTAAGGCGTTAGCCTCGAAATAGGCGTTGCCGCTCTTTCTTGATACGAGCAGGCAATGCAGGAGGTCGTTGAACTCCTGCTGGCATTGTTCCACGCGGCTTCCTGCGGTGATTATGCCTCCTGCACCCACGTTGTATAAATAGTTGGCGTATTGCGCGGTGTCGTCTCTCAACGCTTCCACATCGACCTTGAGAAGTTCGTTGGAAGACCGTTTGGTCTGTCCTACATAATATAAATAGGTGGAAGTGACTATCGCCATCTCGCTTTCGGCATAAAGGACGCGGCGTCTGGCATGGTCGTCGAGTACTGAGGGTTCTTCCTTGATTCGCCTGAGCCTGCGCATAGCACTTTCCCGACAATCGTAGAAACGGCGGTTGGCGGAACGTCGCTGGCAAAGGCGCATTAACTGAACGTCAGCAACCAACAGTTCCACCTGGTTTGACGTGTAGTCGGAAATGGAGGAGAGAATGCTGTCGGCACTGTCGTATCTCATTCGTGCAATGTCAACAAAGGCGATGTTGTTGAGGGCTTCGGCGCGGCCTGTGCCGTAGTCGGCAGAAAGGTCATACGCCTGCCTTGCCAACGTCAAAGTGGAGTCGAGGTCTTGATAATGGAAGGCGTATGACTTGCTGTTCAGCATGTCAACTTGCCTCGCTACTTCATTGTCGGCTTTTCGACATGCTGAAAATGACAAGAGGCACAGTACTGTTACGAACAGCATGCCTGTGCCTCTTGCGAAGGGGTTGTTATGCGCGTGCCTTGGCAATATATCCCAGTGCCTCCTGACACTTGTCGGTTATTGCCTGCCAGTTTTCGGCAGCAATCACATCTTTCGGGAAGAGCTTCGAGCCCATGCCCACACAGAACACTCCAGCCTTAATCCATGACGTGAGGTTCTCCTCGTCGGGCGATACACCTCCGGTGACCATCAGCTTCGACCATGGCATAGGAGCCATAAGTCCCTTGACGAGCTTTGTGCCGAGCACGTCGCCAGGGAAAATCTTGCACAGGTCGCAGCCAGTCTCTTGTGCCGCACCTACTTCAGAGACGCTGCCGCATCCAGGAGTATAGGGTACAAGGCGACGGTTGCAGATTTTTGAAATCTCGGGATTGAACAAAGGACCTACGACGAAGCACGCGCCGAGCTGGATGTAAAGAGCTGCGGTGGCAGGGTCAACTACCGAACCGACACCGAGAGCCAACTCCGGACATTCCTTGGCAGCATATTTCACAACTTCTTCAAACACTTCGTGGGCGAAGTCGCCGCGATTGGTGAACTCAAACGCGCGCACGCCACCGTCGTAGCAAGCCTTTACGACTTTCTTTGCCACTTCGGCATCCTTGTGGTAGAACACTGGCACCATGCCAGTCTCGCCCATTTTGGCGAGTACAGCTATTTTGTCAAACTTTGCCATTATTACATCGTTTAGTTTACACATTAATTTATCTCTGCACACGTCCAGAAGCGTCGCCACCTGCGAGAGCCTCCACTTCCTCGCGGCTAACCATGTTGAAGTCGCCAGGGATGGTGTGCTTAAGGGCAGAGGCGGCCACTGCAAACTCAAGAGCCTTGCCTTGGTTGTCAGGATAGGTCAGAAGACCGTGGATGAGTCCGCCGGAGAAAGAGTCGCCACCACCGACGCGGTCAATGATTGGCATTATGTCGTAGTGCTTGCTCTGATAGAACTCCTTACCATTGTATATGAGAGCTTTCCATCCGTTGTGGGTGGCAGAGAGCGACTCGCGCAGAGTTGAAACGACATACTTGAATCCGAATGTCTCCATCATGCCCTTGAAGATGCCGTAATAGCCCTCGGCGTCGGTCTTTCCGCCTTCAACGTCAGCCTCAGGCTTGAATCCGAGACAGAGCTGTGCGTCTTCCTCGTTGCCGATGCACACATCTACATATTTCATGAGTGGCTTCATGATGCTCTGTGCCTTTTCAGAAGTCCAGAGCTTCTTGCGGAAGTTAAGGTCAACTGACACGGTCACACCATGGCGCTTTGCAGCCTCGCAAGCCAGACGGGTGAGCTCGGCAGCCTTGTCGCTGATGGCAGGAGTGATGCCGCTCCAGTGGAACCAGTCGGCACCTTCCATAATCTTGTCGAAGTCAAAGTCAGCAGCGTCAGCCTCGGCAATAGAGCTTCCGGCACGGTCGTATATGACCTTTGAAGGGCGCATTGACGCTCCTGTCTCGAGATAATAGATGCCGACGCGGTTGCCTCCGCGTGCTATGAACTCTGTATTGACACCGAACTTGCGTAGCGCGTTGACGGCACACTGTCCGATTTCATGCTTTGGCAACTTCGACACGAAGTAAGCGTCATGCCCGTAGTTGGCACAACTTACTGCCACATTAGCCTCGCCACCGCCGTAAACGACGTCGAAGAACTCACTTTGTACAAATCTTTTCTGTCCTGGAGAAGACAGACGGAGCATGATCTCTCCTAATGTTACTACTTTAGCCATTGTTTTAATACCTTTATTTAACTAATTTGAAGTCGTAGATTATTTTTTTATTGTTTGTGAGCGCAAAAATACCAATATTTTCTGAAACTACGAAGAAAAAAGGACAAAATCTTCATTTTTTTACAAAATATTGCACTGTGCATTCGCACAATTCAATAATTATTGGTAATTTTGCACAGTCTTTAAGCATTCATACAAAAAAAATACGATGACGACTGATAAAATAAGAATAAAGGACGTGGCGGCTCTCGCAGGGGTCTCTGTCGGTACTGTGGACCGTGTGCTTCACTGCAGGCCAAACGTGTCGGAAGAAGCAAGGGCAAAGGTCGAAAAGGCTCTCAAGGAGATGGACTATAGGCCAAATGTCTATGCCAGTGCCTTAGCGTACAACAAGAAGTACACATTCTGCTGCATCATGCCGAAGCATGCGTCGGAGGCATATTGGGAAGAGATTGAAGAAGGTGCAATGGCTGCTTGCGACAAAAGGCGGGATTTTCACGTAAAGGTGAAGATGTTCTATTACAGAAGATATGACATCGACACTTTTGTCGCAGTCACGGAAGATTGTCTCAAGGAAAAGCTTGACGGTGTCGTCATCGTGCCGTCAAGACTTGCAGAAACCAAGGCTTTCACCGACAAGCTTCACGCCTCGTCGATACCGTTCATACTCCTGGACTCTTACATGCCCGATCTTCGCCCATTGTCATTTTTTGGCCAGGACTCTTTCTGCAGTGGATACTTCGCAGGAAGAATGCTCATGCTTGTGGCGCAGCAAAGCAAGGAGATTATGCTCATGAAGCAGATGAAAAACGGGAACGTCGCAAGCAAGCAGCAGGAAAACCGAGAGACGGGATTCCGCCACTATATGCACGACCATTTCCCTGAGATAAATATTATAGAGGTGAACCTGCCGCTTGACCTGGAAAGGGAGAAGTACGAGGACATCCTTGAAAACTATTTCTCAGAACATCCCGACACCCACCATTGCATAACGTTTAACTCAAAGGCGCATCTCGTCGGCGACTTCCTTCTGAGAACCAACAGGCGCAATGTGCAGATAATGGGCTATGACATGGTGGAGAAGAACGCCAACTGTCTGAAGCTTGGTTCCATATCCTTCCTGATAGCCCAACACGGATATATGCAAGGATACTCGTGCATTGAGACTTTGTTTGAGGCCATCGTGCTGAGAAAGAAGGTCAATCCGGTCAACTATGTCCCTATAGAACTGCTGACAAAAGAAAATGTCGATTTCTACAGGAGGACACAATTGTGACAATTACTAATATACAAATACAACTACAATGGAAAAAACTTATCTAAAAATCAACAAGGCTGACTCGGTGGTAGTGTGTCTGCAACCGATGAAAAAAGGCGAGACAATCAACATCGACGGCATCAACGTAACATTAAACCAGGACACGCCCGCAGGGCACAAAGTGCTTATCAAGGACACTGCCGAAGGACAGGACATCGTAAAGTATGGATATCCTATCGGACACGCCATAAAGAACCTAAAGGCAGGAGACTGGGTGAACGAGGAGAACCTCAAGACAAACCTTGCAGGCACTCTTTCTTACACATACCAGCCTGTGGACAACCGTCTCGACATCGTTGACGAAAAAAGGACGTTCATGGGGTACCAAAGAAAAAACGGAGATGTCGGAACACGAAACGAGATATGGATTGTGCCAACCGTGGGATGTGTCAACGGTATTGCAGAGCGACTTGCCGCACAATTGAGAAAGGAAACAGGGGAGGATGGCATCGACTCAGTGTATGCATGGCATCACAACTACGGATGCTCGCAGCTGAGCGGCGACCATGAGAACACACGCAACATCTTGCGTGACATAGTGCTACACCCAAATGCTGGCGGAGTGCTCGTGCTTGGTCTCGGATGTGAAAACAACCAACCTGAACAGTTTGAACAACTACTTGGTGACTACGACCACGAACGCATAAAGTTTCTTGTCACTCAAAAAGTGGATGGCGACGAGGTGGAAGCTGGAATGGAAATATTGCGACAACTATATGAAAAGGCGCGCGAGGACAAACGCGAACCGTTGTCAGTCAGCAAACTGAGAATAGGACTGAAATGTGGAGGCAGCGACGGATTCAGCGGAATCACCGCAAACCCGCTCGTAGGAGAGTTCAGTGACTGGCTTGTGGCCCAAGGAGGAACAACTATACTCACAGAAGTGCCAGAGATGTTTGGAGCGGAAACGATACTCATGAACCGCTGCAAGACAACGGAGTTGTTTGAGAAAACCGTAGATATGGTGAACAACTTCAAGGAATATTTCCTCAGCCATGGCGAGCCGGTAGGCGAGAATCCATCGCCGGGAAACAAGGCGGGAGGCATCTCGACATTAGAGGACAAGGCACTTGGCTGCACGCAGAAATGCGGAAAGGCAATGGTCAGCGGTGTGCTGAAGTATGGTGAACGACTCGAGAACAATGGTCTGAACCTGCTTTCCGCACCGGGAAATGACCTCGTGGCTTCCACTGCCTTGGCATCGGCAGGATGCCATATCGTGCTGTTTACAACAGGACGAGGCACTCCATTCGGCACCTTCGTGCCTACGATGAAGATTGCCACCAACCCGACACTGGCCGCACGCAAGCCGAACTGGATTGACTTCAGTGCAGGGCAACTCATAGAAGGAAAGTCCATGGACGAACTGCTACCTGAATTCATCGACAAGATACTGTCGGTTGCAAGTGGCGAGAAAGCCCGAAACGAAATCAATGACTACCGTGAAATCTCCATCTTCAAAAATGGAGTAACGCTGTAGGAGAATGAAAGATTGAAAAATTGAAATATTGAAGAAGAACGGAATCATAGCGATTAGCCCGCTGCTGGTGTTCATCGGCCTGTATCTTGTCACTTCCATCGTGGCAGGGGACTTCTACAAGGTGCCGATAACAGTGGCGTTCATGGCTGCCTCCATCTATGCGGTGGTCATAGGTGGAGGCATGCCTCTTGGCAAGCGCATCGACATCTTCAGCAGGGGAGCCAGCACGAGCAACATGATGCTCATGTTGTGGATTTTCATCCTCGCAGGAGCATTCGCCAATTCTGCCAAAGTGATGGGAAGCATCGACGCTACAGTGAACCTTACGCTGGACCTCCTGCCAGCCAACATGATACTGGCAGGACTCTTCATTGCAGCCTGCTTCATCTCGCTGTCGATAGGAACAAGTGTGGGCACCATAGTGGCCCTCACTCCCATAGCGGCCGGAGCGGCAGAGTCGCTTGGCACAGACGTGCCGTTGCTCACTGCTGTAGTGGTCGGCGGTTCGTTCTTCGGCGACAATCTCTCGTTCATTTCCGACACCACCATTACCGCCACTTCCACGCAGGGTTGCAGGCTAAGCGACAAGTTCCGCGTCAACGCCTTTCTCGCGTTCCCCGCAGCAATCGTTGTGCTCGTGCTTTATACGTTCATGGGAACAGGAATAGCTGAAGTGAACAGTCGGGGAGATGTGGATTTCGTGAAAGTCATGCCTTATGTCGTCGTGCTCATAACTGCCGTATTTGGCATGAACGTCACGGCTGTGCTCACTCTTGGCATAGTGCTGACAGGAGCGATAGGCATTGCGGGAGGCGCGTTTGACGTGTTCGGATGGTTCAAGGCAATGGGCGACGGCATCGTAGGAATGGGGGAACTTATCATTGTCACGATGATGGCGGCAGGAATGCTTGAACTGATAAAGGAAAGAGGAGGCATTGACTACATCATTGGTGTGCTTACACGGCACGTCAATAGCAAGCGCGGAGCTGAACTGTGCATAGCAACACTCGTCGGGGTTGTCAACGTGTGTACGGCAAACAACACTGTGGCAATACTCACCGTAGGGCAACTGTCGAAGAAAATTGGTGACAGGTTTGGAGTGGATAGCAGAAAGTGTGCAAGCATTCTTGACACAATGTCGTGTGCGGTGCAAGGGCTAATTCCTTATGGAGCACAAGTGCTGATGGCAGCAGGCCTTGCAGAGATTAACCCGATATCGATAGTGCCATGCCTCTACTATCCGATGACAATAGGAGTGGTCACACTGCTTGCCATCATTTTCAGATACCCAAGAAGGTTCTCATAAAAGTCAGCATATGAATTTTATAGAAAGAAACTTTATAAGTCTGCTCGCAAGCGGGGCGTTTGGCGTTGACAGCAACGTCGAACCGTTGTCATACTGGAAATGGAGAAGACTATACCAGATGTCGCTGATGCACGGAGTGTCGGCATTGGTATTCGACGGTATCGAAAGACACAAGGATGACGCGTTTGCCAATGTTCCACAAGACTTGCTTGAAATGTGGCGGAAGAAAACGGAGGAAGTGGAAAGGGACAACGACAGGGTGAATGTTGAGACGGCGGAACTCATTCGCTCATTGCATAAGGAAAAACTACGTCCTATACTGCTCAAGGGACAAGCAGTTGCTGAACTCTATCCAAATCCGAAACACCGTACCGGCGGCGACTGTGACCTTTTTTTCCCGTACGAGGATCATGCCAAGAAAGCCGACGAATGGGCACAGGCCAACGCTTCCCATGTCGAGCGACAGGACCGCTATACTCTGTCATACCGATGGCAAGACATCGCGGTGGAAAACCATCATAAGATGCAACGTCTGACGAACTTTTTTCTCAACCGTCGTCTTCAGACTGTCATAGACAGGGAGATACGCTGTTGTGACTCCACCTATCTCCATCTCGACTCTACGCGTATAGAAACGTTGCCGCCAACACTGAACCTTCTGATTGCAATGGTACGCATCGCGCGCTATGTTCTTAACAACGGGCTCAAAATGAAGCAACTCATCGATCTTGGAATGATGTTGCGAACAATCGGGGCAAACGTTGACTTCGTAAAGCTGCAGAACTGGATAGACTATCTGCACATGCGTAGGATAGTCACGTTCGAGGCATCGCTTCTCATCAGCCTCTTTGACTTTAGCGAGGATGAGCTGCCTTTCTACGACAGGCGACTGTCATCAACAGTATCATCACAAACCGATGACCTGCTTGCCTTTGACAACAGCTATTCCGAAGAATGGTATTTCACACAGGGGAAAAACATTTTCGTGAAGTCAAACAACTCTAAGGCAATGCTTTGGCAAATGAAACACTGCATGAACTACTTCCGCTACTATCCCTCGGAAATGACGACAAATTTTGTCCATAACTTCGCACATTCCATGTCAAATATCGAGGAATGATTCATCCTGTCGGGAATAATAGCCAATGAGATAGTAATAACAATTATAGACATATAATAATGCAAAGAAGTGAACAACAATTCGCTAACCTTGTCAGGGAGCATAAAGCCACGATATACACCGTGTGCTACATGTTCTCAAAAGACAACGATGAAGTCAGCGACCTTTTCCAAGAAATTCTTGTCAAGCTTTGGAAAGGATTTTCTTCATTTGAAGGGCGAAGTGACATAAAGACATGGGTCTATCGTGTCAGTCTTAACACATGCATCACCATCGACAGGAAAAAAAAGCGACGTGCAAAAAATGAGACTCTCGCAATAGACATTAATCTATATGAGGACAATGATGCAGACACGAAACAGGTGAAACAGCTATATGAGCGAATAAACAAACTCGGGGTGTTTGACAGGGCGATTATTCTGCTATGGCTCGAGGGAATACCATACGACGAGATTGGAGACATTGTAGGCATATCGGCGAAAAACGTCT
Source organism: Prevotella sp. (assembly GCA_022771265.1). GTDB lineage: Bacteria > Bacteroidota > Bacteroidia > Bacteroidales > Bacteroidaceae > Prevotella. The sequence goes on from JALFCG010000061.1 coordinate 14,880, forward strand.
CCGTGAAACTCGTGCGCATACGTGAACAGCTTAAGAACATGCATTAATAACCTTATAATATATTACTAAATATGACAAACAAAGAAAACATAAACGAGCTTGAGGCAATGCGTTCTCAATTTGACATACTGAAAAACAAGCTCAACAATCAAGATATCATCAACGACCAGCTCCTGCGTAACGCCATGTCAGAAAAGATGTCGTGGATAATGAAATACGTATGGTTCGAACTATTGGTACTGCTGCCGCTATGTGCATTGTCGTTCTATGGCATGAGGCTCCTCATACCAGGATTGCCGTTGGCTCCAATGGTATGCATATTGCTGCTGGTCGCAATTAGCATAGCACTCGACTTTTATTTCAATCGGACATCAGAAAACGATTGGAATACAGAGAATCTGGTGACGACTGGACGAAAGCTCATCATAATGAAACGGCTCAGATGGACTCAGGTGGCTGTCAGCATGCCAATAGCTATATTACTGTTCTTTTGGTATGCAAGCGGTTTTGAGGGTGAAGAGGCTGAGGTGATTAATATCGGAATGATTGTCGGTGGCGTAATTGGCGCAATCGTTGGTCTTTTCATTCTCGTGAAAATGAACCGGACCAACGATGCGCTTATCAATCAGATACGTGAATTGACAAAAGAGGAGTTCTGAATAACATCAGAACTTCAAACGAAGGTCAAAGCCTGCCTGAATGGGGAGACCACGTTGGGCAAACGAACGGGTGACTCCATCTACACTGCTGTTAATCAGGAAAGTGTTGTAGCCGGTGTCGGTGAGGTTACGTCCCCACAGGTCAAGACTGACCATTCCGAAATCAAGTGTGGCGTGAGCTCCGACAACAGCATAGAAGTCCTGCTTGTAAATATTGGCTGCATCCCAATAGACAGGACCGCTGCCGACAACATTTGCACCGATGATAATATTTTTCAGACTTGTAAGTGATACAGGAATGCGATAGTCGGCTGTGAGGCTCATTGTGTGAGCAGGAATGAACGGCACTTTCTTTCCACGGTAGTCAACGAACTGGTTCTGTCGTTTGCCATCAGATGTAACAGAGGTTATGCTGTCGGTATAGTTGCGGAAGGTGGATTGAGTAAATCCGTAGGTCGCAGTCCATGAAAGACGATCGTTGAGCGCACTGCCACGAAGAGTAATTTCTGCTCCGCAGCTTGCGCTTCGTCCTGCGTTTACCATCATTCTGCCATAGCCGTAATTGCCAGCCATCACAGACAACTGCTGGTTTTGTATGCGCATATAGAAAACGGCAAGGTCTATATGTAGGCGGTTGGAGAAAAGGTTCATATGGGTGCCGGCTTCGTAGTTCCAACTTTCCTCTGGCTTATAGGAGATAGTGTTGTTGACATTCTCGTAGTCGGTCTCGGTATGGGGTACGGTCATGTCACCTTTCATCAAAGCTGCCATTTTTGCGCCAAGGCTTCGTTGCTCAGTCTGGAATATGTCGCTGAACATCTGGAGGTTGTAGCCTCCAGCACGGAATCCCTTGCTCACTACCGCATAAAGGTTTCCAGTTTCGCCAAGACTGTAGTTCAGGGCAAACTTCGGTAGAAGCTGGCTGTAGCCTTCGCTTGTGGATGACTGTAACGTACTTGTATATTGGCTATCGAACTTCACAGGACGCCCCATCATCATACCATCACAGGAAAGACGAAACCGCGCCTCAGTGTCGTAGTCGATTTTTACATGTTGGTAGTCGTAGCGAAGACCTAATGTAAACTGAAGGCGGTCGGTGAGAGAAATGCTTGACTCGTGGTAAACACCGACGTTGAGCTGAGGAGTGTGGAAAAGTCCCGGAACGCTGTTGTCGCTAAGCACCATCAGCTTGGCAACGGCTTGTGGCATTCCGAGATAGGATAGAATGTTGTTGTTCATGTCATCGCCGAAAAACACCGGACCGTAGGTGCGTAGCCACTTTTGGCTAAAGAAGACACCAGAAGAGTGCTGCCAGCGGTTGTCGCCAATAGAGCGTAAAACAAACTCCTGGCTGACGGCATTCATTTTTTGTTTTTGGATGAGACTCATATAATCGCCAGGAAGATAGTCTTGGTCCATCGTCATTTTGTCGTCGATGTATTGGTAGCTGGACATTGAACTGAACCTTAGATTTGGCAGTTGCCATCCGATATTCAGGCCTGTGGTGACCATCTGGCGACGATAGCCGTTGTTGAATGTAGTGTTTGGGTCGGAAAAGGTCTTGGACTCATTGTCATACTCGCCGTAAGGGAAGGCGTTTTGGTTGACGTACTGATAGTCGGCAGTAAAGTCAACGGAAAGACGGTCAGAAGGTAGATAAAGCATGCGGACCTTTCCTCCAGCCTCGTTGCCGTTGTCAGCACGGGAGTCGAGAAGAGTGTTCTTGAAAAAACCCCGTTGACCATTGTAGAAGGCCGCTGTGGAAAATGCGAACTTATCAGACGGACGATGATAATGTGCTACCTCAACGTTGCCGCACAATCCTGTAGATAGTCCCATGCGCAAGTCAGTACCTTGATAGTTCATTGGGTTCTTGGTGTACATTCTGACAATGCCGCCTTCGGCATTAAGACCGTAAAGAGTGCCTTGTGGACCACGGAGGATATCGATTCTGTCAGTCTGATAGAAATAGCGGTTGAAAGAACTCTTATCGACGAGAGGAATATTGTCGTAATACATGCCTATTGCTGATGAACCAGTGCGTGAGCCTATACCTCTTATGTATATTGACGATGTGAGGCGTGAGCCATAAGCAGGTATGGACATTGTCGGTACAAGGCTTGAAAGTTGGCTTGCTGACCTGATGTTGAGGCTGGTAAGTTCGTGTTCAGTGAATATGGAACTGCTCAGTGGTTGTCTGCGAAGCCGCAACACCTCCTTTGGTTGCGACACCACAACAAGCTCGTCGAGGTCAACGACTCGAGAAGTGTCAACAATTGTTTCAAACGTGTTAGAAGCATCATTGATGCCTGATGCAGTGGCAGTTGTAACGCTCAACGACAATAGTGCCGTGATGGAAATAACTACTTTGTTCATTATCGTTTATTATTCTTTGGGTTTTGAATTTCGGTGCAAAGGTATTGCTTTATTCCAAATCTCACAATCCCTATTTATATGGATTTTTTGCAAAAAAGAGGGCTAAAAGGCAAAAAAATGAATGATTATTTGGAAAATTAAGGAAATAATGCTACATTTGCAAAAATATATTATTGAGCTGATGGACAGGAATGCAATAAGGGAAAGGCTGGCTAATACGGATCGACTGAAACGTGTGATTGACTTCGTGGTAATGAACCAGACTCTCGCGAGGCCTCGATGGTACG
>JALFCG010000071.1 GCA_022771265.1 Prevotella sp.
ACTGATTTAAAGGAGTATATGGAATACTATAATAATGAAAGAATAAAATTGAGGCTTAACGGTATGCCACCTGTATTATACAGAAAGGCATTCGAACAGGCTCACAGTTATTAACCAGTCCAACTTTTTGGGTTCACTTCAGTCAGTGTCCTGCGGAAAAGCCTCGTCTCGCCCCTGTCCCCCCGCTGTCCCGTGTCAGTTTCTACAGATTAAGAAAATCATAGATATTTATAAAGAGAATGCCATGGTCATCACGACTCGTAAGGCTATGGTCGCCTGTAACGACAATCTTCTGAAAACCGTCATCTATGCGTCTGAGGGAATTTGTCTCTTGGTCAATCTTTTCCTGGGTCGGCAGTGCAAGCGCCGACTGCACATATATTCGTTCGTTACCCTTGTTGCATACGAAATCCACTTCTAATTGTGAACGATAACTCTTTCCCTCAGCATCTTTTCCATTAAATGTCACTACTCCCACGTCAACATTATATCCTCTGTTGCGCAACTCATTGTATATCACGTTCTCCATCTGGTGGGTTTTCTCCATCTGACGGAAATTCAGCAGGGCATTGCGCAGTCCCATATCCGTGAAATAATACTTCATAGGAGTGCCTATATACTTCTTGCCCTTTACATCATATCGGCTGGCCTGCTCAATAAGGAATGCGTCTGCAAAATAGTCAATATACGACTTGAGCGTAGCAGCCCCTATTGACACGTTCTTTATGGTCTTAAACGTGTTTGACAACTTTTGTGGATTGGTCAGCCCTCCTATGCCAGAGGCCAATACTGCGAGTAGTTCCTCCAGTTCTGCACTATTCTTTACCCGATTTCGCTCCAATATGTCGATGATGTAAGTTTCATTCAACAGACTCTTCAGTAAGTTTGACCTGTATTCATCATTCGGCTGAAGAACAACAGGCGGAAGTCCACCATATTTCATATACATTTCCAATGCCTCCTCTTTTGTCCCATCAAAGAAAGTCATCAACTCTGAGAAACTGAAAGGCGAGACATGAATTTGTTGTCCTCTTCCCCTAAACTCTGTTATTATATCTTTTGAAAGGAAACGTGCATTGCTGCCCGTGACATACAAGTCAACATTTTCAATTCGCATCAGTCCGTTTAGCACGTCAACAAATTCCGACAGCAGTTGCACCTCGTCAAGTAAGACGTAATATTTCCTGCCGTCAGTGATTCTGCTCTTCACATATTCGTAGAAGACTTCAGGGTTACGATACCTCTTGTTGGCAAAATCGTCGAATTGCATTTCTATGATATGCTCTCGGTCAGTTCCTTCGTCAATCAGACGGTTCTTCAGCAGGTTAAAAAGCAGGAATGACTTGCCGCTACGTCGTATTCCTGTGATAACCTTTGTCAATCCGTTGTGTCTGCTTTCAAGCAGCTGGTTCAGATACTTGTTCCTTTCTACTATCATAGAGCTTTTACGTTAGATTTTTGCGTATTTACGCATTTTTATAATGTAATTTAACAATCACACTCTGCAAGCCGATAAAGGAAACCTCCAAACTTTTTTGCGAAAAAGTGATGAAAAAAGTTGTTTTTTATGTTTGCTTGCGACAACAGAAACGACGACAACAGCCCTTCACCGATTTATATTTTACGTGTACACATGTGACGTTATCACCTTCCTGCACTTGCATTTCCTTTGCCAAGGCTAACGATTGTCTTCACAATCCCCATGCAAGATGTTCCAAGACAGGCTTTGGAGTTATATTTCACGACGTGGGATATAAATCAGACAGGCAGCGCAAAAGAATTAGTTAGGGCTACCGCATAGTTAAAAATACATAAAAAGAAAACATTGGTTCGTCGTTTTTCAATAATAATAAGTAACTTTGCACTTTGAATATAACATATTAGCGTTTATTTAGCGTGAGAATAAAGGAAGTGATTGACGCCCTTGAACGATTCGCGCCACTGCCGTTGCAGGAAGACTGGGACAATGCCGGCCTGCAAATCGGGTTGACAGCGGCGGAAGCATCAGGGGCTTTATTGTGTCTTGACGTCAACGAAGCCATTGTTGACGAGGCTATAGACAAGGGATGCGACATCATCGTGTCGCACCACCCGCTGATATTCCGTGGACTGAAGCAGCTGACTGGTGCCGACTATGTGCAAAGAGCAGTCATGAAAGCCGTTAAGAACGATATCGTCATTGTCGGTATGCACACCAATATGGACAATGCCGTGGGCGGAGTGAACTTCAAGATAGCAGAAAAACTCGGGCTCAACGACGTGGAGCTGTTTGCAAGAAAGCAGGTTGGCGACATCGAGGGAGGAAGCGGCGTGACAGGACTTCTGCCGACGCCGATGGAAGCGCGGGACTTCGTGGCTGCCGTGAAAGAGACCTTTGGAGTGGAGTGCGCCCAATGCAACGAGCTGCTACGTCGCCCGATAAGCAAAGTGGCGATATGTGGCGGGGCTGGCGACTTCCTTTTGCCGCAGGCCGTCGCCTTGGGAGCCGACGCTTTCATAACGGGCGAGATGCACTACCACGTCTATTTCGGCCACGAGCAGGAGATACAGATTTGCGTCATTGGCCACTACCAAAGCGAGCAATTCACCCAGGAACTGTTCAGCGACATACTCGCGAAGGACTGCCCTGGACTCAGGACCGAGATAGCGGAGACGATGACAAATCCGATAAGATATTATTAATAAACAAAACAGAATATATGGCAAGAAGAGAAAATGTAGAACTGTCAGTAGAAGACAAGTTGAAGACGCTGTTCCAGCTTCAGACCTCACTGTCAGCCATCGACGAGAAGAAAGCCCTGAGAGGCGAACTTCCCTTGGAAGTACAGGACCTTGAAGACGAAATCGAAGGACTTAAGATTCGTATCGAGAAAATCCAAAACGAAATCGACGAATTCCAAAAGGCTATCAGCGACCGTAAGGCTGACATTCTCGAGGCTCAGACAAGCGTACAACGCTACAAGATGCAGCTCGACGACGTAAAGAACAACCGCGAGTATGACACGCTGAGCAAGGAAATAGAGTTCCAGACACTCGAGATAGAGCTCTGCAACAAGAAGATACGCGAGGCTCAGCAAAAAATCAAGGACAAGACTGCTGAAAAGGACAAGAACCTTCAAGACCTTGAAGACCACGAGAACGACCTCGAGATGAAGAGAAGCGAGCTTGACGACATCATCGAAGAGACACGCGCTGAAGAGGAGCACCTGAAGGTGAAGGTGAAGGAACTGGAAACGAAGATTGACCCTCGTCTCCTTACCTCTTTCAAACGCATACGCAAGAACGCCCGCAATGGTCTCGGCATCGTTTACGTGCAGCGTGATGCCTGCGGCGGTTGCTTCAACAAGATTCCTCCACAGCGACAGCTCGACATCAAGATGCACAAGAAGGTCATCGTGTGCGAATATTGCGGAAGAATACTCATCGACCCGGAACTTGCAGGAATAAAAGCCGACAAGCCGGGAGAGGAAAAGAAAAGAACGCGCAAGCGCTCTATCCGCAGGAAGAGTGAAGAATGAAGAATTCTTCACTCTTCATTCTTCACTCTTCATTTTCAAGGTAGTTTTGGATATTTGCCAAAGTCGGGCTTTCGTTTTTCGAGGAAAGCATGACCGCCTTCCTGAGCCTCGTCGAGGAAATAGTAGAGCATGGTGCAGTCGCCTGCAAGTTGCTGGATGCCAGCCTGTCCGTCCAGTTCGGCATTAAGTCCCGCCTTTATCATTCTTAGAGCCAGCGGACTGCGTTCCATCATCGTTTCCGCCCACTCCACACATTCGTCCTCAAGACGCTCCAAGGGGACGACCTTGTTCACCATGCCCATCTGCTCCGCTTCCTGCGCTGTGTATTGACGACAGAGGAACCAAATCTCCCTTGCCTTTTTCTGTCCGACGATTCTTGCGAGATAGCTTGCTCCGAAACCAGCGTCGAACGAGCCGACCTTTGGTCCTGTCTGTCCGAATATAGCATTTTCGGAAGCTATTGTCAGGTCGCACACAAGATGCAGCACGTGACCACCTCCGATGGCATATCCGTTAACCATTGCTATGACAGGCTTTGGCAAGCGGCGTATCTGCATCTGCACATCCAGCACGCTCAGCCTCGGCACTCCATCCTCATCGACATATCCTCCCCTTCCCTTCACGTGCATGTCTCCACCTGCGCAGAATGCCTTGTCGCCGGCACCTGTAAGCAGCACTACACTGATGTCCTGGGCTTCTCGACAGTAAGCGAACGCCTGGCTCAGCTCCAAGGTAGTCTTTGGAGTGAAGGCATTACGGTAACGAGGCCTGTTGATTGTAATCTTTGCGATACCATTATACTCTTCAAAAAGGATTTCCTCAAAATCCCTGATTTTTTTCCATTCTCTTTGTGTCATTGCAATAATATATTTTATTCTTTAATACTCTATTTCCAGCAGTATCGGTCTTTTCGTTTCTTCCGTCATGAGTTTCACTATGCCGAGATGCATCTCGTCAACCGTCGTTGCCGAAAGATAGCCAATGTCGTTTTGGGTGCATATTCCCCTTGCGTCAGCCTTATGGCTTCCCGCCACGTAAGTGTCGCGGCAAGAGCAGCCCTCAAGTCCGCTCACTTTGTCGAAGATGCCGCCACGATGGTCGTTGAGCAGGATTATACGAAGGTTGCCCTTCAGGTTATTGTTCCACAAGGCGTTCTGGTCGTAGAAGAAGCTAAGGTCGCCCGTGACACAGAACACCATGTCGCCGGTCGAGGCTGAATGGCCGGCTGCAGTGGATATGCACCCGTCGATGCCATTGACTCCACGGTTGCACCTTATAGTATGTCCATTGACATAGCGGCAAGCCAGACGCACGGCGGTACTGTTGGCGTAATGAACCGAATAGTCGTAGAACATATCCTCCAACTGGCTTTCAAAATACTCCACCGTTGAGGCAGCCGACAAGCAGGCAGAGTCGGTTGACGCGAGTATGCGTTCCTCTTCCTCCGCAAACGCGTTGTTCCACCACGAGAGATAATCGGATACCTTCGCGTCGTTCCTGCACAGACGGTCGCACAAGGCCGACAGAAACTTGTCGGGCGAACAAACGATGATTCTGTCGAGCTGACGGAAAGGCGACACATAACTGTCGTCCTCGCTGACTCGCCACACCTCGACGCCTTCGGCTGACGCGAAACGGCTGTTGATGGAGCGACATACAAGCGACTCGCCTAAATAGAGGATGAAGTCAGGCAACTTGTCGTCGGGCATAGTTCCGACAATACCGTCGAACGGATGCGCCGACGGGTCAGACAACGGTTCTGACAATACTGTTACGTGTTTTCTTATACGTTCCATCTTTACCGCCGACAACGCGAGTGTCGTCTGCCCGACGACAATCACCGGACGTTCTGACCGATGCAGCAGTTTCTGTTCCACCAGTTCAAGAAATTCTTCTGGCACATCGGAAGGCCGCATTATTTCCACCTTCCGTCCTTCCTCAATCACCATGTGCTCCAGCGTTTCACATTCTGTCACATTGGGCAGCGGCACATTGACATGCACAGGTCCTCCGGCACCTGACGTGCAGGCACATAACGCCTCACAGACCAGGCGACGGTGGAAAGAGTTGTTATCGGAAAGGGTGTCAACGAGATTCACCGAACGACGCACGAAGTTGTCGAGAGCTCCCGCCTGACGCATCGTCTGTCCTACATTCTGGTCAATATCTTCCTGCGGACGGTCGGCAGAAATCACCACCATCGGACGATGTTGGTAATAAGCCTCGACCACCGCCGGCGCAACGTCGAGCAAGGCAGAACCTGATGTTACGACGATTGCCACTGGACCTTTTTCCATACTGACGCCAAGCGCAAAGAATCCGGCCGAACGCTCGTCGGTGACGGGATAGCACCTAAAGCCTCCGTCAACGACGATATTGTTGACAATCATGGCGTTCCTGCTTCCCGGACACAGCACCACATCCCTTATTCCATAGGCCTTTAGCAAGCCGATGAGCAGGGATACCTTATTATTGTTATAATACATATTTTCAAAATTGGAAAGTTATGTTACTTGTCTTGCAACAATTTTTTCATCGTCTTCATCTTTTCCTCCGTTTCCTCCCATTCCTGTTGCTCCACGCTTTCCGACAAGATGCCGCCGCCTGCATAAAGGCGATAGACGTCAGGTGTTATCTGCATGCAACGAAGGGAGACATAAAGATGAGTTGCGCCAAAGATGTCCAGCGGTCCCATAAAACCGCTGTAATAGCTTCGCTGGCAATGTTCGTTAGCCACGATGAAGTCGTGGGTGGCACGCTTGGGTATTCCGCACACGGCAGGCGTGGGATGCAACGTGGCTACTATTTTTCCCAAGGCATTGGGCAAACGGGTACTGAAGCGGAAGTCGGTACGCAGGTGTACCAACTGTCCTGCACGCACGGAATAAGGGCCTTCCACGGTAAAGTCAGTGGTGAACTGCTCGATACATTCCGTGATGTAGGATGTGACATAAGCCTGTTCGCAAACGTTTTTTTCAGTCCATTGTATATTTCCCAATGTCATGGTGCCGGCAAGAGCCATCGTGTGCCATTGTTCGCCGTCGCCTTCAAGCAGTATTTCGGGAGTGGCTACAAGCCATGTGCCGCTTACCGACGTTGACACTAATGCCACAAACACTCGCGGATATTCCTTGCAAGCCTTGAAAAACAATCTCTTCAGATTGTCGTTCCCGGTTCTCTTAATCTCCGCAGAACGTGCCAACACGATTTTCTGGAACTCCCCTGACTCAAGACGCGAATGGAAATTGGAGAAGTCAACGGAGTAATACGTCCTTTCATTGCCATTGTCATCAGCATATTCCATGATTCCATTTTCCGCCTCTTCGTTGTCAACGGCTTGGACGTGCATTACTTTCACTTCGTCGGGACGGATAAGCAACAATGGTTCTTTATCGCTCACCGTGAACGGTGCCACCACAAAGCCTCTCTTTCCATTCAGTTCCAGAGGCGACGTTAATCGTTCCGGTTCACCGTCGTTCTGCACTACTTCAACGTAGTCGTCGGCATGAGGCATTCTGTACAAAGCGAAATTTTTCATGGAATATGGTATCCTGACGTTATTTCTTTTTGATGATATAATTGGTTACGACAACTTTCGACACCAATTCGCCCATGGCATCGGTGATTTCAACGTTCCACACATGCAGGGCATGGCCGTTCTGCACTATCGTAGCCTTTGCCGTCACTGTCTCGCCTACCTTCACTGCCTTTATGTGATTGCCGCTGACATTGATGCCCACAGCTGTTTCCTTGGGGCACAAGGCGGCAGAGCCTACGCCAGCAAGAGTCTCAGCGAGGGCAAGCGACGCTCCCCCGCTGAGATATCCGTAAGGTTGGCAATTACTCTCGTTGACTTCCATCGTAGCCATACAACTGTCAGCATCGGGTGTTGAAAGGAAGTTCATTCCGAGATTGTCTGCGAGATTGTGACTTTTTTCGAGTGTTTTCTTTATGTTTTCGATATTCATTACTTGAAAAGCGAATATTCTTCCACCTCCCATGCCAAGGCGCTTGCTCCAAGCACGTCACGCTCACGTGAGTCAAGCGACGACGCAATAATCTTCACCTTGCCCTTGATATTGCGGAAGACATGTTCATCAAACGACTCCTTGACCGGGTCAAGAAGCCACTTCCCGGCTTTTGACACGCCTCCTGTGAGGATGATTGCCTGAGGGTCAAAAGACGCGGCTATCGACGCCATGGCTATTCCCAAGATATGTCCTGTACGACGGAAAGTCTCTATGGCAAGCCTGTCACCCTTATTGCAACATTCCGCAATACACTTTGGTGTCAGCTTGTCATAAACAGTCATGAGTGTCGTTTCTTCCTTGAACTCTTCCATCACCTCACGTGCAGTCTGGATGATGCCCTTCTCCGCGCAATAGGCTTCGAGACATCCTTTCAGGCCGCAGTTACACTGGCGTCCGTTGTCAATGATACACGAATGTCCAAATTCTCCCCCAAAGCCGTGAGCTCCAAGTATTACCTTTCCCCGGTTGAAAAACGCGCTTCCAAGACCATGTCCCAGTGTCACGAGCACGAAGTCACGCATGCCGTGGGCACTTCCATATACATACTCTCCAAGCGCCATCACATGGCTGTCGTTGCCTAACGCCACGGCGATGCCGAGACGGTCACGCAGCATTGCAGCCATCGGTATGACTCCTTTCCAAGGCATGTTGGGCGAGTTTTCGATACATCCTGTCTTGAAGTTTCCGCTTGGTGCACTTATTCCCACCGACCTTATCTGCAGGAAGCCGCCGTTATCCTCCGACAGTTGTACTATTCTCTCGGCAAGCGTAGTGATAAAGTTGCTTACATTCGGATAGTCTTCCGTACAGAATGATGTCTTGGCAATAATGTTGCCCCTGACATCAACCACAGCTATCGTTGTCTGGTTAAGACTGATATCCACACCGACAACCCTATCTTTCATTGTTTCAAATTCCATTATTCGCTATTTTATGAGTTTGGTAGCACCCACAAAAGTAGTAAAAATATAAATTCCTTCCAACAAAAAAAACCATAATATTCATTGGTTTAGCAGTTTTTAACCATTTTAAGCGCTTTTGCACGATGAAAAACAATAAATAAAGTAAAAAAACGATGATTTATCGGATTTATTTAGTAAATTTGCAGCACATTTTTTGATATAGTATATATACAACAACAAAATATGAACGTTTTAGAACTAAGCGAACAGGAAATTGGCAGACGACAGAGTCTGCAGGAGCTGCGCGACATGGGCATCGACCCATATCCAGCGGCGGAGTACCCGACAAACGCCTTTTCGGCAGACATCAGAGACAACTTCAAGGACGGCGACGAACCGCGCCAAGTGTGTATTGCCGGACGAATGATGAGCCGTCGAGTAATGGGAAAGGCTAGCTTCGTTGAGCTTCAGGACTCCAAGGGACGCATACAGGTTTACATCACCCGCGACGACATTTGCCCGGGCGACGACAAGGACATATATAATAAGGTGTTCAAGCGCCTGCTTGACATCGGCGACTTCATCGGAATAAAAGGTTTCGTCTTCAGGACACAGACCGGGGAGATTTCCGTCCATGCACAGGAACTCACCCTGCTGTCGAAAAGCCTCAAGCCGCTGCCAATAGTGAAATACAAGGACGGAGTGGCTTATGACAAGTTTGAGGACCCGGAACTGCGCTACCGTCAGAGATATGTTGACCTGGTTGTCAACGACGGTGTCAAGGACACATTCCTGCAGCGTGCAACTGTCATACGCACCATACGCCGTGTTCTCGACGAGGCCGGCTACACAGAGGTGGAGACACCTACACTTCAGAGCATTGCAGGAGGCGCGTCGGCACGCCCGTTCATTACCCACTTCAACGCTCTCAACGTTGACATGTACATGCGAATAGCCACCGAGCTTTACCTCAAGAGACTCATCGTCGGAGGTTTCGAGGGCGTTTACGAGATAGGAAAGAATTTCCGCAACGAGGGAATGGACCGCAACCACAATCCGGAGTTCACCTGCATGGAGCTGTATGTGCAGTACAAGGACTACAACTGGATGATGTCGTTCACCGAAAAGCTGCTGGAGACAGTTTGTATTGCCGTCAACGGAAAGCCCGAACGCGAGATTGACGGTCAGATTATCAGCTTCAAGGCTCCTTACCGCCGCTTGCCAATCCTTGACGCCATCAAGGAGAAGACCGGTTTCGACTGCAACGGAAAGAGCGAGGAGGAGATTCGCGCCTTCTGCAAGGAGAAAGGCATGGACATCGACGACACCATGGGAAAGGGAAAGCTCATCGACGAACTCTTCGGCGAGTTCTGCGAAGGCACGTTCATCCAGCCGACCTTCATCACCGACTATCCTGTCGAGATGTCGCCACTAACAAAGATGCACCGTTCGAAGCCCGGACTGACCGAGCGTTTTGAGCTTATGGTCAACGGCAAGGAGCTTGCCAACGCCTACTCGGAGCTCAACGACCCTATCGACCAGGAAGAGCGATTCGTCGAGCAGATGAAACTGGCAGACAAGGGCGACGACGAGGCGATGATCATCGACCGGGACTTCCTGCGCGCGCTGCAGTACGGCATGCCTCCTACGAGCGGCATCGGCATCGGTATCGACCGTCTTGTCATGCTCATGACCGGCAAGACCTATATTCAGGAAGTACTCTTCTTCCCGCAGATGAAGCCTGAGAAGAAAGCCCCACGCAGTACCGTGGAGGAATGGGCAAGAATTGGAGTGAAGGAAGAGTGGGTGCCCCTGT
>JALFCG010000088.1 GCA_022771265.1 Prevotella sp.
GGGCATCCCACTCCTTCATGCCATTAATGCCAGCTATTATGCCATTAAGAAAAACAAGAAGATGAAAAGACGGGAACGCCCATCACTGGGCATCCCCGTCAGGAATGCTGCATTGCCCTTAGCGATAGATGGAGTAGTGAAGAAGATCTTAGCTCTGCCAGATGCATCAGAGAACTTAATGTAGCGCTCGATAGCCTTGGTGTTAAGACCTTTATTGCGGGCGATGATAAAGTTGTCACCATCCTTGATGTAGTAGAGACGATTTATTTCTTTAGCTGTGAACGACCGCTTCAGAACAATTGTTTTTACAGGGGTATGAAAAGTGTTTACTTGTGTGGTGATAATTTATGTTTGTAATGAGTGAATTACATGTTCTTATTTTGATGTTTTCTTGACATTAGTATGTTGCGTGTGATTTTTATTTGACGAAATGGGTGGAAGTGCTTTTGACTGGCTTGTAAATAAGTATGTTGTAATGATGAGTGTAAAGCGTCTATAATGTTATGTATTTGCATGAAAAGATTGATAAAAACAAAATAAATTGTATTTTTGTTGAAAAAAGTTGCATTTTTGTTGCTTGTTTCGAAATTTTGCATTATCTTTGCAGCCCAAAGGCATGTTTTGTGGCCTACAGAGAAAGAAAAGAACAGTTAATATATTATATAGGTATTATGAAGAGAAAAAGTGTTATTTTGGCATTAGCCTTTGTGGCTCTGTTGCTGAGTTCATGTCAGGAGAAGATTCAGACGACAACAGTGAAGGTAAAGAAGACTACTGACACGACCATGGTTGCTACGATTGACAAATATGACATTACGTTTGACGTTAAGCAGGCACGGTGTGACAATGGTGCGATAATGGTCGGTGACTCGGTTGTTGTTCACTATATCGGCGACCTTCGCGACAAGCAGGCCAAGGCGTTGCTTCTGAGGCTTATCCCGAAAAAGGGAACAGTAGTTGAGGCAGTTTACGACCCATCGAAAGAGTTGAAGACGAAGCCTATGACTCCAGAGGAGCAGAAGCAGTTTGAGGAGGGTATAGAATTTGCCAAGAAACATGGTCATTAAGAAGAGAAATTAAGTATTAATCATTAAAATATACGCGTATGAAGACATTGAAGACTTTACTCGTTGCGGCTCTGCTCTCATTGGGTATGGCAGCACAGGCTCAGGATGCTTCTGAGTACACATTCAAAAAGCACGCTTACTTGCAGTTGCAGGGTGGTGCACAGTACACACTTGGTGAGGCAAAGTTCGGCGACCTGATTTCTCCTAACGTTCAGGCAGCTCTTGGCTATCAGTTCTGCCCTGTATTTGGTGCTCGTCTCGCTGTTAACGCTTGGCAGAGCAAGGGTGGCTACAATGGCTATCAGGTGTCAGACGGTGCGAACCCTGGCAACATCCAGTACAAGTACAAGTATGTAGCTCCGACAATTGACTTCATGTTCAACTTGTCAAACCTTCTCTGTGGCTACAACCCTGTACGCACTATGAACGTTTCAGCTTTCGTTGGTGGCGGTTTGAACATCGGTTTCTCTAACGACGAGGCTAATGATATTGCAAGCAAGGGTTACAACATGACCTATTTGTGGGATGGAACAAAGGTTCGTCCTGTAGGTAAGGCAGGTCTTGCTGTTGACTTCCGCCTGAGCGACGCTGTTGCTCTTGGCATTGAGGGTAACGCAAACATCATTTCTGACAAGTACAACTCAAAGAAGGCTGGTAATGCAGACTGGTACTTCAACGTATTGGCAGGTCTGAAGATTAACCTCGGCAAGACATACGAGAAGCCAGCTCCAGTAGCAGCTCCAGCGCCTGTTGTTGTTGAGCCAGAGCCGGTTGTTGAGCCAGCTCCAGTTGTTGAAGAAGTTAAGGTCGTTGAGCCACTCCGCATTGACGTGTTCTTCACAATCAACGTAAGCAAGGTTTCTGAGGCTGAGGAGGCTAAGGTTAAGGAGCTTGTTGAGTACATGACAAAGTATCCTGACAAGAAGGTACAGGTGACAGGTTATGCTGACGCAGGTACAGGTAACGACAAGATTAACGACCGTCTTGCTGCCCAGCGTGCCGCTGCAGTCGTTAAGATGTTGACTGAGAAGTACGGCATCTCTGCTGACCGCATCACTTCTGACTCTAAGGGTAGCCGTGTTCAGCCATTCGCTGAGAACGACTTGAACCGCGTTTCAATCTGTATCACAGAATAATAGTCGCTATCCCTTTTAATAAAAGACAACGCCCTCGTGCCGAAAGCATGGGGGCGTTTTGTTGTTAATGGGTTGCCTGTTTTGATTTTTCCAGTTTCTCAATGTCGTGTCGGCTCTTGCTTTTCGTTACGAATCTCACTCCGAAGAACACGAGCAGTACAGCGATGGCATGGGTTGGCTTAAACACTCCGAGTCCTGTCAGCACGCTTACGATGACAGCTACCAATGGCTGGACGTAGTTATAGACGCTGACGACAGTCGGGCGAAGCACCTGTTGTGCCTGCATGGTTAGGATGTAGCATACGAAGGTACAGACAACTACGACGAATGCGGTCTCAAGCCATGTCCTTGGCGATATCTCAGCAAACGGGATGGCAGAGACGTGGGCAAAGGTGAAGGGAGTGATGGCGAGAGTGGCGAATGTGAACATCCACTTGTTGACGGTGAAGACGGAGTAGCGTTTAATCAGCGGGTTGAACATGGAGAGATAGAAGGCGAACGACAGTTGTGCGAACATGCAGAGCAGGTCGCCCCTGATGTCGCCGACCTTGGAGCTGTCGGCAGTGGCACTGGTGAGAATGAGAATCAGTGCTCCACTGAATCCCATCATCACTCCGCCAGCCTTTTTCCCTGTGATGGGTTCTTTCAGGATGAGGGCTGAGAGTAGCATGGCAAAAATGGGCATCGATGTTGTTACGATGCTTGAGTTGATGGGTGAGGTGATGCTGAGGCCGATGGTGTAGCAACACTGGTTGAAGACGAGTCCGAACATTCCGGCGAGTCCGAGCAGTAGGATGTCCTTGACGGGCAGGTGTTCTTTCTTTACGAAGAGTGATGCTATCCAAAAGAGCGTGGCAGCTCCTGCAACGCGGAATGTGACCATGTCGATGCCGGTAAGTCCGTGGGTCATGGCATCCTTTCCGACAGGTGCCATAAGTCCCCAGAAAGCGCATGCGAGAAACATGCTGGAATGAGCTAAAAGTGGTTTTTTGTTATCCATTTTTCTATTTATTCTTAAAAAACGGTGCAAAGTTATACAATTTATGCTGAAAAACACTATATTTGCAGAAGAAATACTGAAAGGATATGCAAAAATACGCAGATTACATAGAACAGATAGAAATCGACTCCCTGTGGAGCGGTGTGCGACATGTTGTGTGGAACCTTGACCCGAAGGTGAACATACTGAGCGGTGTGAACGGCGTGGGCAAGAGCACAATATTAAACAAGGTGGTAAGGGGACTGATACCTGGAGGGGAGTTCCCGAGTCATCTGCTAAGTGGTGTGCATATTAAGGTTTTTCCAGAGGATGCGCGCTGGATACGCTATGACCATATTCGCAGTTTCGACCGCCCACTGATGAGCAGCGATATGGTTAACAAGATTGTAGATGCATCGGTGAATACGGAGCTTGACTGGCAGATATACCAGTTGCAGCGCAAGTATCTTGACTATCAGGTGAATATAGGCAACCGCATTATAGCAGTGTTGCAGAGCGGTGATGCTGATGCGGCAGAAAAGGCTCAAAAGATATCGGAGCCTAAGAAGAAGTTCCAAGACATGATTGACAGCCTGTTTGCAGAAACAGGCAAACGCTTGGTACGCACGCAGAACGACATTGCTTTTTCGCAGATAGGTGAGCAACTGACTCCATACCAATTGTCGAGCGGCGAGAAGCAGATGCTTGTTATATTGCTTACCGTGCTTATCGAGGATCATCAGCCTTACGTGCTTTTTATGGATGAGCCAGAAGTGAGCTTACATATAGACTGGCAGCAACGTCTTATCGACCTTATCCTCGACCTTAATCCTAACGTCCAAATTATTCTCACCACACACTCTCCTGCAGTAATCATGAACGGCTGGATGGACAAGGTGACGGAGGTGAGTGATATATTAAGGAATTAGAATATTGAAATAATTAAAAATTGAATGGGCAGGAGGCTGAGTGACAATATCACATCCCGATATGTAGAGGCGGCAAACAAAATGACCTCGAAGAAGGCGCGACGCAAGATTGTGGCTTACGTCGAAAGCTACGATGACGTCTTTTTCTGGCGTACTGTGCTCAGCCGTTTTGAGGACGAGACCCGCTTCTTTGAGGTGATGTTGCCGTCGAAAAAAGTATTGCTTCGTGGTAAGAAATCGGTGCTGATGAATTTTATTGACGGACGTGTCGGTCCTGACATGATAGCCTGTGTTGATGCCGATTACGACTATCTTCTTCAAGGGCGTACTTCAATGTCGAAGAAGATTCTTGAAAGCCCTTACGTGTTCCATACTTATTCATATGCCATAGAAAACTATCAGTGCTATGCGGAAAGTCTCCATAATGTGGCTGTTATGGTGACGCTTAACGACCATTCCATCTTTGACTTCAGCCGCTTGCTAAGGGAATATTCCGAGGCGTGTTACCCATTGCTCGTGTGGTCGGTATGGGCTTATCGCACAGGTCGTTACACAGAATTCTCCATAACGGACTTTGACCGCATAGTGGAGATGGGAGGCCTTAACATACAGTCGGTCAAGACTTCACTTGACCATTTGCGCCATAAGGTGGAGCGGAAGGTTAAGGGCCTGCGCCAGCACTATCCTAAGCATACGAATGAAATAGCCGCGTTGGACAAGGAACTGCGTGAGCTTGGCGTTACCCCTTCGACGACCTATCTTTATATGCATGGTCACCATGTGTTTGACACCATTGTCGTTCCGATACTGACGAAGGTGTGTAACCGCTTGCGGATGGAACGTGAAACTGAGATAAGCAGGACAGCAGTCCATCGCACACAGATGCACAACGAGATGTCGTGTTACGAAAACAGTATAGCTGATGTGAAGACAATGTTGAAAAAGAACATGGGGTACCTGTTCTGCCCGCTGTTTCAGAGGTTGCAGAAGGATGTTGCGGATTTCCTTTCGGCGAGTGAGTTACCTGGTCAGCGAGAACTTGAGCGAGAGACCGAAGTCCTGGGTAGTGGTGGGGTAGCTACTGCTCGAGAGTAGGGGAGTGTTGGTCTGGCGGTCATAGTAAGCACTGATGGTAAGGAAGCGTGACAGAGTGTAGTCGGCCATGAACGAGAGTTTGAAAGCCGAGTTGCCACTGTTGGCTGAACTGGTAACTGTGGCTATGTCGCGTGTGATGGCCGCTTGCTTTCGGAACGAGATGTCAAGTCGCAGGTTGAGGTTGTTGCCCACTCTGGTGTTGCTTTTTGCCGTTGTCTGATTGGAGGTTTTGCTCCCCTGGGCTTTTTTTATCTTTCGTGATGCTTTGTTGTTGAAGAGATTAAAGTTGTTGAGTTTATATGCCCAGCCGACGACCCAATCCTTGCTCAACGCCTCGTTTATCTGAATGCTTGTCATGCTGAGGCTAAGGATGCGCGTAGTGCGGTATTCCAATTTGCATGTCATATTGTTTTGGAATGTCATGTCGATGCCGAGCAGAGGCGAGAAGGACTCGTTGATGCTGACAGTGCTGATGTTGTACATGGAGTTGGGTATAGGGTTGCCTGTCGTGGCATCGCTGATGAAGCCCAGTCCGTTCATGTATTCCTGGAAGGTGGAGTAGGAGGCGTAGCTGCCCACTGCAAAGACACTCTTGTAGCCGTGGCGCACGGTGATGTTCTTAAAGTGGTCGCGAAGCCAAGGCAGACGGTTGAGCCCAGTATATCTCAGCGACCAGTTGGGCAACATGCGGCGTAGGGCAGGGAACAGGTCAAGTGACGAGCCGCCGCTTGAGGTGTAGGCAGAAAGGAATGCCGGAATGAGCACGTCGGCACTGTATTGTCTTACACCACCGATTTCCGGATTGAACGTTGATCCTCCTATGACAGTGCCGTCATGGTCGGTCATGCCGTTGGGATAAACAGCTGACGCATATTGTGCTTCCACGCGGTCACGGAAGGAAGTGAGTGAGGCGCAGAAGTTCTCAAACGATTTTGACCTGTAGCCGTTGTTGGCATTGCCCATGCCTTCGAGTGCACTCTTCAGACTGAGGGTAGTCATGGTGAACGAACCGCTGTGTGTCGTAGGCATTCCTTCATACATATATTGAATGCTTTTAGCCTTGTTTACGGTTCGGCTGGCATTGAGGTCAATCTTCAGGTCGCGAAGAGGCTCGAGTGTCATTCGCAGTTGCAGGTCTTCGGTTGTACTGATTGTTGCAGGTGTCGCCACGCTGTCGGCACAGATGAGCCACCCGTTGTCGCGGGCTTTGTCAAGATAGCCTGCTCCGGCAAGGCCGAAGGCGAAGTCCAGTCCCGGTGTCATCACGTTGCCTGTGCGTTGTCCGAGGATGTCGCCTACGGTTGGAGCGAATCCCGGAATGGTCATGGACTGCTGGCTACGGTAGGAAATGTTGATGTTTCTAACCATCATCAGCAGTCGTGCAGTGTGTTGCATGACGTTGTACCAAGTGTTGTCCTCCAATGGTTTTTTTGCCGTGACGCTAATCATGACAGTAACAGTGTCGAGGTTACGAATGACAATGCTGTTGTCGTCTTTCACCTTATAACTTACGTTGTAGTCCTTGCCGTCGCGTGTCTTGGCGGTAACGATGAGCCTTCGGCTTTTCTTTCCGTGTCTCAAAGTGACCGTAGTGTCGGTTCTCAACTTTATTTCACTTTGGAACGCATTCTTGTTCAGTGGCAGTTTCTCGTTTTGTCGAATGTCGGCCTTTGAGTCGGCTATCCCTCCTGGTTTCTTGCTTGTCTTCATCGTCGGCAACCGTTTCTTTGCCAATTGTGTGCGTTGTGCAGACGATGACTTCCTGAATCTTTCGTTCGTCTTTTTAAGGAACGGGAAAAGGTTGTAGAACGATTCAAGGTTCAGGGTGGAGTTGACGTTAAGGTTACGGTTATTGCTTATGGTGTTGCCGAGAGACGTACCGTCATCCATTTCCGAACCGCGTGCCCATGAGTAGGTCGCATTGTAGGTTGCATTGGCATTGAGCCAATTAAGGATAGGTAGCTTGTTAAGCGGAAGCTGGTAGGACGAGGTGAACTGCTGCTGGTATTCGAGAGGAGTGCCGAGGTTACGCAGGCTTCTGCCCACGGAGTCTTTCCAGTGACTGTATTGGTCGGGGTAGAGGTCTTTGTTAACGGCTGTATAAGGTTCTTCCACTTCGGCGTGGGTGGCACTTTGGAATGAGGCGTGCAGATTCTTGGTCAGGTCCCAACGCATGGAGAACTCGCGATTCCAAAGGAACTGCTGGCTGAAAGTCAGTGGCAGCTTGCTTCCTGAGGCGGCTTCAAGGTCACGCTCTTGCATCTCGTAATAGTTACGCAGTATTTCGCTGTTGAACGAAATGCTTTGCGGCAGATAGTTTAGGCCCAAAGCCTTCGGGAAGGCAAGCCACTTGCTCTTTCCCTTGAGGTTGCGGAAAGGTTCAAAGGTTTTGTAAACCGGTGAATAGCTATAGTTGAACGTTCCGCGCCACTGGTCCTCGCGCTCCCATGCGGTGGTCTCGCCGGTGTTGTAGCGATGGGCATGGCTGTAGCTGAACGAGAAGTTGGCAGGGTCGTAGGGCATTGGGTGACGTTTGGTCTTTATGCCAACCCGGACGTTTGACAAGGAGAAGTTTGTCGTGGTTGACTTCTTTACGGCAATGGACTCGATGGAGTCGCGCTCGTGTCGGTCAAGAGCCGACTCCAGAGCGTCTTCCAACAGCATGTCGGTGTCGAGCGGGTTATAGCGCGGACGTGTTTCTTCCTTGGTTATGGAGTAGTAGAGCGGCGCGTTGACCTTTGCCTTGTCGGGGAACAGTTTCCCGAGCTCGAGACTTGTGGTGAAACTATAGGTCTTGTAGTCGTCGGTGGAACGTTGTGCCACACCTTCTTCCAATCCTCCAAAGCCGTCGGTAGTGATGCGTCCCGTTAGGTTGACAATTCCGAAATCGGACATCTGAATGTTTAGTGCACCTGACGCAGCCCAACCGCCCTTGTTGTTGGACTCAAGGAGGCGCAGCTCGTTGACCCACACTTCTCCGGACTTTACTGTTGCCGCCTTGTTGCGCACGCCAATAATCATCGTCTTCACTTCTCCAATGGAAGGATTGCCATTAATGGTCATCCGGTTATTGGGCTTGTCGTGGTCGTATTCCGCATATTCGCTATTGAATGAAGCCCCGCCATTGGCGCGTGCCCTGTTTCTCGACTTTTTCAGTTGTGTGAGTTTCGACAGTTCAAGGTCGAGCATGTTTTCTTCCGGCCACACCTTCCGTCGGCTGTCGTAGGAACGATAGTCGTACTTACCCTCGGGAGTCAGTTTCAGCGGAATCTCATATTCATAATAGTTGTTGTTGTAGTCGCTGCCAAGACGTACGAACACTGCAAGCTGGTCGTCAGTGAGTTGAGTGGTGTTCTGCTGAAGGGCGTTGGCATGGACAAACATCTGCATTCGCTTATATTGGCGAAGGTCGAGCGATGTGGTCTTATATACAGCCTTGGCTTCGCCGTTTTGCATGTTGTTGACCGTGATGTTCAGAGCCTGCTCGTTGTTCTCGACAAGTTGAGGCTGAGAAGGGTCGGTGACGCGACTTATGCCAGGAGGAAGCACATAGTTGACCGGAGTCTTGTCGGTGTGTTCCTCGATATTTACGGCGCTTGTTTCCATAGTGCCTCCAGAAGAGTGTGTTCCAAGAGTCTGCTCGTAGATTCTCCATTCACCTCTCACGAGGTCAAGGCTGCCGAATCTCAGTATTACAGGTTTCTGAAAGTGAGTTAGGAACATTCTCATGAAGCGGATGCTGGTGAGGTCGCTGATGGAGCCAATCTTCTCCCGCTCGGCCGAATTGAGCGGAATGCGGAACTTGTACCAGTTGACCTTTTCCTTTTTCCCATTGCGTAGTGGAGCGACATACTCCCTAATCTCCGTAAGATAGTTTTTGCCAATCCTGCTTTCGTCAAGGTCTTCGGGGCGAAGGCTTATGTGGTATTGGTAGTATCTCTCGTACTCGTTGAGCGTAAAGTCTTGGTTGATGTCCTCAACGTCGGGTGTCGATTTGTAGGAAGTGTCATAACCTTCAGTATTGGTGTCGTTGTCGGGAGAGTTGCCTTGAGGGTTGTTGATGCGTTTGTAGCGTTCGAGGATGGTAGCCTTACGGTTGTCGAGGTCGTTGCCACGATAGTAGTGATAGTTGTCGTTGGCAGGGTCTGACAACCATGCCTCCCGTATGCTGTCATTGGTGACGGTTTGTGCAAAACTACGGAAGTCGGCATAGCTTTCAAAGGACTGCTCTTCAGCATCGGTCAGTCCGTTGTATCCGACATCCTGCTTTTCTCTTGCTCCTTTTGTCGTGGCGAATGCGTATGTCTGAGTAGCCTGGACGGGAATTTTTCCCCATTGAGTAGTGGTGAAGTTGCTTGTGCCGTCAACAGGCATACCGCTCTCGTAGAATTTCTTTCCGTCGCTTAGGATGTCCTCGCTTACTTCGCCAAGGTTTATATACAGGTCACCCCCGTAAAGCGAAGCGTCTGCTTGGTCGCGGGTGTAGATGAAAGGGTCGAGGAGCCAGAACTCCACGTATTCAATATTTGCTGCCTCAAAATCATTGGTGTCGAGTTTGCGCATCATACCTGCCCATTTGCCGTAGGGATTGGCAAGAGTTCCGTCGGTGTTCATATGAGTTGAGAAATTGTACGGACCACGTTCGGTGGGGTAATAAGAGAGGTTGAGGATGGACAGTGTGGAAGTGGCGCCGTTGTAGGTGCTTTGGTCGCGGTTGGGATAGAGTTCATTGACATAGACCTCCCTTACATAGTGGTTTGACAGTTGTTCGAGGTCGCTTTTGATGTGTGCAGGCGTGAGTGATGAACTTCGGTAGGTAAAGATAGGGTCGATGGTGTACCAAGCCATCTGAGCCCTGTTGAATCCACTGCTTAGACCGTTTTTGTCGTCATGCTCGCTGAACATGGTCGGTACGCTTGACAAAATCCATGATTTCGGGTCGCTGACATCGATGTTGTTTTTTGTGTTCTCAAAGTCATCGATGTAGGAGGCGTTGTCTTGTGTGCCACCAGCCTGGCCGGCAATGAGTTGTGCGAATTCTCCAGTGAAAGAGATATAGGATGGCTTGGTCAGGTGGAGCAATGGCAACTTGTCGAGCATGTCGGTGAGCCATTGGCTTTCGTGTTTCCAGTTGAGGTTTAGTCCCCAAAGTATGTTATTCAAAGGCTCGTCGCCCATGTTGACCTTGGAAGTCAGCGACTGCTCGCTCAGCCTTTGGAATGTACCTCCAATCTGCAGGTCTTTGGAAAAATCATATTCCCAGTTAAGTCCCACCATGGTCTTGCGCTGCATGCCGTATTCAGTGTCGCTCTCCAATGATACATTGACAGATGTGCCGGCGTCAATGATGCTTTGGTTAAGAATGGTTACCTCGCCTGCCGAATAATCAACGGAATAGTCGCTTCCCTCGGTTAGCACCACGCCACCAGCAGTGACGACGACCGAACCTCGAGGGACATTATATGCACCGAGGGAGATGACATTGGCTGACGAACCTTTGAACTGTCCTGTGAGCAGGAACTTGTTTTTTGATGTCAGTTGTTTGGCTGTGGTACGGGTGTTGTAATAAAGTTCCTTGAAACTGAATTGCTCTGCCTTGGCACTGTCCATGCCGGCAACTCTCAGTTGGTTGAAAAGATAAGAACCGAAAGGTTCCGTCCTTGGGAAGAACACCCTGCCGTTGCTCACGGTGTAGCCTTCCACATAGTCGAAATATCCGTTGGGATTTGGTTTGTCGTTGTCGTCAAGCCGGTCGGCCCCAAGCATTCTGACAAGTGTCTGCTGCTTGACCTCTTGTTCGGGAATGTAGTTGAGATAGACTCCCGTCGTGTCGCTCTTGTACTTTATATCGAGGCGGAACTTCTGCTTTTCCACAGTGGAGGCAAGATAATAGACATTCTTCATCATCAGTTGCCAGTTTGGGGCAGCAGGACTGTTGTTGGTGTTTTTCAGTGATTTTACGAAGAGAGCCTCCGAGGTGTCCTGACGGTCGGTGGAAAATTCGCCCACCTGATAGGTTTGTCCGCCAAGAGTGTATTCAAATGCCACTGCAAGCACCTGGTCGGTTTGCATCGTGGTTTTCAGCGAAATGTATCCAAGACTGGTGTTCAGGGTGTATTCAGAAGGAGTCAGCAATCTTGCACTTTGCACTTTCTCATAGTCAACGCCTCCGGAGAAGCCTGCAATGGCATCGAGGACAATGGATGTCCTGTCGATGTTGCGTGCGTCGGCATACTGTGTTGTCATCTGCAGGTACTCGTCGTTGGCGTTGTTTGTGGGGTAGGCAGTGCCATTGCCGTTCCATAGTGAGTTGCTTATCGTTTGTCCCTCGCCGAGGTCGGAAAGGGCTATGATGTTTCGTGAGTTGCTCGTTGTTCCGGACTTGTTTGTGCCCCAAACCTCCACACGTGTTATTTTCACTCCCGTAAGAATGTTCGGCAGTGTTGACATTGCCTTGTCGTAGATGCCCTTGAAATAGTGGGCGAGGAAAAAATGGCGGTTTTCCTCATAGTCGGCAACATTGATTTCAAAAGGGGTAAGCTGTGTGCCGCCTTTTGACGACACGCTTTTTGTCGATGACTTCTTTTGCGATATGACAGTCTGCAGTTTCAGTTTGCCAAACTGCATGTCGGTGCGCACACCGAACAACGACGATGCGCCCTTTATGAGTGAGGAGTTGGATGGGAACGACACGTTTCCTGCCTCCACAAGTTTTATTATCTCGTCTTCCTTGCCCTCGTATTTGAGTTTTATGTTCTTTGCATCAAAGTCGAAGGTGGCGTCAGTGTTGTAGTTTAGGCTCATGTTAACCTTATCGCCCACCTTACCGGTCATGTTGAGGTTAATCTTCTCGTCGAAGTCAATGGACTTTGTCTTCCTGTTTCTGATGGGCAACGAGGGATTGTCGATGTTCTTAAGCGTTCCTCCGAGTTTCAGTTCCGCCGTACCATGGGTCTTTATCCTTACTCCTCCCGGTCCGAAAATCTTCTCTGCCGGTCCGAGGTCAAAATGCATGTCAGAGAACGAGAACTTGTCCTGTCCTTTGTTTGTCGCCAATTCGGCATTTTTCTCCCTGAAGAACCGCTTCATGGCACGCTTCTCGCTCCATGTGCGGTATTCCTCCGGTGTCATAAGCATTGGAGTGTTGAGATACGAGTCGCCGATTTTTGAACCTATGAGGTACATTCCCGTGGAATCGTCGTATTCCGCCTTTTGTGTGATGTTGTCAGGCATTCTTAGGTCTATGGCGGCAGAATCGAGGTCGGCGGTTGTCAACGGTGTTGTTCTCTTCACCTTCCATCTCGAATGTGCGGCAGAGTCAGGCACAATATCATCATCGTCAGCGACAGTGGCAGTTTGCACATTCTGTCCCTGTCGTGACGTACGGTTGTCCTGTGGCGCGGCAAATGCGCATACGCAGAACAACGATGCCATTATAATCTTAAGTCTGTTCAATTGTCTATTAATAAAACGTTGTAAAACAACTTTTATTGTGGAATAATTGTTTGTTTGAGAAATAATTGCTATATTTGCACCAAAATAACAATTTATTCCTATATGAAAAAGAAATTTTTTATTGTCATGGCACTAATGTTTGCTTTGACTTGTGTGGCAAAAGACGTATATCTGTTTTCCTATTTCCGTGGTCAAAAAGACGGCCTGCATCTCGCCTACAGTTATGACGGTTTGAAATGGACTGCGCTGAACGGCAACAAGTCGTTGCTGCGTCCTGTCGTTGGCAAGGACAGCCTCATGCGCGACCCTACTATTGTGGAGGGACCAGACGGCACGTTCCACATGGTCTGGACTTCGAGCTGGACAGACAGGATCATTGGTTATGCATCCTCGCGTGACCTCGTAAACTGGAGTGAGCAGAAGGCTATTCCGGTAATGGCTGATGAGCCGGAGGCACAGAACTGTTGGGCACCTGAACTCTACTACGACAAGCCATCGAAGACATTCTACATCTTTTGGGCTACTACAATTCCCGGACGTCATAGTCCTGTGCAGTCAACAGAACGAGAGAAACAGTGGAATCACCGGATATATTGCACCACCACACGCGACTTCAAGACATTCACAAAGACCAGAATGTTCTTCAATCCCGATTTTAATGTCATTGATGCCGCAATAGTACGCGACCCTGCAAGGAAAGACCTGATAATGGTGGTGAAGAACGAGAACTCGCTTCCCGCGGAAAAAAATCTTCGTATAACGAGAACAAAGAAAATCAAAAAGGGATTTCCGACAAGTATTTCAGAGCCGATAACAGGGAAATATTGGGCAGAGGGTCCAGCACCCTTGTTTGTAGGCGACACACTTTACGTTTATTTTGACAAATATACCTTAGGGAAATATGGCGCGATACGCAGTACCGACCATGGAGAAACATGGACAGACGTGTCCGACCTGACGACGTTCCCAAAAGGCATACGCCATGGAACGGCATTCAGGGTAAGCGAGGAGACTTTCCGAAAACTAACCGAGCTGTTGAGCGAATAGGTTTCTTTAACGAATGTCATTCTGACATAGACTGGAAAGTTCCTGTGGCATAGCCCAATATGGATATCACGACAACGCAGATTAAGATAAACACAATTACAGAGAAGAGATGGATAAGTATTGTGCGTCTGATTGTCGATCGCCAGTTGAAGCCGAAGAGCTGCTTGAAATCCCATACAAACAAGCCAAACAATGCCCACCAAGGCAAGGGATAGAAAGTTGATTTCGTATTTCCAAAAATCAGGACATAAACAATGGAAGCCGCCATCATCTGCCCACTGATATACACTTGCGAGAAGAAATTCTCGGCAAGTGTTGTCTCTGGGCGGACAGGTGACTTTCTGAATACTCGCCACGAGAAGAACATAAAGAAGCAATGAAGGCAGATGAGTTCTATTGCTTTATGTTCGTCAAACCATTCGGCAGTAGACTTCACGCCATCGATAAAATCCTCAATCTTTATCACCTTACCATTAAACTTGAAAAGGATTTTCTCTGTAGGGTATTCTTTACCTGCCTCAGTTTTCACAGACATATTCTGCTCCGACTCCTCTTTCCCCGCGTCCTGAACGCTGTTGCCGTCTCTAAATGTTGTTACCAACGCAAAAAAGATACATAGGACAAAAAGCATCTTGACAGGCGGGAAGAACGGCATTCGTTTACCGTCAAGATAGTCACCTATCATATAGCCTGGACGTGTAAACAAATGCAACAGTGTGCGCGGCAAGCTACGGTTGCCCATACCCCAAACCTCAAGGGTTGACATCAGGGCATTCTTTACAGTGAATCGCTGCATCTTGGCACTTTGTCCGCACGAAGGACAGAAATTGCCGATATATTCGGTTTGGCAGTTGGGGCAAATCATAGTTCTTAAATGAAAAATGTTTTAAAAATGAAGAGTGAAGAATGCTTCATTCTTCACTCTTCATTTTCTACAATGCTTTGAAGTTTTCCAAGTCGTCGGCCTTCATTGCCTTGATATAGGTGTAGTGTGCTGTACACTCTGCCTCGGCATGGCGAAGGAAGACGTTGATGCTCTTCTTGAAGAGTTCCGGTGCGCGTGTGGCATCTTCGAGAAGCAGGATAGACATGATGATGTCGGCTGTCATCTCGTAGAGGCGGCGTGCAAGGAAATCCTGAAGAGCTTGGTCATTCTGCTCCTTAACATAGTTGATGGCATCCTCATAGATGGCGATGAGCTTTGCTATGCGGTCACGCATTGGCTGCGCACACTCGCAGATAGGACGTTCCATCATTTCCTTCATTATCGAAAGATAGGTGCCGTTGGTTATGTAGCGGATAGCTGCCACAACCTGCAACTGTGTGGTTCCTTCGTAGATGGAGAAGATACGTGCATCGCGATAGAGGCGCTGGCTCTTGTACTCCATGATGAAGCCCGAACCGCCGTGAATCTGTATGGCGTCGTAGGCATTCTGGTTGGCATACTCAGAGTTCATACCCTTTGCCAATGGTGTGAAGGCATCAGCCAGACGAGTGTATTTCTTCTGCTCCTGACGCTCCTCCGGAGTGAGTTTGCGTTCGCGGGCAATATCGTCGAGAGCCTTGTAGATGTCAACGTAACGTGCTGTCTGATAGAGAATGGCACGGCCGGCATCGAGCTTTGCCTTCATGCGTGAGAGCATGTCATAAACGGCAGGGAAGTCGATGATGGCAGTGTCAAACTGCTTGCGCTCCTTGGCGTATGCCAGTCCTTCGTTGTAGGCAGCCTGGCTCACACCCACCGACTGTGCTGCTATGCCGAGGCGTGCACCGTTCATTAGTGCCATCACATACTTGATAAGTCCCAGTCGGGTGCTTCCGCAGAGCTCGCACTTTGCGTTCTTGTAAACAAGTTCGCAAGTTGGAGAACCGTGGATACCGAGCTTGTGCTCGATGTGGCGTACGGTAACACCACCGTCTTTCTTGTCGTAGATGAACATTGAAAGGCCACGTCCGTCGTGAGTGCCTTCCTCAGAGCGAGCGAGCACGAGGTGTATGTCGGAGTCGCCATTGGTGATAAAACGCTTCACACCATTCAGTCGCCAGCATTTGTTTTCCTCGTCGTAGCTTGCCTTGAGCATCACGCGCTGGAGATCAGAACCTGCGTCAGGTTCAGTAAGGTCCATCGACATTGTCTCACCGGCACAAACACGTGGGATATATTTCTTGCGCTGCTCCTCGTCGCCAAACTCATAGAGAGTCTCTATACAGTCCTGAAGGCTCCAGATGTTCTGGAAACCGGCGTCGGCAGCCGAAACAATCTCCGATGCCATAGAATAAGGTGTGATAGGCATGTTGAGACCGCCGTAGCGGCGTGGCATAGAAACGCCCCAAAGACCAGCCTTGCGTGTAGCATCGAGGTTTTCGAATGTCTTCGATGCATATACCATGCGTCCGTCAACGAGGTGTGGACCTTCGAGGTCAACATCCTCAGAGTTTGGCTCGATGATGTTAGCGGCGATGTCGCCGGTAATTTCGAGCATACGCTTGTAGTTCTCAATAGCGTCGTCGAAGTCAACGGGAGCGTCCTCATACTCAGCGGCATCCACAAATCCGCGTTCCTTCAGTTCGACGATGCGTTTCATTTCCGGGTGATTCAAATAGAATTCAAATTCCGGATGGTCACTATAATAATTTGCCATGTTTGTTTTCTTTTGTTTTGGGGAGTTATTTTGGGGAGTTATGATGGGGAGTTAATGGGCCAATAGCTAATGCCTATAGTGTTTTGCTAAAGTCATTATCTTGTACTCCTTTGCAATAGGCATTTAAGAAACGACTTGCTTGATATAATTCATAGGTCATTTCTTCAGCTGTCTTTTCTTCTATATAACCCAAATCTTTGGATAAAATAATGTAATATCTACATTCTTCCAAACTTCCTTGGGCAATATTCATAAGACGTAGTTTGTCGGCACGACCAATTTTTTTATATCCTTCGGCAATGTTTGCTGCTATAGATACTGCTGCTCTTTGGAATTGAGAGCATAACCCATATCTTTCCCATTCAGGGAAATTGCGTGTAACATTATAGACTTTCAGAACGAATGAATGTGCTTTTTGCCATGCAATCAATTCTTTAAAACTATTGGTCATAAATAACTGCGATTAACCTTTGTTATATTATTATCGGCGAGTATTATTCACTAATATCTATTGGCTTATTAACTCCCCATTATAACTTCCCATCATAACTTCCCATCATAACTTCCTTTTTTATTTATTGTTCTGCTTGTAATACTTTATCAGTTTTGGCACAACCTCCTCAACCGTTCCTACTATAACATAGTCGGCAATCTTGTTGATTGGTGCCTCCGGGTCGCTGTTTACAGAAATGATGATGCCTGAGTCCTGCATACCGGCGATGTGCTGGATCTGACCACTGATGCCGCAGGCGATATATACCTTTGGATGAACGGTGACACCGGTCTGGCCAATCTGGCGGTCGTGGTCAATCCATCCTGCATCAACGGCGGCACGGCTTCCGCCTACCTCGCCGTGGAGAACCTTTGCCAACTGGAACAGCTGGTCGAAACCTTCCTTCGAACCAACGCCATAGCCTCCGGCAACAACGATGGGTGTACCCTTGAGGTTGTGCTTGGCAGCCTCAACATGGTGGTCGAGCACCTTCACTACGTATGCCTCGGGAGATACATATTTTGATACCTCTGGATAAACGACCTCACCCTTTGCCTGTCCTTCATATACAGCTTTCTGCATCACGCCAGAACGCACGGTAGCCATCTGTGGACGGTGGTCGGGGTTTACGATTGTTGCCACGATGTTACCACCGAAGGCAGGACGAATCTGATAGAGCAGGTTGTCGTAGGTCTTCTGGTTCTTCTTGTCCTCATACGGTCCAATCTCAAGTTCGGTACAGTCGGCGGTCAATCCGCTGGTGAGTGAAGAAGACACACGTGGACCGAGGTCGCGACCGATTACTGTCGCTCCCATTAAGCAAATCTGTGGCTGTTCCTCCTTGAAGAGGTTTACGAGAATGTCGGTGTGGGGAGCAGAGGTATAAGGGAAGAGACCTTCTCCGTCGAATACGAAGAGTTTGTCAACACCATAAGGAAGAACCTGATCTTCCACCTTGCCCTTTATGTCTGTTCCTGCTACTATAGCATGCAGCTCAACACCAAGTTCATTGGCCAGTTTGCGGCCCTTTGTCAAAAGTTCCTGTGAAACCTCCTGCACCTGGGTACCTTCGATTTCGCAATATACAAAAACGTTGTTCATATTTCCTTAGCCAATTATCTTCTCGTTCAACAATTCCTTTATGAGCTCTTCAACATCGGCGTCGCTGCCAGTAAGAGTCTTGCTCTCCTTTGCCTGGAAGACGATGTTCTTCACTGCCTTCACCTTAGTGGGCGAACCGCTCAGACCGCACTGCTGTGGGTCACCATCAACGTCTGCCACCGACCACTGGTTGAGAGTCAGGTAAGGACGCTCGTCGTATAGTTCCTTGTATGGCATGTCCTCGGTGCGCTCCATTGGAGCAGTTGCACGCTTGTATTTCATTACCAGCTTGGCGTTGCATGGGCGGCAGGGAGCTGCACTTCCGTTTACTGTCACTACGACAGGCATTGGAGCCTCAACAGTCTCGGCACCACCGTCGATGAGTCGGCGGATGGTGAGTTTGCCGTCCTCACACTTCTCGATGTTCTCAGCATAAGTCACTTGGTTGAGACCAAGTTTCTGTGCCACCTGCGGACCCACCTGTGCAGTGTCGCCGTCGATAGCCTGACGACCACCAATTACGATATCAACATCACCTATCTTCTTGATGGCGGTGGCGAGAGCGTAGGAAGTGGCGAGAGTGTCAGCTCCGGCGAAGAGACGGTCGGTCAGAAGCCAACCGGTGTCGGCACCACGATAGAGACCCTGGCGGATTATTTCAGCCGCACGGGGAGGACCCATCGTCAGAATGCCGACGGTGGAACCTGGGTTCTGCTCTTTCAGGCGAAGAGCCTGTTCGAGAGCGTTCAAGTCTTCGGGATTGAAGATGGCAGGCAAAGCGGCGCGATTGACAGTGCCTTCGGCAGTCATGGCGTCCTTGCCCACATTTCTTGTGTCAGGTACTTGCTTTGCAAGTACAACGATTTTCAAACTCATTTGTGTATAATTGATTGTTATTTGTTATTTGCTTTTACCCAACAGGTTGCAAAATTACACTTTTTTTTTCAAATGACAAAGAAAAACACTCGTTTTATGCACATTCGATAAAAAATCGTGCACAAAACTTATACTTTGTGCAAGGTTTATTTATAAAAAAAGAAGCGGAAAGTGCTTTTCCCGCTTCTTTGTGTAAATGGTTAAACTTTTATTGTCTTGAGGATTTCTGGTACCGGTACTTTTTTTGCACCTGTGTTAAGTCCTGTCAAAACAGCCATACCACCAGCCACTTCGTCAAGAGCTTCCTCGTTGAGAGCTTTTTTCTTTTCGTCAAAATTCTTGTCGTCTGACATAATCAAATAGTTTTATCGTTGTTGTTAATTATTTCTTTGCCTTTGTTGAAAATGCCAGCTGCTGCAGCCATAGACAGTGACGAGTCGTTGAGGCAAATCTTCTTGCACGAGCTATCAGCATGCTTCCTTTTTGCAGTTTTGGCGTCCATCTCTGCAATGTCAGCTTCAAGTCGTCTGATGGCTTTATCCGCCTGCTCGATACGCCTATGGTAGTATGCAAGGGTTGCGATAGCTGCCATTGTAACGAATGATAAGATGAAAATGACTGAAATCATACTGATGCTTTTTAATTAATGTGGCTTTCTTGTCGTTGTATGTTACTAAATCAAAAAATACTGTGATCCTCCTTCTTAAGTTCGCATCTTTTACCAGCTCCACCACATACGCTGTCGAGCTCGTCGTCATTAGTAGCTACTCGATTTTTAAACGATCTACCGCCGTTAGCCTCTTTCAATTGTTCTTCGTTGAGAATGTTTTTTTCTTTGTTTTCCATAATTGTAATTTTTAAATGTTAGACATATTGTTTTGAATTCTGCTGCAAAATTACTGTGTTTTGCGAATAAAGTCAAGCCAAAACGGGAAAATTGTCAGCCAAAATGGGAAAAAGATGCTTTTTTTTATGTTTTGAGCATACTATCCATGCTTTTTTTCCTGTATTCTGACGGTGTAATGCCGAATTGTGCCTGGAAAAGTCTGGTCAGCGTTCGGTGAGAGAAACCGGAAATTTCGGCAATAATTGCAATACTATCGTCGGTGTCTCGTAGCAGTCGTGTGGCGTGGCGCATCCGGTATCCGTTGATGAAGGCGGTGAGTGTCTCGCCCGTGCAGTCCTTGATGGCTTTCACTACATACTTATAGTTGGTGCCAAGCTTTTCAGCAATCATGTCGCGGTTGAGGTCTTCGTCGGTATATAGTTGTTGTTCTTCCATAAGTTTCACTATCTTTGGAAACAGTTCCCTCGACTTTGCCGATATGGCAGCCTCTTCTGCCTCTTTTGCCTCTTCGCTTTCTTCTGCCTCTTTTGCCTCTTCGGTTTCATCTATTTCTGCCACTGTAGCTTCTGTCGCTTGTTGGCGACTTGCTATCCATCTGTCAATGAGTATGGTCAGAAGATGTTTCTTCTTGTCGAGTACGTTGCGCGAACGAACGACAAGAACGAGGAGGACAATTGTTACTATTGTCAGTGCAATTGTTAAAACAGGAAGAGTAACCATTATATGTATGTTTTTATTGTTTTGACTTGTGGTTGATAATCTCGTGTCTGTTGAAGTCGTAGAGAGTCAGCTGGCGCAACCTGTAGAAGGCGGTCCAGTAGTTCTGCAGGCTTTGCGTGTAGTTTTGCCTTGCGTCCTGCCAGTAGTTTTGTGCAAGAGAGAGGTCGTTGACAGTTGCCTGTCCTTTGATGAATCGTGTCAGCATTGCGTCGTAGGCTTCCTGTGCTATGTTGAGCGACTTGCGTGAGTTTTCGGTAAGGTCGTGTCGCTTGTTGTAGTCGTCAACACTGATCACCACATCGAGTTCGGTGTCGCGTGTTGTCTCGCTCAGTTCCTTTTCCGCTGTCTCTAACCTGCTTTGTGCCTGCAGGTAGTTGTTCTTGCGTTTCCCCCAATCCTTGAGTGGTACGGAGAGAGTCACCATTGCCTTTTCCTGCCTTAGTGGTTTCTGGTAAGCGTCCCAGAAGTTGTCTGCCACTTGGTTAAGACCGATGCTGGCGTCGATGTTGAGGCTTATGCGTCGTTCCACCTTAGCCTTCTCCATTTCCATTCGTGCCTCTTCCACGGCATGTCTTGTCTCTATAAACACGGGATTGTTTTCACGTGCATATCTTATTGCTTCTTCAGCATCCACCTTCACCGGAGAGTAAATCGTTGGTATGATAAGCTCAATGTCGGTGTTGTGTTCCATTCCGAGGAACGAGGCGAGTCGTCTTGATGCCTCGTTGCGCGATATTATTGCATTCTCCATTGCGTTTGCGGCGTTTATCCGTTGCAAGTCGAGAATGCTTAGTTCCGCCTTGGAGATGCTGGCTATCTTGAAGCGTCTGCAGGCGATGGCGTAGATGGTGTCGCAGGTCTGGAGGTTTTCTTCTGCCATGCGCAGCTGGTCTTGTGCCAAGGCGAGTTGGAAGAAGAGGTCAACGGCTTGTGCCGCCGCCGACTCTATGTTGTAGGCATAAGCCTTCTCTGCCTTTTTCAGCTTTATCGGTTCGAGCCGTTTGTTCCATTTCAGGGCGTTGAAGCCGAGCAGGTCTTGTCGGTAGCCTACCTTTATGGGCACGGAGGTGAACTCGTCGTAGTTGGTGTCGCCGCCGAAAGTGTGGAGGAATCCAAGTCCTGTGGAGGCATAGAGCGTACCGCCGAGAGCCTCAATGTCCTGCGTCATTCCCACCGCAGCCTCACTGTAGAGCATCTGCTGTTCGCGATAGGTGTCGCGGTCTTCTTCGCTTATGTATCGTTGCACCATGTATTGCTCGTATTGCAGTGGAGTCGATTCGAGCGTTATCTGCGGTTTGCGGCTGGCTTGCCAAGCGAGGAAGGCAAAGCGGTAGGTGTCGAGCACGCTGCGGTATTTCTCTGCCGCGAGCGAGCTGTCGGTGGCAAGTGCCACGGTACGGTTAAGGTCGAGCGTGACCTTGCGTTGTGCCGTTGCCGTTAGCGTTGCAACTATTGTTACCACTATGAAGAATAGTCTTTTCATCTCTCACTACCTGTTGTTCATTTCTTACATCTCACTATTTTCTCCCCGTCTGTGACAGTCTCGTGTCCTGAAACGACAAGTTGGCTGTCAGCGTCCAGCTTGTCTGTCGTTTCCACCACACAGAGCCCTTTCGCTTCGTGCCTTAACGAAACGAAATGCTGTCGGGCAATGCCGTTGTCGTAGGTAAACACCACTTGTCGTCCGTTTCTTACCACGATGGCTTGTTTTGGCACTATGGTCACTCCCTCGATGTGTCGCGTAAAACTTACCTCTACGTTCATCCCGTCGAAGAGATTGCGGTCGCCCTTTAGTTTGGCCCTTACGCAGACTGCCCCGTTTTCATCCACCATAGGGTTGATGTCCATCACACGTGCCTCATATTGTGAAGCCTTTGTTGCTGTGGGTGTGACGTTTACGATGGAGCCGCTCTTTACTATACTTAGGTCGCCTTCCATCACCTTGAATTCCACTTCCATCTCGTCGGTGGCTATTATGCGGCATACGATAGCTCCTGCCTGCGATATGGAGTGCGCCTGTGTGGTGAGGTTTGCCACCACACCGGAGAATGGGGAGGTCAGCACTGCCGTACGTATGTC
The DNA here is from genome assembly GCA_022771265.1 of Prevotella sp. Taxonomy (GTDB): domain Bacteria; phylum Bacteroidota; class Bacteroidia; order Bacteroidales; family Bacteroidaceae; genus Prevotella. The sequence goes on from JALFCG010000088.1 coordinate 22,467, forward strand.
GTGTGTTGCCGCTTCAAGCTGGCTTAGGGCGAGGCTGTAGCCGCTTTTCACTTGGGCGAGTTTCTTGATGTTCTCTGGCACTGCCTGTGGCTTGTCGGGGTCGTAGCCTTGCGAAATAATCACGTCCTGCATGTTGAGCCTTGCCTGTTCCACTTGTTTCCTTGCCTGTTCTATGGCATTGTTCATCTTGAACATGTCGAGTTCGGCTATTGGCTGTCCTTTCGCCACCACTTGTCCGTTTCTCACATATACAGCTTTTATGGGCAGTGAGTTCTCAAAGGCGAGGTCGGCATACCGACTTGCCTTCACCTTGCCTTGGGCGGTGAATGGTTCGTCGAAGGTTCCTCGTTTCAGTGTCTCCACCGTAACGGTATCGACAGAGTCCTTCCCTTGTCCGCTGTTGCCACCGTTGTTGCAGCTTGCCATTGCAGCCGTTATTGCTGCTATGAATAATAGTTTCCTATACATTATTATATATATATAAATAGAAGTGATTCCTACATCTGCCTGAGACTCATCTCGTAGAACAGACCTTTTTTCTCCATCAGTTGGTCGAAGTTGCCTTCTTCTGCAATGTGTCCCTTGTCCAGGACTATAATCCTGTCGCAGTGTCTGATGGTTGACAGTCGGTGGGCGATTACTATTCTCGTGCAGTTCAGCGAGTCGAGGTTGTCGCTCACCTGTTTCTGTGAAATGTTGTCAAGTGCCGATGTCGCCTCGTCGAAGAAGATGATTTGCGGATGACCTATCCGCGCCCTTGCTATTAGCAGTCGTTGCTTCTGGCCTCCACTGAATCCCGAACTGCCTTCCACTACCACGGTGTGCAGTCCCATTGGCATTCGCCTTACGTCCTTCTCCATGTCAGCCATTCTCAGAGCCTCCCATGCGTCGTCGTGGGTTGACCATGGTGCCGTTATGGTGATGTTGTGGAAGAGGTCGCCCGTGAAGAGGCTTCCGTTTTGCAGGCAGCAGCCGATTTTTCTTCTGAGGCTTGTCTTGTCAACCTTCGAGAGGTCGTAGTTGTCGTAATAGATGCTTCCCTTTAGTGGCTGTTCGAAGCCGAGGAGCAGTCGCATCAGTGTTGACTTGCCGCATCCCGACTTGCCTACTATTCCCACGTATTCGCCCGGGGCGATGGAGAGGCTTATGTTGTCGAGTACCAACGGGCTGTCGTCGGAGTAGCGGAACGACACCTCGGTCATCTCAATGCTTCCGAACAGTTCATCCACCATTGGGGCGTTATGCTCTATTTCGGGTGTTTCTTTCAGTATCGGGTTGAGGCTGTCGAGCATTGGCTTTATTTGTGCCATGTCGGGTGTCACGGAAATTACTGTGGCAATGGCTGCAGCTATCATGCCGTAGGCGGAGTTGAAGGCAACGTAGTCGCTTGTGGCCACGCCGTTGGCTATAATGAAATAGAAGATCACTGCCATGCCACCGACGTTGCAGAGTTGCAAAAGGGCAGGCAAGAAGCGGCGGTCTAATGTTGGGTTGTAGATGAAGTGTGTCGCGTCGGTGTATTTTTCTAACCATAGCGTCAGTGCCCTCCTCTCGCTTCCTGTGAGTTTCAGCTTCTGTATGCCGGCAAACATGCCATATTCCATACCGCTTAGCTTGTTGTATTTCTCGGTGTAGTTTCCCCTTGCCTTGACGATGCTACGGTAGTAGAATACGATGGCTATGTTTTCCACCGTGATGATTGCTAATGACGGAATCACCACCGGCTGGGCATAGGTGAAAATCTGAATAAAGTAAACCGCAGAGAACAGCAGTGTGAGGAATGCGCCTACTATGGTGTCGTTGAGCAACGAGCATATCTTGCTTACGTTGTCCAAGCGTGCTGTCAGCTCTCCCGATGAGTTCTTGGTGAAGAATTTCGGACTAAGGAAGAACGTGCGTGCCATAACGGCGTTCTGCAGGTGCATCTCCACTACACGGCGTATGCGTTCGGTGCAAAGGTCTCTTGTCAGCATGAAGAGCGTCGTTCCTATGCCGGCTCCCGTCAACAGTCCCAAGATGGGCAGGAGGTCTCTTGCCTCGCCTGTTGGGATGATGATGTCGAATATCATCTTGTTTGCCATTGGCGTTAACATGCCGAACAAGGCGAGCACCAAGGCGGCTGCAAACAGGAGCACGAGATTTGTCATCGACATCGACTTGAAGGCAAACTTCAGCAGTCCTGCATGACTGAGAGACTTGTGGGGAAGAGGCATGCAGAAGGCTATGGCGTTTCGGCTGAGCGAGTTTGTCATTGCCTTCCGGCTGACGTGGCGCGTCTTGCCGTCCTTGTCGGTGAAGGTGTAGCCGAAGCCCCATCTCGTAGGCAGCAGTGCCGTGAGGTTGCCTTCGCGGTCGTAGCCGAGCATTGGGCCTATGGATTGCTTCCACCAGTTGTCCTTCAGTCCTACCTTTCTCGTCAGTATTCCCTTTGGTTGAAGTATGGCTGTCAGTTGTTCCTCAGGAGTGGTCATGTCGTTGTTGGAGAATTCATATCCTGTCACACCCAAGGCGTCGAGCACGCTCCGCAAGGCACTGTTGTCGCTTGGCGTCACGGCATGTCTCTTGCTGCTCCCTAAGCCCATGCGTCGGGTGCCTTTCTCGAAAGTCTCTGCCAGAGTTGCCTCTTCCAGCAGCTTTCGTTTCTCTATTTGGTCTAAGAATATTGACATAATGTTATATGCTCTTCATCAGATCCTTGTACATTCCTTCTTGTGCTATCAGCTCGTCGTGGGTGCCTCGTTGCATAATCTTGCCTTGGTCCATCACGATTATTTCGTCGCAGTCGCGTATGGTCGACAAGCGGTGTGCAACGATTATTTGGGTGGCGCCCATCAGCCTTATTGCCTCCATCACCTGTTCTTCTGTCGTGGGGTCGAGGGCGCTTGTCGCCTCGTCCATGATGAGTATTACAGGCTCCTTTGCCAGTGCGGTGGCAATCTCCATTCGCTGTCGTTGGCCTCCGCTGAAGTTCTGTCCTCCTTTCACGAGCCGTGTGGAGAAGCCCTCGGGCCGGCTTACGATGTCTTTCCTTATCTGGGCGTCGTTGCATGCCATGACCATGGTGAAGTCTTCTATCGACTGGTCCCACATCTTTATGTTCTGTGCCACGGTGTCGTCGAAGAGCACCACGTTTTGGTCAACCACAGCCACGGAGTTTGTCATTTCCTCGCTGCTGATGGTTTCTATGGGTCGTCCGTCGAAGAGTATCTCGCCGCTCCAGGGCTTGTAGAGTCCGGAGATGAGTTTGGCGAGTGTTGACTTTCCGCAACCGCTCGACCCGACGAAGGCCACGCTCTTTCCCGGCATAAGGTGAAGGTTGAAGTCTTCTATCAGCGGTGGCTGCAGCGGGTTGTAACCAAAGGTGACGTGGCGCAGCTCCAGTTCTCCTCCGAGTTTGCCTTCTGCCACGCTGTTGCCGCTTTCGCGCTTGTCGGCAGGATATTTCATCACGTCCTCGATGCTTTCCATCTGCGACCTCATCTCTATCAGTTTCTGGCTTGCAGTAACCACTTCGTTCACGGGAGTCATAAAAGATGCCATGAATCCTTGGAAAGCAAGGAGCATACCTATCGTCAGGTCGCCTTGCAGTATGTAGTATGCGCCAAGCAGGAGGACGAACGAGTTGACCAGGGTCAGCACCACTGTGGGAAGCAGTCCCATTCGCAGTTCTTGGACGGTGGCGTCGCCTTCCACGTTGAATTTCTTGCTCCACAGCCCGCTCCAGTATTCGAAGAATCCTGTTTCGGCTCCCGCTGCCTTTATGCTCTCCATGTTGTCGATACACGACACTGTGGCGTTGTAGTACTGTGCCAGTGTGCGCTGTTGGCTTCTCACGAGGTTAACACGTTTCTCGGCATAGTATTGCAGCGACACGAGGTTTATCACTACGGCAGCGATACCTATTATTGTCAGCGGAACGCTGAAGGAAATCATTAGGAAGAGGTAGAGCACAAGCAGACCGATGTTGATAACCTGCGGGGCAAGCACTGTCACCAACGAGTGTGTCACGCTCTCGTTTAGATGCTGGCGCTGTTGCAGGTCGCCCACGTAACGCATTGCGAAGAAAGGCATTGGCAACGTCAGCAGATGGCGAAGGTAGCCTATGTTGCCCCTTAGGGCGAGTAGTCCTGCTATGCGCTTGCTGTAACGTTCCTTGAAAAGTATAAGCACAAAGTTAAACACTGCCACGGCTGCCATGGCTATGAAGAACATCGTCTGCCAGTCGGGGTTGCGGCCGGAGAGTATCTCGTCGGCAAATATCCTTGTGAACATCGGCACGGCGATGGCTACGAATGCCGAAAGCAAACCGAAGGTTAATGTGATCCAAAATGCGCTTGAAGCTCCCTTGAGATGATGCTTCACATACTTGAAAATGCTGGTCTTGCTTCCTCCTTTCTCAAATTTTTCCGTAGGGGAGAATTCCAGTGCCACACCGGTGAACGCCCTCGTAAACTCTTCCATCGGCACCTCCACGGGACCTGTTGCGGGGTCGTTGAGGCAGGCCTTGCCTTTCTTGAAGCCACGGAACACCACGAAGTGCTCGAAGTTCCAGTGTATGATGCAGGGCTGCATGCCTTCCAGGGCTTCCGGCTCCACACGGTAGCCGTTTGCCTCCAAGCCGTAGCCTCGTGCCGCCCTCAGTATGCTCTTTGCCGAGCTTCCGTCGCGCGACACTCCGCATGCGGTCCTGACCTCCTCCAGCGGCAGCCATTTACCGTAGTATGCCATTATCATGTCCAGCGAGGCAGCTCCACATTCCACCGACTCCATCTGGATGACCACTGGCACTTTTTTCACCGTGCTTCTCTTGAAAATGCTCATCTTGTCAGTCTTCAATCAAATCGTTCATCTTGTCCTCTACGTTGCCGATGAGCACCTCATAGACTTTCTTCTTCGAGGTGATTACCTGCACGTTGCAGAACGTTCCAGTCGGTATCTCTATCTTCTCGGCCTTTTCGCGGCTCCATTTCAGTCCGGACGGTGAGGAAGCCTTGTCCAGCAACACCTTCACCTCGTAGATGGCGTCGTCGGCAGGCAGGAATGCCGCAAGGGCTTCCATCTTCAGACGTTGGGCCACCTCATTGCGTGTGGTAGGATATTTCTCTATGCTGATTATCTTTCCGTAGGCATAACCCCATTTCTCCCTTTCCATGTTGGCTGGTGTCACCTGTGCCTGTTGTCCTATTTTCAGTTTTCTTACGTCGTTGAACGAGGCATAGACGAGCATCTCACGGTTCATCCTGTCGCTCTCCTGCGGCATCATCCATACCACGGCTTCCTGGGCATTGAACTGCTCGCCTTCTTGCTTGTAGGTCAGCACCACACCGTCTTTCTGCGCCCTGACGTCGGTGGATGCAAGGTCGGTCCTTACTTCCATAAGTGGCTCGCCTGCCTTCACCTGTCTGCCGTGGGCTGTGGCTATGCGCTCCACCGTGCCGCCGTAGGGCAGCACCAGGGGCGTAGGCTCTCCGTGAGGGAACATCACTCCCTGGGCAGCCACCTTGTAGTTCAAGGTTCCGAACAGACACCAGTAAACCGCCACGGCACACATCACGAGCATGGCGCACAGCACCATGGCGAGTGACGGGCGTGTCACCTTCGCCGACTCCATAATGTCGTCTTTTTCGTCGAGAGCTTCGAGCGACCTCTTGTTGAATATGTTGTTGTCAGCCATATTTATAACAGTTTAATTATGTCTAATTTGCCACAAAGGTACATATTAATTATGAAACGACCAAGAAAATGGCTAAAAATATTAATCTTGGTTCAAGATAAACACAAGACATCTACACCCGATAAGGTATAATATAGTTAATTATTTATATAATTTATACCCTTTAGGGTGTAGATTGAAAAATATTTCCTATCTTTGCACCCGATAAGGTATAATCAATGTGCTAATTATGGACTTGCAGTTATCGATATTTGTTAAGGACATGCGCAGGGAGCATGGGCTTACTCAGGAGGACCTTGCCGCAAAGGCTGGCGTGGGACTTCGGTTTGTGCGCGAACTCGAACAGGGTAAGCAGACACTGCGTATGGACAAAATCAATCAGGTGCTCGCACTGTTCGGTCACGAAGTGGGGGCCAAGGAAATATTGAAGAATTAAAGGATTGAAGGATTAAAGATTAAAATATTAAAAGGGATGAAGAAGGCCAAGGTTTATATGTACGACAGGGTCGCTGGAGTGCTGACGGAAGACGAGAACGGTTTTTCATTCCGTTATCTTGACGACTATCTCGACTCAGAGGATGCTGAGGCAGTGAGCCTTACGTTGCCGCTGAGGAGGGAGGAGTATCGCGACAAGGTGTTGTTTCCGTTTTTCGACGGACTGATACCCGAAGGATGGCTGCTGAACATTGCTGAAAACAATTGGAAGATTAACCAACGCGACCGTATGTCGCTGCTCCTCGCCTGCTGCAAGGATTGTATCGGTGCGGTGAGCATTATTTCGGAGGAAGAAGTATGAAGTGTCTATATTGTTACAAGGAACTCAAGGAGGGACAGAAAGACTATCATCCCGCATGCTCGCGAAAAATGTTCGGTACAACCACTCCGCCACAACTGCCTTACGTAAGGGATGACATTGGCGAACTTGCCAAGCAGGTGGTAAGAAGCCAGACCACACTCACGGGAGTGCAGGCAAAACTGTCGCTCGATGTCAACCGTGGAGGAAAAAACGAGCCCGACCGTTTCACTATTGTCGGACTGTGGGGACGCTTCATCCTAAAACCCCAAACCGATCGCTATCGCTGTCTCCCTGAGATTGAAGACCTTACGATGCACCTTGCCGAGGCTGCACGTATAGCGGTGGTGCCACATGCACTGATTAGGTTTGCCGACGGGGAACTGTGCTATATCACCCGACGCATCGACCGCACTCCCGATGGAGGCAAGGTGGCAATGGAGGATATGTGCCAGCTGTCAGAACGTCTTACGGAGTATAAGTACAAAGGGTCGTATGAGCAAATAGCCAAGCTGTTGGCACGCTATTCCTCCGTTCCGCAACTCGACATAGTGAACTATTGGGAAGTGGTGGTGTTTTCCTGGCTGACAGGCAATTCTGATATGCACCTGAAAAACTTCTCGCTATACAATACAGGACGTGGCTTTACGCTTACGCCAGCCTACGACCTGCTGTCAACTTCTCTTCTCATTCCTGAAGACCCCGAAGAACTCGCCCTTACGCTCAACGGTAAGAAACGTAAGCTCCGACGCGGCGACTTTGTGAAAGCCATGGCGCAGTCAGGGCTGAGCGAGAAGGTTATCGACAATATGGCAAAGAAATTTCGGCGCGCCTTTCCAAAATGGCTCGACCTTGTCAATGCCTCTTTCCTGTCTGACGACATGAAGCGCAGCTTCAAACGTCTCATCCTCATGAGAATGTTGATGCTGAGATGAAAAAGCGTCTTGCTTAATTTCTTACATATAATTTGAAAAAACAATAAAATATCTGTCAAAACTGCATCATAAACAGAATTTGTTGGTATATTTGCAGCAGATAATTCACCAAAAACTTCTATCAATATGGACATAAACTCGAAATTCAGTCAGGCGGCAGTCATCGCCGCAAGTATTGCATTCCTCGGAATGTGCATAAAGGCAGGTATCGACGACTTTGCCGACAAGGACCGTAATGTAACCGTTAAAGGGCTCGCGGAGAAAGAAGTGGAGGCCGATAAGGTCACATGGCCAATACCGACAAAGGAACTTGGCAATGACCTGCCCGAACTCTACAGCCGCATAAACGCCACCACACAAAAAGTGAAGACCTTCTTGAAGCAGCACGGACTAAAGGACGACGAGATTAGCGTCAACGCACCTGTAGTCATCGACCTCAATGCCGACCAGTATAACAACAACCTCCGCGCCTTCCGATACAACATCACCTCAACCATCACCGTCACCTCGCGCAACGTGAAACTCGTGCGCGGCATCATGGCCCGGCAGGGTGAACTGCTGAAGCAGGGAGTGGCTGTCGTCGATGGAGGATACGAGAACAGAACCACCTATGAGTTCGTTTCCTTTCAGCAGATGAAGCCAAAGATGATGCAGGAGGCAATAAAGAACGCCGAAACCACGGCAGAGCAGTTTGCCAAGAACAGCAACAGCTCACTCGACAAGATTATGCATGCCGATCAAGGGCAGTTCTCCATCGATGACCGCGACCAGAACACACCTTATATTAAGAAAGTTCGTGTCGTCACAACCGTAACTTATTCCCTCAAGGATTGACAACTTTTGTGGCAGTGTATAAGAATATGCCGATGAAACGGCTATAAAAAGCATAAACCTGTAAGCGACGCTTACAGGTTTATGCTTTTGGGTGCCCGGTGGGACTCGAACCCACGACATTCAGAACCACAATCTGACGCTCTAACCAACTGAACTACGGGCACCATGTCTGCTTTTTCTCTCACCCTCGTTAGGGCTATTTCTCAAAAGCGAGTGCAAAGGTACGCAATTTATTTGAATTGACCAAACAAATTGCGTACTTTTTTAGTTTTTTTTAGTTTTGTGGCTGTGCAGCAGGCTTTACAGGAGCTGTTGTAGCCTCTTTTGCAGCAGGAGCGGCGGCATCCTTTGTGGCAGGAGCTGCGGCATCCTTGGTCTGGCTGGCACCGAAACCTGGAAGGTTGTTAGGGTTGGTTGTCGGGTTCTCTACGTTCTCCATTACAGAGTTGTCGCCGGCAGCCTGTGGTGCTACGTAAGCGCAAGCCACGCTGATGACTACCATGGCGATAGCGAGACCCCATGTAGCCTTCTCGATGAAGTCAGTTGTCTTGCGAACGCCTCCGATTTGATTGTAAGAAGCGAAGCTTGAAGAGAGGCCTCCTCCCTTTGACTCCTGGATGAGCACGATGCCAATCATGAGCAGTGCTGCGATGATGATGAGAATTACTAATAATGTGTACATTTTAACTATTATTTTTTATTGTTGTTTACTATCAGTTTCTGTAAGAAACGTATTTGATCTGCAAAGTAAGCATTTTTTTTTGGATAAATCAAACTTAATCGCTGAATTATTTCCAAAGCCTTGGAATATCTGCCCTGTTTTATGTAAATTCGGGCTAAAGTTTCGGTAAAAAAGGCTTCTTCGCCTTTTTTACCGCCATTTTCGTCGTCAGTGGTATCGAGTTGAGGTGTGAACTCTACAGTCTCGTTGAGCACTATTTTACCCCTGTCGTTTTCTATGAAATTATCTATCAAATTTTGTCCTTTAAGTTGGGGCTTTTCGTTGCTTTCTTCTGACTCTCCCTCCGCGTCGTCAAGTTCCATGAGGTATGCCACGTAGTCAACGGTGGCGTCGGCTGGTGTCGGGCGACGGTGTTGCTTTTCCTTTGGTGTTGGTTCTACAGGAATGGCATCGAGGAAGTTGTCTATGATAGTGTCGGTGCGATTGCCTTTGTTTTCTTTTTCCGTCGTGTCGGCTTGTCCTATTTCCTCTTTGTTGACCTTCCTTACGGCATAATGGGCGGCTTCTACAAGTCGGAACAGCACTCTTCGGTCAGTGATATAGACGGCTGCCTTTCTCAATTCCTCGTCGAAGGAAGGGTCGTGAAGGATGAAAAGGTTTTGCAGCATCAGGATGCGCAGCGTCTGAAAGTATGGGTATAATGCGAGAGCTGACCGCAACTCGTAGAGAGTGTCGCGGTCCATCTTTTCAGGGTGGTTTATCAGCTCTGTTATTTTCATTGCTTTCTTGCTGTTGCGTGTTGACGGGTGTTACCAGTTTGCCACTGTTGCGTTGAATATCTGGTCGGTGATTTCCTTGACCATCTGTGTTACGAGTTCTTCCTGTACGGAGTTAAGCGTCTGCGTGTTCTCATAGGTTGCAGATGCGGTGAACTGCTGTTCGAAGTCTTCGTTGTGGTTGACGTTGTTGGTGAACCTGACGTTGACGGTCATTGAGAGTTCCGTCTGCGATGAGTAGCCTTCGCTCGACACCGATTTGTTGCGCTGGTCGTAGCGTGTAATCTCTCCTTCAATCTTCAGGTCGCCGTTGCGTTTGACCTGTATGAGCCGTGTGTGGTTGGCGAACTGGTCTTTCAGCTGGTTGTTGAAGATGCTTGCCATTGGTCCCCAGACGTAGCTTGAACGTATCGGGAAGTCGGCAATCTGTATGGTCTTAGTCTTGGTGTAGTCGATGCTTGCACCGTTGAACTTGTATGATACCTGGCAGCTGGTGAATGTTGTGATCATGAGGAGTGCCGCGATGACAGTAATGCCGAAGTGGCCGAGCCATCGGTATAGGGTTCTTGTTGAGATGCCGAGTTCTTCGGCAGCCTTTGTCCTGTTGCCGTTGTTTCGTTCAAGTGCCTGTTCAAGATGTTGCTTGCTCATGTCTGCTATGTTGAGATTTGGCTTTTGCTTTGCCGCTTCGTCAGCAGCGTGTTGCGGTTCGATGTATTCCTCCGCCTCCGCGTCTTCTGCTTCCGGCTTGGTGTTGCTGAACAGCATGCGCTTTGCGGTGCTGTCGCTGTTTGTGGTCATTGCTGGCAGCTCGTTGTGTACGGCAGGTAGGTTGTCGCTGATGTTGAGCTTTTTCTTCAGCATGTCGATTTCCTGCCTGATGTCGTTGACGTTGCTTCTCAGTTCAAAGAGTATTTTGTAGAGTATCTCGCGTTCGTTCTCAAAGCTGTGCTCTCCTTCTGCCTTTTGGCTTCTGACCGTCACAATCTGTGTGGTGTCGGAGTCTTCAGGTATGAACTGCCTTAGAATGTCGGCAGTGACCTCTCTCTTTGGACTAAGTATTGATATCTGTTCGGTGATGTTCTTAAGCTGGCGCACGTTGCCCGGCCACTTGTAGTGTGTGAGCAGTTCCTTTGCGTTGTCGTCAAGCACGACGCGTTCCATTTTGTATTTTTCAGCCATCTGCATGGCGAAGAGCCTGAAGAGCAGCACGATGTCGTTGCCTCTTTCCCGCAGCGGCGGTATGAGTATGGGTATGGAGTTAAGACGGTAGTAGAGGTCTTCCCGAAACCTGCCTTCGCTTATTGCCCGTGTCATGTTGACGTTGGTGGCTGCCACGATGCGCACGTCGGTTTTCTTCACTTCTGTTGATCCGACGGGGATGTATTCCCCCGTCTCGAGCACACGGAGAAGTCTTGCCTGGGTGGCTATGGGCAGTTCGCCTACCTCGTCGAGGAAGAGCGTTCCCTTGTTGGCTGCTCCGAAATATCCTGGGCTGTCGTTGATTGCCCCGGTGAACGAACCCTTGACATGTCCGAAGAGTTCGCTGTCGATGGTTCCTTCGGGTATCGAGCCGCAGTTGATGGCGAAATACTTTTCCCTTCTTCTTGGCGACTGTTCGTGTATGATGCGCGGAATGATTTCCTTTCCTACGCCGCTTTCTCCGACGATGAGCACGCTGAGGTCTGTCGGCGCCACTTGCAGAGCGACGTCGAGTGCGTGATTCAATGCCTCGCAGTTACCCACGATATTGTATCGTCTTTTTATGTTTTGCAGCTCAGAATCTTTCATTGTCGTGCAAAGTTACACAATTTTTTCCAATAATTTCCTTTTTTGTCAGATAATTGTCGCTTAAGAGCTTATTTTTTGAGTGCGCGGGTTATTTTTTGTCGAATTTGATGAGCAGTAGGCCTATGGCGGTCCATATCAGTTCCCTCACCCTTACTATTAGTGCGACGAAGATGCCGGCGTTGGCGGTGAGCATCAGACCTTTTGTTGACATCAGGAATCCTCCTTCGCGACCGCCAAGCTGGAGTGGCATGAAAAAGAGCATGTTGGCGAATAGCGAAGTGAACGCAAGGATGAGGATGGACTGAAGATAGTTGGCGGATGGCATGATGACAAGCAGGATGAAATAGATTTCGAGTGCCGACACGATGCGGCATAACAGTTCCAGGCTTACCGCGCCCGCAAAAGCACGTGGGTTCTGCCGGTGGAGGGCTGCTATCTGCCTGTCGATGGCGGAAAGCTGGTCGCGGTGGTTCTCGAAGAATCCCTGTGCCCAGCGCTTGATCATGGGAAAATGTCTGAGGAGGTTCATGCAGCCTGTGGCAATGCCTTTCTTGTAGCCTTTGAGGAAAAACCAGATGGCGAGCAGACAGAACGCGGTGATTGCCGTGAGCATGGCTACCATCAGTGGGGTGACGCTCTGTGTCAGGATGTAAAGCCCTGCGGAGAGGAGCCAAAACCAGAAGTGTGAGAAGATGTGTGTCATGGCGTAGAGGATGACCGATGACGATGCCCTTTCGGTGCCTATCCTTGGCGCGAGTGACATGATGCGGTAAGGCTCCCCGCCCATCAGTCCGCCTGGTGTGGCGTAGTTGAGCGCGAATCCGCTGACTGTTATCTTATATAGCCACCAGAATCCCACCTTCTTCGTCTTTGGCCTGCTGTAGTCGTTGTTCCTTATGATGACATACCATGCTGCGGTGTTGAACATGTAGAGGAAGAACCACAGGGCTATTACGGCAAAGAACCAATAGCCTGCCCGCTGAAGCCCCTCGAACACCTGTTGGAAGTCGAGTTGCGTCAGCATGAGTATCAGCAGTGCTATGCCGAAGGCGAAGAATGCGTTCTGATATTTCTTCTTCATTGCTTATGCCTGTTCTTGCGAAGCCTTTGGAGGTATCGGCTTTTGTTTTGGCTGTGCGAAACGAGCCTTTTCCCCTTCGTCGCGTTTCTCGTGGAAGAGCTTGGGAAGAGGATTGGCAAAAGGCTCATCGTAGTATGAGCGGTTGCGGAAGATGTCGATGGCGGTGAAGATGGCATGGCGGAACGACATCGGGTCTGCCTTGCCGAGGCCGGCAATGTCGTATGCTGTGCCATGGTCTGGCGACGTGCGGATGATGGGCAGGCCTGCTGTGTAGTTGATGCCTTCCTCAACGGCGAGTGCCTTGAACGGAGCAAGTCCCTGGTCGTGATACATGGCGAGAACGGCATCGAAATTGTAGTAGGCTCCGCTGCCGAAGAATCCGTCGGCGGGATAGGGACCGAAGGCTTGTATGCCGTTTTCTTCCAGTTCGTTGATGGCGGGGATGATGATGTCGTTCTCCTCGTTGCCTATGACTCCGTTGTCGCCTGCATGCGGGTTGAGCGCGAGTACGGCGATGCGTGGTGAGGAGATGCGGAAGTCGCGCTTAAGCGAATTGGCGAGGATGGTTGCCTTCTTTACGATGGCTTCCTTGCTGATGGCTTGTGCGACATTCTTTATTGGCAGGTGGGTGGTGACGAGTGCTACGCGCAGCTGGCCGTTCATGAGAATCATCAATGCTTCGTTGCCTTCGCCCACGCAATGCTCGATATACTCGGTGTGTCCGGGGAAGTTGAACAGGTCGCTATGTATGTTGTTCTTGTTGATGGGGGCGGTGACGAGCACGTCGTATAGCTCCGAACGGTAGTCGGTCATTGCCCTGTCGAGAGCTTTGAGCGCAGCCTCGCCGGCTTCCTTCGATGGTTGCCCCATGTCGATTTTCACTTCTTCGTCGAATGTGGCTATGATGTTGAGCCTTCCCGGCTTTGCGTCCTCCGCTTTGTCGATAATGCTGAAGTTCGTTTGCATCGAGAGCAGCTTCTTGTGATAGGCTGCCACCTTTGGCGAACCGTAAACAATCGGTATGCATAGTTCAAACATCTCAGGGTCGGCAAAGGTCTTGAGAATTATTTCGTAGCCGATGCCGTTAGTATCTCCATGCGTTATTGCAACGCGTACAAGTTTGTCTTCCATTATGTTATGTCGTTTGTTGTATTTTTAAATTATTCTTATTTTAGGGTAAGGAGGAAGGCTTCGAGGTGCTTCATCGCCTTCGCCTTGGCTGCCGACGGACCGTAGATGAAGGCTTCGGCGGTGACGGTTCTTCCCCTGACGGTGTCGATTGTCGTGACGCTGACGAAAGGTCCGCCCATAGCGTCGCCCTTCATCATCCACAGACCTCTGACGACTACCAGTCCCTGCTTTTCTTCGAACAGGATGTCGGCACGCCTCTCTGTCGCCATCTCCATTCCTTCCCGTTCGCCCTTGATGTTTGCAGCCATGACGCTGTCGCGCTTGTCTATAAGGTTCTGTCGGGAGTGTATTGTTCCGTTGATGGCATAGACGCAGATGTTGCGCATCAGTTTATTGCCGTTGTCTGACATCCAGATGAAGTCCTTTCCGCGTTTCGACGTAGTCATGTAAGCCGGTATCGTCATGTCGTGACCTGTCGTCTCTTTCACTTCTTTCGAGAACTTCAGATTGTGGTTCTGACTGTCGCCTCCGACAGCTCTTGTGGCTTCAGTCCCGATTATCAGGCCCTTGACGGCGTCAGCCAGTCTTGCGCTGTCATGCGTCAGTTGCCGTTTTGATTCAACGTCGATTACTGCCATCAGTTGGTTGTTAGCGTAAGGGTTGCGCTCATATCTGAGTCTCGTTTTCCCCGGTTTCTTCCTCACGACGACGAGGTTTCGCATGAATCGTGTGACATCGTTGACACTCTCCATCACCCTGGTCGTATAGAGGCATTCAGCCTGTGGCATCGCCGGTTCGTTACAACTGAAGAATCCCTTTGCCGTTTCCGCCAAGTCGTTGTTGTCGGCAATGACGGTTATCTCGAATGGCTCCCCGACGCTTTCAGGCTTTCCAATGCCGTTGCCTTCGCAAGCCGCGAGCACTGTTCCACCTATTATTATATGTATTATCCGCCTAATCACCCTGCATTGCCTTTTTCGCTGTTGAGAGCAGTCCGCAGGCGGCGAAGATGTCCTGGCCGCGGCTTGCCCTGATGGTGGTGAACACGCCGTGGGCAGTGAGATAGTCGCGGAACGACTCCATTCGCTTCATGTCCGACTCGGGCAGGTCAACGTCAGGTATGGCGTGAAACCGTATGAGGTTTACCCTGCATTCAAGCCCTGCGGTGAGCCTGACAATTTCGCGTGCGTGAACCATTGAGTCGTTGACACCGCTAAACATGATGTATTCGAACGATGCCCGGCGCTGGTGGGTGAAGTCGTATTGCTTCAACAGTGCGACGACATCGGCTATCGACATCTGCCTTTCCGCAGGCATGAGCTTCAGCCGTTGTTCGGGCAGCGGCGAGTGCATGCTGATGGCAATGTGGCATTCGCTTTCGTCGAGGAACCGCTTTAGCTTGTTCTTTATTCCCACGCTGCTGACGGTGATGCGTTTCGGGCTCCACTGGAAACCGTAGTCAGCCGTCAGTATCTGCGTTGCGGCGATTACGTTGTCAAGGTTGTCCATCGGCTCTCCTTGCCCCATGAACACTATGTTGGTGAGCTTGTCCCTCTCCGGCAGTGCGCATATTTGGTTAAGAATGTCAGCCACGGTGAGGTTGCCTTCAAAGCCTTGCTTGCCTGTCTGGCAGAAGAGGCAGTTCATCTTGCATCCTACCTGCGACGACACGCATAGCGTGGCGCGGTCGTGGTCGGGAATGTAAACCGTCTCTACGAACTTGCCGTTTTCCGTTGGGAAGAGGTATTTTATGGTGCCGTCCTTCGAGCGTTGGCAGTCGAGTGGCGGCATCGTGCCGACACAAGAAAGCTCTGCCAGTTTGGCGCGCCCCGCCTTTGAGATGTTGGTCATCTCGTCGATGGAGGCCGCTCCGGACTGGTAGAGCCATTTGGCTATCTGTGAAGCCGTGAACTTCGGCAAAGCGGCTTCGGCAACGATATCCTTTATCTGTTGGAAGGTCATGCCGATGAGCCGTCTTTTGTTGTTGTCTTTTACCATTTTGCTTGCGCTCGTTGTCTTTAAGGTGCAAAGTTAGTGTATAAATATGAACTATGCAAAAAAGAGCGCGAATATTTATGTTTTTTTTGTTAGCCGCAGCGGTTTATTGCTGTTTTTCGCCTTCTTTTGGTGTTGTTTCGTCGTCAAACAATCCGCTGTCGTTTTGCTTCTTGGAGTAGTCGTGCCACTCATACACCTTCAGCAAGTCGAAGTAGGCAAGCTGCCTGCCGCTGTCGTAGTCCTCGAAATATCCCTTGAATCTCAGGGTGCCGCCGCGTGAGTATAGGTCGTAGCGGTCGATGATGATGCGGTAGCCGTCGTCGTAGTCCATATAGATGCGCCCGTTTCTTACCGTCCAGTTGAAGGAGCTGGTGTAGCATCTTCCGCGGTAGTCCCAGTCTCGTTCCTCGCCCCATCCTCCACGTGAGAAGTCGCCGTTTTGTACGAATTTTATCTCCGTGTCCCAATTTTCGGAATATCCGTAGCGGTCGTCGTAGTAGTCGCCGTTGATGGTACCTTGCCAGATGCCGTCGAGGTCCCATGCCATCTCTGTGTCTTCGTCACAGCTGGTAAATGTGAAGGCTGATAAGATTATCATCATCATCAAGCCGAATTTGCTTGTCATTGTTTTCATAATCGTAAGTGTTTTTTTTGTACTGTTATTGTTTTGACTGCAAAATTAGCGAAAAACTACTGATGTCGTCGGGAAAAATTCCTATTCTGCGGTAGGGATTGCCCTATTCGGTTGTTTTCTTGCCAAAGTCGGGGTCTATTTTCAGTCGTGAGGCAACGATGTAGGTCATCGAGCAGGCTACCATGACAATTATGAAGAACGCTCGGTAGCCGACGGCTTCCTGCAAGGCACCGGCGACGAGGCCGGGCAACATCATCGAGAGGGCCATGAATGCGGTGCAGAGGGCGTAGTGGCTGGTCTTGTGCTCGCCTTGGCTATAATAAATAAGGTAGAGCATGTAGGCTGTGAAGCCGAAGCCGTAGCCGAACTGCTCGATGAATATGCCCGCCGAGATGACGAAGAGGTTGGAGGGCATGGCGTAGCTGAGATAGACATACACAATATCGGGCAGGGTGATTGCCATGACCATTGGCCACAGCCAGCGCTTTAGTCCGTGGCGGCTGGCGGCTATTCCTCCGAGTATTCCTCCGAGGGTAAGGCCTATGATGCCCACGGTGCCTTGCGCCAGGCCGTATTCGGAGTCGGAGAGCCCGAGTCCGCCGTTGTGCTGATGGTCAACGAGGAAGAGTGCCGACACTTTGGCGAGCAGGCCTTCCGGCATGCGGTAGAAGAGCATGAACGAGATGCCGACGAGTACCTGGGGCTTGCAGAAGAACGAGCGAATGGTTGTAGCCAGTTCCTTGGCAAGTTCTTTCGCGCCCATTTTCCCGTGCTCGCTGTCTTCCTTTGGCTTTGGCAGGGTCCAGCTGTGGTATAGCCACAGGGCGATGAACAGTCCTGCCGCGAAGTAGAACATCAGGCTCCAGGAGTATCTGACGTTGCGTGTCAAGACGGCAATGTTGCCTGCCAGTGCCACGAGCATGCCCTGGCCGAAGATGGTGGCAATGCGGTAGAACGTTGACCTTATGCCGACGAACCATGCCTGCTGGTGGTGGTTGAGGCCGAGCATGTAGAAGCCGTCGGCTGCAATGTCGTGTGTGGCGCTTGAGAATGCCATCAGCCAGAAGAAGCATAGCGTGCCCTGCAGCCACCACGAGGTGGGAATGGTGAACGCCACCCCGCCGAGCGATGCTCCTATGAGCAGCTGCATGGTGACAATCCACCATCGCTTGCTTTTGATGATATCGACGAAAGGGCTCCAGAATGGCTTTATGACCCAAGGAAGGTATAGCCACGAGGTGTAGAGTGTGATGTCGGTGTTCGACATGCCCATTCGTTTGTACATTATGAGCGAGATGGTCATTACTGTGACGTAGGGTATGCCTTCCGCAAAATACAGCGATGGCACCCATGCCCATGGATTTCTCTTTGTCATACGTCTTTTGTTATTCATACATTCTTCTTATTTCTGCTCCGCGGTAGTAGTGGAGTAGGATTGCGTCGTAAGTGTAGCCTTGCTCGCTCATCATGGCGGCTCCTATCTGGCAGAGTCCAACGCCGTGTCCCCATCCGGCACCGGTGATGACGAAGCGTTGGGGTATGTTGTCGCTGCCTGTGTCCTCACGGTCGATGACGAACGCGCTGCTGTAGAGGTGTGTCGGGCTCAGGACCCGCCTTATCTCCAGTTCCTTGCCTACGGTGAGTGTCTTTTTCGTTCCAATGATTTTCAGTCGGCTGATGCGTCCGCTTTTCCCGCGCTCGAGGGGCACAAGGTCGATGATGTCGCCGAAGTCGTCCTTGAGCTTCTCGCTTACCAATGTCTTCAGTTCGTCCTGCGAGTAGTTGACTTTCCAGCGGTAGAAGTCACTCGTCGCCTGGTCGTAGTCGTTGAGCACCTGGGAGAGCACCTCGCGGTCGTTGGTGTTGCAGAAGGCGTCGGGTGAGGTCCTTATCCATTGCTCTGCCCTTCCTTCGTCGCTGAGGTCGGGCACGTTGCCGTTGCCGTCGCGTATTGCCGTGAGGTAAGGCTTGGGAGTGTTTTCCCAGCAGTACTGGAACTCCTCGCTCACTCCTCCGCAACACTTGCTGAACCTCGCGTCGCAAATCTCTTCGCCGTTAGCCAGCACCTGTCCGCGTGTTGCCCTGACGGCGTCTTGCACTTCCTTGCGTCCTGTCTCGGTGATGCCCTGATAGCGTTGGCAGTGGTCGTCGGCACACACATCGAAGATGGTGTGGTCCTCGCGGTCGTACCATCTGATGATTTCGTCGTCCTTCTTTACGAACGAGAAGAAGTTGTTGGCTCCGTCCTTGAGGGTCTGGCGCTTCTCCATCTGGGCAAGCAGCCAGCTGCGTGAGATGACGGCGTGAGCCTTGAGCAGCTCTGCCGAGGATGTCGATTTCATTTCGCTTGAGATGACGCTGGCGAGGTATTGCTCGACGGGCAGGCGGTTGATGGCGGTTATCTTGTCTGACTCTACCACGAGGCATAGCGTGCCGTTGAAGGTCAGCGTGCGCTGTTGTTGCCAGTGGAAGTCGATGCCGATGGTCACGTTGTCGAGGGAGAAGGATGCGTTGTTGTCCTGTGGCGAGAAGGTGAGCTCGCGGTACAGGTTTCCTCTCCACAGGATACCGCCTTCCGAGAATTCCACTTCTTGCGGTCCTTCGATTATCTCTCCCTTTGCCGTGTAGGAGTTGTTGAGGCGGAAGCTGATTTTCTCGCCACTGAGTATTCCGACTGTCACTTCCGGTTCCTTGTCGTAAGCCTTTTGCTGCCGTGAGGCGAGGGTCTGCCGTTTCAGCCTTTGCCTAACTGCTTCCGCGTTGTCGTCGTCAAGTGCCACTTCCTTTATTATACTTACGGCCTTTTCTGCACTGAGCCTTCTGAAGTCCTCCTCGCGTGGTGTGATGATGAGTCCTGCCATGTCGAGGGCTCCCGGGCTGACGAGACATTGTCTGTCGTCCTCCGCGTGGTAGCAGTCGGGGCGGTGCTTCGACCTCGGGATGACCACTGCGATGTAGTCGTCAGCCCTTCGCCAGCCTATGATGTTCATCATGGGTTCGGTCTCGTTGCCGTTGGTGGGCAGTGCGTGATAGACGCGGTTGAAGAGGTTTTCCGTCGTCTTCGGGTCGGTGCTTTTTATGAGCAGGGCGAAGCAGATGTAGTCGTTCACTTGCCAGATGCCGTTAGTGTCGTCGATGGTAATCATCGGCGAGAGGTTGCGGCTCAGCCGTTGCCAGCTCTGCTGGAGTGGCAGCAGTCCGCTGGTGCCGGCTTGGAAGTGGGCGTGGTCAGGAGCTGACGCGCCGCATTTCGGTCCGTTGTAGAACACCATGAGGTCGGGGTAGTCGGTGAGCAGTCGCATCATCTCGTCGAAGTTCCCCTTGATGCGCTGCGGCTCGTGTCGCTTCGAGGGTATGGTGAAGTGAGTGGGCAGGATGGGGTAGGGGTTGACGAGCAGCTCGAAGCGGTCGTCGATGATTTTCTTGAACTGCTCTTGCGGACGGTTTGCCTCGCAGAGGAAGCAAGGCCGTTCGGCTATCGCTTTTCTGTCGATGCTTGCTCCCGTGGAGGTGATGCGCGCGGGATTGTACTGAAGGGTCAGCGTGTGGTCTTCATACTGCAGTTCGCGTGTCTCCACCTTCTGCAGGTCGCGGTAGCGGCGGCGTGCGTCGTCCCATGTCTCCACCTGCCTGTTGAAGAACCGCAGCAGGGGCGTGTCGGCCATGATGTCCTCCTTGCCCTTGAGCATCTGCTGGCGTGCTGATATTTCAAGGGTGCGCAGGCGGTCCTTGTACAGGTTGTTGGCGTTGATTTTCTCAATGCTCAGGGCGGCGTCGCTGTTGCCACCCCAGCGTCGGCAGAGGTACAGCTCGTCGAAGATGCGCCCTATGCGGTAGCGGCGCGAGAAGATGAGGCCGAGGGCATAGTCCTCGCCGTAGCTTGTGTTGGGAAACTGTATCTGTCGGAGCAGTGGCGTGAAGAAGGCTCTTGGTGCGCCAAGCCCGTTTATGCGGAGGGCGTTGTTAGGGCCGTTCTCGTCGGTCCATTCGTGGTGGTCGATGAGTCCGGGCGGCAAGGTGTTGAGGTCGAAGTCGCACATGCGGTATGAACCGATAATCATGGCGGCCTTGTCGCGCTTGAAGGCATCGACTATGCGCTGCAGCGTGTCGTCGCCGCTGTACAGGTCGTCGCTGTCGAGCTGCACGGCGAAGCGTCCGCAGCGTGCGTCGTTGATGGCGAGATTCCAGCATCCGCCTATCCCGAGGTCGTTTCGTTCGGGTATGATGTGTATGAGCCTTTGGTCTTTCTGCCTTATCTCCTCCACGATGTCGCCGGTGTGGTCGGTAGAGTGGTTGTCAACCACGATGACGTTGTAGTCGAAGCCGGCGCGTTGGCTGAGTGCGCTTTCTATGGCGTCGCGTATGGTTCGCTCGCGGTTTCTGACTGGTATGACCACCGTGGCCTCCGTGTCGAAGTCCTGTTCGTTGAAGTCGGGAGTCTTGTAGTCGGAGGTGTCGATGAGCGCGCCTATCCGTTCGAGGTGTCGTGTGACGCACTGTTCCATCTCTACCTGCACCTTCCGGTTGGCGGGGTTGACATAGTCAAACTGTTTCTGTCCGCTTGCCCTGAGGTCTTGTTCTTCTTCCGTGTATAAGAATTCGTTGAGGTGGAATATCTCGCCTTCACGGCTCAGGAACAGCCTGAGGTCGTAGAGGCCGGCGAAGGCGAGCTGACTGTCTTGGTTCTCCCGTGCGTACTTCTGTACTAACGGTGTCTTTATCATTATCAGCGAGCCGAAGTCGAAGTCGTCCCTGACGCTACCCTTTTGGTAGTCGATGGCGGGATGGTTGACGAGCTTTCCGCCTTCCACTGAGTAGTGGTCGCTATACACCATGGCTGCGTTGGAGTCGCTTGCCACTCGCAGCAATCGCTCAAGGGCAGTCTGCCCAATGGTCAGTGTTGTCGCCTTTGTGAGGAAGAGGATGTATTCCGCCGTTGCCGTGGCGGCTATTTTCCTTATTGTCTCTGCGCTTCTCGGGCTATCGACTTCCATCAGCGTGCATCCCTCGGGATAGTCGTCGCCGTTGTCGCTGGCGTCAGCCGTGAGCAGTACGATGTTTTGTATGGTGCGGCTGTTTCTCAGTCTTGCTATTTCCTCCTTAAGGTTGTCGATGCAGTCGCACGTGAGGAAGCAGTCGATTTTCTGTCTCATCTCTCGCTTCCTCCATTTCTGTCAGCCGTTTCGTTGCCTGACGGTTTGCATATTCTGTTTGTCTTCATAGCCATTCTGTTTTTCTTATCTTTTGCAAAGATAGGGCTTTTCCCCGATATATGCAAATAAAAGCGTTTTTTTTTGCTGTGCTCCTTGCTTTTTGGTTATCCGGAAACTTGAACTAATAATCATATTGCGACCGAAGTTTTTCTGTAGAGTGTAGAGTGTCAGCGGAGCTGGAGTATATACAACTGGCAGCGTGGAAAGGCTTACACTGGCAGCAAGACTTCTTCATCCATCACCCCAAACGACTTAATCGACAAAGTCAAACGTCTTCGGCACGCCTGTCACAGTTATGACAGTCGGCTGTCATAACTTGACAGTCGGCGAAGCATAAGTTATGCTTGAAAGGTTGAACGACTTGTCGATAAAGCAATATCGACAAGTAGATATTGGCGAATCCACTTGTCGATATTGAAACATCGTAAGGTCGATGGTTTACTTCTCGTATCCTACAGGATGGTTAAGCAGCAGGGAATGGTTTTCATCGAGCTGCAACTCCTTTGCCAAGGTCTCCTTGTCCATCGACATTCTCGGACGTGTGGCAAGTCCAAGGGCGGTGCAGGCGAGGCAGATGTTCTGCGACACGTATCCGGAATCTATGGCACCCATGACATCAGCACGGTCTGAAAGTTTGCCAAACTTGGTGTGGTCGCTGGCGAGCACGAGGAATACCGGTGCGGAAGCCATTGCCTCCTGACCCTTTGCTATAGAGAGACGCAAGTCTTTGTCGCTCACCTTCTTAAGCATGTTGCCGTCGGCGATGTAGAGCCATGCTCCGTCCTTTGTGCAGACATAAACGTTGATGTCCTGTGCGTTGATTGCCGACGGGGCTGTGATTTTCTTGCTCTCCGGGCGATTGATGCCACAGGCAGCCCAAAGCAGTTCGGCAAGGTCAGCCTCGGAAACATCCTTTGTGCTGAACTCCTTTGGAGAGTGGCGCTTTTGGAGCGACTCCATAAGGGTCATTTTCGCACTCTTGGTAGGTGTGGGCAATTGTCGTGTATCGCCTACAGCAACGTTTTCGACACTCGTTGTGGTAAAGTATGTTGATGCCACTACTGCTACTGCCAATAATGCCATGGCAGCAAGGATTGTTGTTCTCTTAATATTCATAAGCGTAAGTCTGTTTTGTTTAATACTGCAATTCTTATTTTGCTATGCGTTTGCCTTGCCTGCTGATGACGAGGCCTTTGGTCGCCCTGCGGCCGCCGAGGTCGTAGGTCTTTTCGTCGGATGGTGAAACGGTCGGGACCGGTCTGACAGAGGTGGCTGATGTCGGGGTGAGCGTGATTCTCGTGGCTACCTGTTTGACGAACTTGAACGTCACTTCGTTGGCAGGAGTGTCGAGGGCGATGCTATGGGACACTGCCTTGCCGCCTGTGCGGGAGGGAAAGACGTAGTCGTTGACACCGAACGACTTGCCGTTGAGCTGCGACAGGTAGCCTTCCTCGTTGTCCAAGTTGGTGAAGCCTTGAAAGTCAACAGTGCTGACGGTGACTCCTTCGGGAAGATGGATGGTGTAGGTGACTCCGTTGGAATATTTGATGGACTGTATGCCGCATTTGCTCGATTCCTGGTAATCCTTCTCGGTAGAGATCTTGCAGCCGTTGGTGAAGGTCCAGTCGCCGTTGCTTGTCTCGGGGGCAATGACGTAGGAGGATACTGTGGGATCGTCGTCAGGAAATTCGCCGCTCTCGAGTTGTGTGCCTCCGAGGTTTTGGGCTTCGGTGATGTCGGCGACAATGGAGTTGAGATAGGCTTCAAGGTTGGTGTAGCCGTCGGCGCGTTTCGCCTTGCCGTCGTCGGGGTCGTTAGGGTCGAGGTTGTTGGCTGTTTCCCACGAGTCAGGCATTCCGTCGCCGTCGGTGTCGGTTGGGGCAGGGGCGGTGGCGAGAGTAGGCCATGGGGTCCAGTCGGCTGACGCGTCTGACGGGCGGTTGTCGTCCTGGGAGTTGACGAATCCCTTGCTCAGTCCGTTGCCGGTGTAGGTTGCCACTCCTTCTCGTGTGTCGCTGACCATCAGTTTGTCGAAACTGTCGCGGTGGAGGCTCGCGCCGGCATAGCTGAGCACGCGGTCGTAGGCATCCTCGGCGCTGTGGGTGGTGGTGAGCATGAAGTCGATGGGCTGGCTAAGCTTTATCGTGTCCTTGGTCACGTTGGTGAAGGTGCCGTCGCAGTCGCTTTCGATGACTTGCTCGATGATGCCATAGGTCCAGTTGTCGCTGTTGACCTTGGGATATTTCGTGTTGTAGTTGCCTGTGACGTAGAATTTCCCCCAAAGGTGGTGGGCTGGGGCATAGTCGGGGTATTTGGTGATGTAAGCGTCGTTTCTGATGCCTATGCCTGCTATTCGATACCCTTTCTTGTCGGTTGGCGAGCCAGGTCCCGGCTTGTAGTAGTTGTTGACGATGTTGACCTTCATGCCTTCGCCACCGTAGCATCCGTTGCTGCCGTAGTTATAGATGACGTTGTTGCGCATGTCCATTCGCTCGTCGAGCTGTGTCGTCGGACGCGGGCCAAGGCGTGGCGTGCGGCTGGTGTGGTGGACGAGGAGGTTGTGGTGGAACGACGCACCCGAGCCTCCCCAGTTGCCTCCGTAGCCGTGGGGTCCCTTGGAGTGTCCTGAGTTTACAAGGCTCTGTGCCACGAGACACCACTGCACCGTGGTATTCTTGTTGCCAAGCACAGATAGGCACTCGTCGATAGACCAGCTGACCGAGCAGTGGTCGATAATGAGGTCTTGGTTGTCGAAGCCACCAAAGGCATCCCATCCGTCAGCACCGTTTAGCAACACGTTCTTATTGCCGAGCCTGAAGCGCATATAACGGACGATGACGTTGTTGGCCTTAATTGACACAGGATAGTCGGCAACGCAGATGCCGTCGCCGGGAGCCGTCTGTCCGGCGATGGTGACGTTGCCTACACTTATATTTATCGGTGACTGCAGGTGGATGGTGCCTGAAACGTCGAAGACGATGGTCTTTGCCCCGGGCTTTTCGAGAGCATTGCGGAGCGTGCCTTCCGAGTTGTCATCGGCGAGTGATGTGACGTGATAGACGTTGCCTCCGCGTCCTCCCGTGGTGTAGCGTCCGAATCCTTCCGCACCTGGGAAGGCTGGTGTACTGTCCTGTGCGGCTGTGATGCTTGCGAGGCATAGTAGTATGGCAGCAAGCATTGTCCTGATTTGTTTTAATGTAGTCATAATAATTACCGGTTGTTTCTTGTATTTTAGTATATCCGCTGCAAAATTACGAATTAATTTCCTTTTCTCCAAATATTCTCCCGTTTTTTCTTCACTTCTGGTAGAAGGAATGAAAAAACAATGTGGGTTAACCCCAAAGAGGAAGTTAACCCACAACGATGACTGTAGCCGGATTAATACCAACGCTGGTCGCCTGGCTTGGAAATCTTGAAGTCAACAGTGTTGACGATGGTGAAGTCGCTCGTCAGAGGACTCTTGAACGTGCCTGCCATGTCAGTAGAGATGGTAGTGCCGTCGAACATCGACACTGGGGACCCGTCTTCATTGGCCGCCCACTCGAAGTCCTTGGTGAAGAACAGGTCGATGACTTGTGGGGCAGTGTTGCCGCGCCATGCCATCAGTGGTGCTAATGCCTTGGTTGTGGCACCAGAGACGCCGAAGAGGCAGTTGCTTATCTTTATTGTCTTGGCGGCTTTTTTGTTGAAGTCGATGAAGTACTTGCCCTTCTGAATGCAGTAAGCAAATGTACAGTTCTCGATGGTCACCGAAACAGGGTCAGGACCCTTTGTGGCAGCCAAGCCAACGGCAATGTTTGACAGTGTGGAGTTGGTGATCTTGACGTTGCGAACCTCTGCCGCTGCGTTATCGGCATTGGTCAGACCGTAGCCGCCGATGGAGTCGAGGATGCAGTTGTCGATGATGAAGTTCTCGATGACTGCGGCTTCCTTCACACGGCATAATCCGCGCTTGTACTTTATTGAGCAGTCGTGGATGTTGACCTCTCCAAGATAGGAGTTCTTGCCTCCGAGGTTGAACAGGTAGGTTCCGCCAAAGTTAGAGCTGGTCTTTAGTTTCGACGGGTCGTCGGTGAACTCAATCTTCTGAAGTTCAATACCTCCGACAGAAGCTCCGGCTGCAACATCGAAGTTACCGGTGACAGCAAACTTGGTGTTGCCGGCAAGGGTGAGACCTGTGGTGAAGAGGAGCTTGCCCGTGGTGGAAGGAAGTGCCACGGTAGGCAGACGATAGGTCTGACCGCCCTCAAACACGATTGTTATGTCCTGGTCAGGATATAGGGCGATGATGGAATCGACCGATTCGGTTGAGAGGAACTGGTAGGCTGTGTCGTCGTCCATGCCTCGGAGGTCAACGACGTTGCCTTCATAGCTCTCAGGAGCAGTGGTCTTAAATAGTCGCTTGCCTTTGTACTGTCCGCCGAGGTATGCTTCTACTTGATATTCCGTCGTTGGCTCAAGATTCTTGAAGATGTGCTCGCCGGCAGCAAGATCTTCTTCTGTCGGTTCGTATTCCGACACGATTTCCTCGGTGTCAGACAGTTTAACGATGAGCTTGTCATATTTCACCGCGTCCTCTCCGCTGGTAGTGTTCCAAACGATGCGGGCTTGGGTGTCGATGACGTTGGTGGCTGCCACGGTCTTCAACTGGGTAGGATAGTCGAGGGTCGTTGCCACTTCGGTGTAAACCTTTGATTCTGCACCCGTTACAGTGTTCTTTGCCGTGATGTGGACGTTGTAGTCCTGGTCGTAGGCAAGATTGTTGATGGTGACGAAGGTGGTGTCGGTCTCTACGGTGGTAGAGTCGGTGCCATTGGTGTTTACGACCTTGACCACGTACTGGTTGGCATTGGTGTAGTTGTCCCACTTCATGGTGAGGTAAGGCACGTTGTCGTCGTCAAGTCCTGCAATGACGTCGCTGAAGATGGGGCGGAAGAGCCTTGACATCGTTGACTCATCGTCGTCGCTGCAGCTTGCGAATGTCAGTCCGAGTGCTGCTATGGCAGACAACATGTATATTGATTTCTTTTTCATATTCGTGATGATGTTCTTGTCATTATGTTATTTGTATGCTTTCTCGATAGTTGTATATACGACAGGAACGTCGTCGCCAACGTAGGTCTCGGCGAATCCGTAGCCGTCGTTGTTCAACACTTCGCTTGAAGAGAGTGTAGTGGCACCAATGGGGAGCAGGTAGGG